>CAVESN010000077.1:0-1041 GCA_963618365.1 Bacteroides uniformis
TGCGATAACTCCGTCCTCATCGCCGTTTACAACTGTCTTCTGGACGAACACATCAATGTTGTCGTGCTTTTCGTCTCTCCAGCGCACGACGCAATTGTCATAGGGTTTATATTGCTGCTTGTACGCATCCAAGATGATCCCCTCGACAGTGCTGAAGACCAGATCCTCCGAGATATCCTTTTCCGCCATCAACAGCTTGATGGCATTCCCGATTGAATCCTGAGATGCTTCCCCTGCCGCCTTGGTCTTTTTCTTACCTGCCATCTTTCCAATCCTCCTCGAGGTACTCCAATTTCGCTTTCTGTATTTGTGCGAGAGAAATTTTGCTTTCCTCTTTCTCTTCGCCCTTACGGTGTTCTAGCGTCAAAGTCTCTCCGTCAAAGGAAGAAATCCTTCCGATGATCCAGGAGCCACGCCCAGTATCGTACACTTTTACCGACCGGCCTGTGAATAACTCGAACTCATGCGCATCCTTGATTGCTCTTGTCATTCCCGGAGTCTCCACAGTAAGGAACACATCCTTCAGCGGACCCGCCTCCATGGTTGCGGCAGGATAGATTGCATGGTATGCACTGCTGCAGTCACCACTTGAGGCTTCCCCTCCCAGCTTGGTGATTGCAATTTCAAGCTCGATGTTCTTTCCCCTGTCTGTTTGCCTTATTTCAACGATAGCCAATCCCAGGTCGCGGACAAGCGGCTCATACAGCAAAAAAAGCGGGTTTGAAGTGATGTTCGACTTTTCCATTTTTTCCTGATCTATAAAAAAGGGATCCGCCTTTCAGCGATCCCTAATCCAGTCTGGATTCTAGAAGTCAACTGCCATCTGTGTCAACCGTATCTCAAAGCAATTTGAAAGAGATTGTCTTCCTCGTGTCTATGATTTGGTCCCAGGGAACCGTAACATTGCCGTACCATGCCTCTCCCCTCTGGTTGTCTGTGGGATCATTTCTCCATGGTCCGCATACCAATTCAGGCCCGGGAGCAAGCAATGTGGTGCAAGGAAGGCGCATCACGTCCAGATTCCCGAAATAAAAATCGGAG
>CAVESN010000077.1:1051-7265 GCA_963618365.1 Bacteroides uniformis
CCCCCAAAGGAGCAATCCGCATAGAATGTGTAAGGTAATCCTGGAACCTCGAAGGTAGCCCAATCATGGTTCGATACGGAAGTGTCAGTCACATACATGCCTCCCATGAATCCGCTTCGAATCCCTGCCTGCCGGAGAAGATTGATGAAGATGGCGGCTTGCACACCACAGTCACCGATGCGATTTGCCAAGCCATACTCGGCAAGATTGGCGATGGTTTGGTAGGAAGGCATGTACGAATAGCTGATATTGCTGGTAACCCATTTGTAAATAAGCCTCGCCTTTCTGATGGGATTGGTCTCTTTTCCGACAATCTTGTTCGCTAGGGAAGCAATATACTTTGTGCCCACAATGTAGGGAGGCTCATCTTTCTGATGCATTTTCTTCTGAAAACAGGATTTCTCAAGTTCTTCCATGTGGTGGTATATCTGTTTGTTCGTGAAAGAGTATTCAACCCAGAACTCCTCGTCCGCCTTGGCAAATCCTCGGAAACGGGCCACCCTTCTTCTCGAGCTTAGCGGGCTCATGTTTACCAACTGGCCGCTCTGCGCAACTATGTTTAGGTCGCTCATGAAGGAGTTTTGCACAGGGATGGGAAGCTCCACATCCAGCATCTTTCCCTTTCTATATGCTTCAGGCTTGAGCTTCAATCCGACATGTACCGAAATCCTTGCCTCAGCATGGCCGTAAAGGCTCATTTTTTCCCGCACCAGGTCTCTCAGTTGCAAATCGTGCAATTTCTCCTCTGTGGGAGCCCCCTTCAGGATGGTCTGAAGAAACCGCTTATGGAGATGGGGAACCCCGTCAATAAGAACCCAGGGAAGTGCATGGAGCATGGACTTTTTTAAAGTGATTCCCTTTTCTTTCGCAAGCAAGGTTGCCTGATTCCACTCATAAGGGTATTGCGCTTGCAGCACAGAGAGGCGATGGGATTCCAGAAGCAATCTTCTCCTTTGAAACTCATCAACTTCTCCTTTTTCAAGAAGAAAGCGTATTTCGTCAAGTGCTTGAGTGACGAATCCACCTTCACTCAAATGCCTCACTGCTAAAGATATTGGCCACTGGTAAGGAGAAAGGTCGTTTTCCACCATCATGCACCTCTTCCTAGCAACTTCTTCATCTCTCCCACAAGGGTGAGTGCCTCAAGGGGGGTGCTGTGGTTGAGGTCAAAACCATCCATCATATCCTTCAGCGCATCCAGAATTGCAAGTTCCCTTCTCTGCTCGGTATCTGGCTGCGGAGGAGAAAAGAGAGATGGCTGCGCTTGGTTCATCAAATACGTGTCATCATGCTTCTTCTGGAAACTTTGAGCCTCCCGGATTACTTTTGAGGGAACTCCTGCAAGTTTCGCAACATTGAGCCCGTACGAACTCTCCGCAATCCCTGGTATCACCTTGCGAAGGAATATGACATTTCCCTTCTCCTCGGAAACTTTCAAGGTGAGCTTCTGCACATTGGGGCCGGCAATCTCTGCAAGCTCATGGTAGTGGGTGGCAAAGAGAGTCTTTGCCTTCATCTCCTCAAGCTCCTTCATGACCGCATAGGCGATGGCCATGCCGTCCTGGCTGCTGGTTCCCCGTCCAAGCTCGTCGATGATGACAAAGGAGCTTGGTGTCGCGCTTCGCAAAATCAATGCGGCCTCCTGCATCTCCACAAGGAACGTTGACTCGCCGCGGGCGAGGTTGTCGCTCGCTCCGACACGGCAGAAAAGACGATCCACTGGACTCATCACCACCTTTTTGGCCGGCACATAGCTTCCTATCTGCGCAAGGAGGACAATGAGGGCATTCTGCCTCAGATAGGTGGATTTGCCTGCCATGTTGGGACCGGTAATCAGGCAGAAGCGCCCTTTGTCCTCTCTTATGAGGAGATCATTGGGAATGAATTTTCCTGCCGAAAGTTGGCTTTCCACCACACTGTGGCGCCCCTCTTCTATGGAAAGCATGTTTCCCTCAACGAATTCGGGTTTTTGGTAATGGTTTTCCAAAGCGCACTTGCAAAGGGATGTGAGCACATCAAGCTTGCTGAGGAAGCGGCCGATCTCCAAAAGAAGCGGGACCAGTTTCGCTGTTTCCTGAAGTATCGATTCGTAGACCTCTTTTTCCCTCGCCTCTGCGGCAAATCCGCTCTTGAGGATTTGTGTCTCAAGCTTGACCAGCTCATCAGTGGTGTAGCGCTCCCCATTCACCAAAGTCTGTTTCCGGTAAAACGAGGAGGGAACCTTGTCGACTTGCCCCTTGGTGACTTCAATGTAATGGCCGATAATCTTGTTGTAGGAAAGCTTCATCGTGGTGATTCCCGTCTCTCCCTTGATTCTCTCAAGATATTCGTTCAGGAGTTTTTTCCCTCCTCCCTGAATCTGTTGGAGCTTGTCCAGCTCGTTATCATATCCTGGCTTGATGACCTCTCCGGGTACAAAGGGACCCTGCGTTTGCTCGTTGATTCCTCTGGCTATCTCACGTATGACGTTAAGAAGCTGTCCAAGCGACTCTTCGGTGAAATCTTTGGTGAGAAGGAGATGGTAACGTACTCTTTCCATGAGTTGGAAAAAGCACTCCACAGTCCTTTGTATACCCACCAGATCCTGAGGCATGGAGCGATGCATGGAGACACGGGAGGAGAGCCTTTCAAGGTCAAGAACCCTTTTGAGTATCTCCCTTACCTCCTTCGCTTCCTCTTGATGCCCGATATAGTAGGTTACCCACTCCTGGCGGGAGAGAATCTCTTCCTTGCTTCGGAGGGGAAAGGAGAGCCATTGTTTGAGCATACGGGCTCCCCCGCTTGTAATAGTCTTGTCAATCGAAGAGAAAAGGGTGCACTTCTCGCTCCCGTCCTGGTTGTTGGTGATGAGTTCCAGATTGTGCCTGCTTGCCTCGTCCACAAGAAGATAGCGTGCATTGTCTACCTTTCGATAGGTGGTAATCTGCGAGAGTGCGGCCTTGGCGCTCTCCTCAAGGTATCCAAGCAGCGCACCCCCGCTACAAAGGGATGGGTCGTCCTTCTCAAACCCGAAGGCATGGAGGTTGGTTGTGCCCATGTGGGAGGTTAATTTCTGATATGAACCTTTTTGGGAAAAAGACCAGGAAGGAAGCTTGGTGACCATTGCATCGAGGGAATTTATCCTTTCGGCGAATTCATCGTCGGTGAAAAAGTCATCCTCGTTTACAAGGATTTCCCTTGGCTTGACTTGTCCGAGAAGCGCAAGCAAGCTAGCGTATCCACGGTCCTTGTTCACCGTAGTCATGCAGAAATCACCACTGGTGATATCCGCATAGCTTACTGAATAGACTTTTCCCATAAGGATGAGGGAAAAAACATAGCTGTTGGTCCGGGCATCAAGGAAATCATCATCCACCACGGTAGCTGGAGTGACAACCTGGATCACTTCCCTCTTCGCAATCTGTCTGGAATCCTTGGATAGCTCCATTTGCTCGCAGATGGCAATCTTCTTCCCAAGGTCAAGAAGGCGCCTGATATAGGACTTGGCAGCATGAAAAGGTATCCCGCACATCGGCCTACCCGCCCTTTGGGTCAAAGTAAGGTTGAGCAGACGGGATACCTCCACAGCATCCTCCTCGAACATCTCGTAGAAATCGCCAAGACGGAAGAAGAGCACCTTGTCCTTGTTCTGCTCTTTTATGGCGCGGTATTGCACCATCATGGGAGTAACTTTTTCCTCAGCCATGGGTCCTCAATAAATCGATTGGGTGATGGCGAGGACAAGCTTCAACCCGGAGTTTCCTCCATTATGGAAGATGCTGCCCTTGCACCAGCGGAAATCGCCTGCGCTGAGCCATTTCGCATTCTTGACAAGATACAAGCCCAGAGGGAACCCGGGAATTTTCAGTCTCAGCCCAGCTCCCATGGAGAAATACCAGTTAAGTGCGTCAAATCCATCGTCATGCAAGGTTCCCAAATTGCTGACCACAGCCGATGTACTGCCATAAATCTCCCAGTTCAGCACGCCGGAAACCAATGGAGCGGAAAGGGAAATCTCATTGTTCCAGAGGAAGCTTTGGTCATAGACGACGTCGAACCCCCTTCCGGTATTCATGCCGTCGATATACAGCATCTCGTAACGGGTCGCACCACGCTTCGCGTCATACCATCCCCATCCGTCACCGCCAAGGGGGGAATAGGTATTGTTCCAGAACTGAGGCATCATGATGCTGGCGCTTGTGGTTGCACCCAGAACGACAGGTGCTTCCTTCTCTCCCAGTTGGTACTTGGCAACAGAAACGTACCCGCTTGCGGTGAGCGTATCCTTCAAGTAGTTGGAAAGGCCTCCAAGAATACCTCCCGCATAGGTGAACGTGTTGCTGACAATGTATCCTCGGGTCGTGTTCTCTATAAGGTCTCTTCCATCCCATGTCATGGTAAAGGAGAGCTTGTTGGAGAATTGCCAGTGTTCATGGTACAGGTACATGAGGTATTCGAACGGTAGGTACATGTCCTCATCGTATACCGCATGCTTCAGCCCGATGGAGAGCCCGCCGGAAAGGCGTAGATTCCCGCTGTCAAAGCGGAAGGTATACCCCGAATTGTATCCAAGGGCGACATTCCAGTAGTCATAGCTCATCAAGTAGGCGCTGGAAGGATTCACCTCCCCGCTTTGCTCAAACTCGATGTAGCTGTCATATCCGTAGGGATATGCCTCTTCAGAGTCATGCCCGGTATAGTAGCTGCTGGACATGTTCCTTTGCAGTCCATTGTTCTTGCTTGTGCGCGAGAAACTCAAGCTCAAGGAGTTGGACCAGGGAATATACCCGACCCAGTCGTCGCTCAGGGAGATGGAAACCTCCTGACTGTCGGGAGAGAGAGTCGTGGAGATGGAGAGGTCCCTTCCCGTTCCAAGCAAGTTCTTATCCTGCCACTGCAGGAATCCAGAAATCGGGAAACTGTCAACCGACCCGCCGAAGGTGGCTCCGAATTGGATGGTCATCTGGTTTCCCTCGGTGATATCAAAAACCGGTATGACGGTGTTTGGCTCTTCCCCCTCCTCAAGCTCAAGCTTGACATCGGTGACAATCAACGTGTTGTAGATGTTCTGGGCGCTTTTCTGCAACTTTTCCTTGCTGAAGATATCTCCCTCATGGACAGTGAGTTCCCGAAGGAAGACATATGGCTTGGTCTTGGTGAGTCCCACTAGCTTGACTTCCTTTACCACCGCCTGGTTCTGTTCATCCACATGGATGACATAGGTGATGGTTGAGCTATTGGCATCCCTTTGAGCCTCGACATTGATGTTGTTGTGCACATATCCGTTGTTGTAATAGGTGTCGCTAATCCGCCCGAGCATGGATTGCAGCTTCTCTTGGCTGAGCACTTCACCGACATTGATGCCGACCAAGCTGGCAAGATTCTCATCGCTGTAGACACTGTTTCCAGAGAAGCTCACCCCACCGAAACGCCATTGCCGTCCCTCATCAATATGGTAGACAAGCCTCAGACGCTCATACTTGTCATTGGGATCCTCGCTTTCAACGACCACCTTTTCCACATCCGTGACCTTGGCATCCATGTATCCGTTGTTCCGGTAGAAGCTCTCGAGGTTGCTTTTATCCTCCGCCACCCTCTTCTCCTCGTAGTAACCGCTGATGAGATAGTTGGCTATGCGGGTGGAAAGCTGTTTGCGAAGCGTCTTGTAGGGGAAAGAGAAAGCACCTTCGAACACCACTTCGGAAACTTTCTTCTGATGTCCCTCGTCAATGGTGAAGGAGACAACGGCGCTATTGGAAGCTTCATCCTCAATCTCCTCCTCCTGGACGCTCACATCAGAAAAACCATACCCCCTGTAGAGTTCCAGGATTGCCTCTTTGTCCGTCAGCAAGTTCTGGGTGGAAACGAAGTCCCCTGCATGAAGGGAAAGAACTCCCCTGATTCTTGCGATTTTCATCGTGTTGTTTCCTACGATTCTCACTTCGCTGATAACCGGAAGCTCGTGGAAATCAAAGGAGAGAAGAAGGTTTCCCTCTGGATCCTGGATAGCATCACCAATGAAATAGACGAAGGCATTCGTTCCATACAACTCCGATTGCAATTTTGCAAAAAGCTCATCGGAAAAAGGCTGGTTTATATAGGAGGATTCAATCGATTTCACCTTGCTCTCTTTCAGGTTGAAGAGACCGGTATGGACAAATCCTGTGATGGGCTTATCGTAATACCAAGGCTCAGAGTCTGCCGCAAAAAGGGGTAGCGCGGCATAGAGAACCAA
>CAVESN010000077.1:7275-8290 GCA_963618365.1 Bacteroides uniformis
GAACCAAGGCAATCAGGCAAATGATTGGGCGAAGACGGTTATGGATCATTGGAACGAACTCCTCTTGGTTGCTTGTCAAAACAAAACTATCCGTTTTGTCACGCTAAGCCCTATCCTATCCAAAAAATCAATGAGCGACAACTCGTTGGGACGGGAGAAGACAGTGAAGGTGCAAAGGGGATTTGCCCATTCATACGAGAACTCAAAGTTCAGCGTCAAGTCATTTACCAGGAAGGGGGCGTCATTTGGTTTTGTGGAGCTTGGACTGACAGCACTTAAATGCAACATTCCCTGCAGGAACATCTCATCCGTGAGATATTTTCCAATGAAGACGGAAGTGTTGTTGAGATAGCGTGCAAGGGGGCTGATTCTTACGGAATCGCTGCCGGGGATTGCGTCAAGCAGGAAGTTTTGCATGATTTGGCTGCGGAAGCTGAACACGTCCAGTCCCAGGCTCTTTCGGATGGTCTCCGAAAGGTTGGTCATGGAGCTTGATTGAATCCAACCCATGCGCTCCGCAACATCGGTCGCCATGGTCGCCACGCTCGCAACACGGTAAAGGGTTCCTCCTCCCTCCTCCGCGCCAGGGAGGATGCTGCCACCAAGAATCGACATGATCTCCTCGGTCGACTTCATGGGAGTGCTTTCGAATAGCGGGTTCAAACCGTCAAGGGTGCTGTCGGTAAGCACAAGGAAAATATCGACTGGGTTCCCGTCGGCGTCAAAGTCCCTCAGCCTCGCCCTTAGATTGATCAGAGGTTCCACTCCCCCGCGCGATGAGGTACGAAAGGCCATGGATCCATCGACCACATAAAAGTCTTTCTGGAAATAGAATATTTCTCCTCCACGGAAGAGGAGCGTTCCATCCACAGTCGCCTTCTTTGCATCGTTGTCGAACTTGAACCTGAATTGCTCCTCCTCCTTAAGGGTGAAGCTGATAAGCGGATTGTCGATGTTGGGATAGATGATCCGGTTGTTCTTTCCATTGGTGAGGAGGAAATCGACGCTGATGTTG
>CAVESN010000077.1:8300-9093 GCA_963618365.1 Bacteroides uniformis
GTCCCCCGATTCCAATCATCACATCGCTGACAACAGCCTCCCCGCTTGCAAGAGGCCTGGAACCCGAGCTCTTATTCAGCTTGAACCAACCTTTCAAGAAACCTGAGACTTCCACATTCGCTTCCGGTACCGGACAATAGAATTCGATCGGACGATCGGGAAGCCAGACCGTCACGTTGAAACCACCAAGGGTAAATCCGTCCATCTGCACATCGATTTGGGCCTGTCCCACCACTGTCTCACCGGTATCCCTTCTCACCGCGAAACACTTGTTGCGCACCGAGGAGATTTCAGAGTTCTCCACGCTGAAAAGCACATTCTTTACCTGTATATCGTAATCAGGGACATAGAACGCATAGAGCTTAAGTGAATCCAAGGTAAGCTGACCGAACATGTTCGGATTTGCAATAGCACCGTCAATATAGAGAGTCCCTTTGAGATTTCCCTCGTTGAACCGTGAAATCGGAGTTGCAAGAAAGCGGTTGAAAAGTCTGAGGTCAAAGAAAGCGTCCCCAAGCTTCAAGGCAAGGTTATCGGCTTCGGTGCTCCCCTCAAGGTGTCCTCCAAAGCCGAGGGTCGGATTCAGAGTGATGTCTATTCTTTTCTTGTTGCTGTCAAAGTAGCCATCAAGCAGGGAGCCGGAGATCTCATATTTTCCATCCTTGAATGAAAGTTGGGCATTTGCATCATCAACCCCATCGAAAGGGAAACCCAGGAAACGAATATCCTTGAGTGAAATGTCAAACAGAAGGGGCTGTTTAAGCAAATGGCGGGAAAGTTGCTCGGTAATGGG
>CAVESN010000078.1:0-8957 GCA_963618365.1 Bacteroides uniformis
ATAGGCGAATGCCACGGTTTCTATCGGGGAAGTGTTGATCCATGATGTCTGCCATACAGGTGTTGATGTCATTGCGACCCGCAATGTCCATGCGAGATAAAAGGGAAATTGTCGCCAGGTGCCGCCATTTCGTGTTGGACATGGACGGCACATTCTATTTGGGTGAGCGTATCCTTGCCGGCAGTATGCGCTTTCTTGAGAAGGTGAAGGAGTCTGGACGCGATTTTCTCTTTTTCACCAACAACTCCTCTCGAAGCCCTAAAGCCTATATGGACAAGCTGGCACGTATGGGATGTCATATCTCCCCCGGGCAGATTATGACCAGCGGGGATGTGATGATTGCGTTCCTGAAGACCCATTATCCGCAAAAGAGGGTGTATCTCTTGGGGACGCCTGTGCTGGAGGAGAGCTTTCGGGAGGCTGGCATCACGTTGGTTGAGGATTCGGCTGAGATCGTGGTGGTCGGATTTGACCAGACGCTGACCTACCAGAAGCTGGTCAAGGCGTGCGATTTCATTCGCCATGGCGCACTCTACCTTGCAACTCATCTGGACATCAATTGCCCGGTTGAGGGAGGCTTCATTCCCGACGTGGGTGCCATGTGCGCGCTTATCGACATCTCTGTCGGAATGGGCGTGCATCCCCGAGTCACCGGGAAACCCCATCGGGAGACGGTGGAGATGATTGTCCAAAGAACAGGATGGAAGCGGGAGGAGATTGCTTTTGTAGGAGATCGGATCTATACGGACGTGGCTGCGGGAGTGGATAATGGAGCCATCGGTCTTCTTGTCCTCTCCGGTGAGGCTACGATAAAGACGCTCATGGAAAGCGAAACCAAGCCGGATTGTGTGTTCAGTGACTTGGGAGAAATTGCCGACTACCTTTGAAAAGCCCAGAGAAGGAAAGCTTTTGTCTCCTCCTTGCGGCTTGAGTTGGACGGGATGAAGAGAAAGTATGGCTTTTCTTGGTGCCTGCCCTGGACAAGCATGCTTTGGCTCAAATTGATGGCCACTGCCTTCTTTCCGTCGCGCTGTGTGGCGTAGACAAAGAATGGGGAGAGCTCGGGAACCAGTGTGGAGAGATCTGTCATGGAGAGCGCCCTCTGGTATTTGTCCAGGATTTCCCGTGGGCCGACGATGAAATCCAGCTCCTTTGCCGCGATATAGGCAACCACTTTGCTTGCCGATGCGCTTATGAGCAAGTCGGAGGTACCATCAAGGATATACAGGCTGTCTTCAAAATTGACCCGTTCGTGGACGACCGAGCCATACTCTTTCTCTATCTTTTCGGCAGGGAAGAGGTTGTACTCGTCATTGGTGAAGAATCCCTGAAGTTTGACTGGATGGGTGATTTGCCAAATGCAGTCTCCTGCAAGGATGATGGCGAGAGCAAGAAGCAAGTATTTTCCGATTGTGCGCATAGTCCTATACTACCAGGCATCTGGTGGTGAGAAAATGGATATGCAAGGCGCTTTTGACCCGGAGAACGGTTTTTGGTCTTTCATCGGCAAGGTGTGCGACATCTGCCTGCTCTCTCTGCTTTGGCTGGTGTGCTCGCTGGGGGTGATTACCTCGGGGGCCGCCACTGTCAGCCTGCTCTCCTATGCGCTCAAGCAAGCCGACGATACAGAAGGATATGCGCTGCGTTCCTTCTTCGCAGGTTTTCGCCGATCCTTTTGGGGCGCCACCCTGTTGTGGCTCACGACAATCATCATGGGCTGCATCGTTTTTGGAAACTTCTATGCGGTGGGGGCTCTCTCGCTTCCGAATCTTTTGCGGCTTCCCCTTTATAGTCTCGCCTTGTGCCTGGTCTTTCTTTTTTCTGTCACCGTTGTGTGGAGCTATGCGCTGTACTCTTCGTTCTCCATCACTCCATTCAAGGCTGTCCGTGACGCGCTTCCTGCTGCTTTCCGTTACCCTGTGCGGACGCTTCTTGCCTTGTTCTGCTTTGCGCTTGCGGTGGTTGCCTCTTGGCTTCTGCCTCCGTTTTTCTTTGTCTGGTTCGCGCTTGCGATCTTTTTTTGTGCCATGGTGCTCAAGGTCGCAATCTTGGAGCTGAGGTTGTCTTCCTGACAATTAACTTGTATTGGAACTCCATGTGGGTGATTGCAAGCGTGTCGTTTCCATCCATCTTCCTTTTCAGAAGCAGGAATGCCGCCTGGCCGCGCAAGTTGATATGGTGATCCACCGTGGTGAGCGCAACGCCGTGGAACTGGGATGGATAGATGTTGTCAAATCCGGCGACACTGTAATCCCCGGGAATGGTTTTTCCGGCCTCCCTCAGCCCGTCCATCACGCCGTAGCCGACCATGTCATTCACTGCCACAATCGCAGTGACATCGGGATGCTTTTCCAAAAGCTCACCTGCGAGCTGCATGCCGGTTGTATGCTCAATCTCTACGGTAGAGAGCTCCTTTTTTGAGTCAATGTCACGGCAGATCAATTCGACGATTCCCTTTTCCCGGTACGCCTCCTGCAATCCCTGGAATCTCAATAGCCGGCTTGTGTGCTGCCGGTTCAAGCTTGTGGAGAGATAGGCGATATGGGTATGTCCTAGGGAGAGCAGATGGCGTCCGACAAGTTTCCCCGCGTCAAGATTGTTCACTTCGACGGTGTCGAGCCTCGGGGCAGTTCCTTTGTCCGCCACCACGACAAGGGGAAGCTTGGCCGCTACTTTCGCCGCGACTTCCAGCTGCTGGGGAGCCATGGCGAAGACTACCGCGCATATGCGGGGGTTTGAGACTTGGTCCATGACAGCACTTTCTCTCTGCAAGCTCCAATAGGTGTTGTAGATCAGTGTGCTGTATCCACTCTCCTGAGCCTTTAGCTCGATACCCTGCAGCAGTGTGGCGTAATAGGGGTTGATGACAGAAGGGCAGACAATGAGCACAATGTTGCGTTTGGCGTGCCTGCTCTCGTATCCGAATCTGCGCGCGCACTCCCATACCCTGTCAATTGCATCCTGGCTGAAGCGGTGGCTCTTCTTGCCTGAAAGAATCATGCTTACAGTGGCGGTGGAGAGATTCGTGTGCTGGGCTATTGTGGTGAGCGTTATTCGTTTCTTCATACATTTATTAAACATTTTTAACTTGGAAATGCAAGCAAAAATGTGGGAAGAATGAGAGAATGGTACAAGAAGTCGGAAAGTATTTGACAACCCACTCTTCCAATTTTACTCTAACCATGAAGGGTTTCAGGTTAACAATGTTGAATATTCTGTAAGGAGGAATCATGAAACAATTGATGAAACGGAACATGCTCGTGCTCATGGCCAGCAGCTTGATTGCAGGAAGTTTGTTCGCGCAAGGCGGAAAGGAGGCTTCTCCCAAGGCTTCCCCGGCAAAGAGCGCGGAAACCTATGAGGTGACTGCTCCGATTGAGATTACTTGGTGGCATGCACTTGAGAACCAATATGAGCCGCTGGTGAATGAGATTGTGGGCAATTTCAATGCCAGCCAGGACAAAATCAAGGTGAAGGCAGAGTATATCGGCAACTATGCGACGGTCAACGAGACGCTTGTCGCGGCGCAGGCGGCCGGACAGGGACTTCCCGCATTGGTGGTAGCCAATACTCCTTATGTCGCGCAATATGGAGCAGCCGGGCTTTGTGAGGATTTGAATCCCTACATCAAGGCGACGGGATTTGATATTGAGGATTTCGGCGAAGGCATGATCAAGGCTTCCTCCTTTGACGGGAAACAGGTCTCCCTTCCGTTCCTTATCTCCACCCAGGTCATGTACTACAACAAGACGATGGCGGACAAGAAGGGAATCACCATTCCTACCTACTTCAAGGATATGGACTCCTTCCTGGAGAAAGCCACCGAGTACAACGCCGACGGGTCGACCAAGGTCTGGGGTACGGTTGTTCCGGGGTGGGACCAATGGTATTTCGAGACTTTCTTCTTGAACAATGGCTCCAAGATCATCAACGATGACCAGGTGACTACCGACTTGAACGGTCCTGCCGCACTGAAGACCACCAAGGCGATGGGAGAATGGATGAAGAAGGGACAGGCCTATTTTGCAACCGGAAAGGGGGCTTCCTCCAACATGCGCCAGGCGTTTGTGGAGCAGAAGGCTTTCAGTGTCCTGCACACCAGCTCGCTGTACAACACGTATGTTGATAAGTGCAAGGATTTCGAGGTTGGCATGGCATGGTTCCCCGCCACCGATACCCGCAAGCAGGAAATCGGCGGATGCGTGCTGCTCATTCCCGCGAAGAACGACCAGCAGACCAAGAATGCCGCATGGCAGTTCCTTTCCTATCTTTGCAGTAAGGAAGTCAACATGAAGTGGGCTGAGGGTACCGGCTACATGCCGACCCGTAAGAGCGTGCTTGAGACCAGCGAGGGCAAGGATTTCCTGGCGAAGAAGCCTGCGTTCAAGTGCATCTTCGACAACCTGGACAACATCTATCCGCGCATCCAGCATGCCGGATGGAACCAGCTTGCCTCCATCTGGATGAGCTATCTGGCTCAGTTCTACAACGAGGGCAAACCGATTGAAGGCAACATCGACATGATGGCCGAGGAGATCAACGAGGCTCTTGAGGACAGCCTGGAATAAGAGGTAATTGTCGGGGGTACCGGGATGGTACCCCTTCTTTCCATTGAGAAGGGAGATATTCATGAAGAGACAAATGATGAAGCCCAGGACGAGGGACCATCTGAAGGATTTCGGATGTACGGTTCCCGCATTGGTGCTTATCCTTATCTTCACCTATTGGCCTATTGTGAGGCTCATCCAGATCAGCTTCACCAACTGGAACTTGCTTAATGATTCCTACAAGTATGTGGGATTCAAGAACTGGAAGTGGCTGTTCACCGGGTCTGGAACCAAATATCTTTTGAATTCTTTGAAAGCGACCATCATCTACTCGGCGGGAGAGATTGTGATCACCCTCTTTGGTGGATTGATTCTTGCGCTGATTTTCAATACGGAGCATCGTGGCTACGGCATTATGCGCGCGGTGGTCTTCATGCCGAAGTATGTGGCGATGAGCAGTGCCGCAGTGGTTTTCCTTTGGATGCTGAACACCCAATACGGGGTCTTCAACTTCTTCATTGTGAAGATGGGGGGAAAGCCTGTCGATTGGCTTCAGGATAGCCATACCGCCATGCTCAGCGTGCTGATGCTCACCGGATGGAGGGCGATTGGGTATGGGATGATTATCTATCTGGCCGCCATGCGCTCCATCAGCAAGGACTACTACGAGGCCGCCAATCTTGATGGCGCCTCCTATTGGCAGCAACTTCGCCTCATCACATTGCCATTGCTTACTCCGACAACACTGTTCCTTTTTGTCACCACGTTCCTTGCTTCCATGAAGGTGTTCCAGAGCATTGACATTCTGACGGGAGGGGGACCGTATCGCTCGACCGAGGTGTTCGTCTACAAGATCTACCAATATGCCATGGTGGACTTCCGTATGGACCGGGCTGCGACGATGGCGCTTGCCTTCTTCATCCTGCTTCTCCTTTGCACGGCGGCAACCATGCGTATCAGTCGTGGCAGGGTGAACTATGAGTCATAAGGGGGAGTGTATGGCTTCAAAAATAGAATCGATGCATGTTCTTGAAGAGAGGGCGCTTCGCCGCAAGAGGGTGTTCACTGTTTTGCAATATGCGATGGCGATTCTCGTGACACTGATTGCACTGTTTCCTCTTTATTGGATGCTGATCAGCAGTGTAAAAAGCCAGGACGAGGTGCTGCGCCTGATTCCGACCTTCTGGCCCCATGAGTTCCATTTCGAGAACTACTTGCATGTCATGCAGAAGGTCAATTTCGGCAAATACTACCTTAACACCATCATCATGACCGCCGGCATCATGACCGGGGAGATCGTGACGGGAGTTTTCGCCGCGTATGGCTTCTCCAAGGGGGAGTTCCGCTACAAGAACACGTTGTTCCTCGTGGTGCTTGGCGCTTTGATGATTCCCATCCAGGTCACCTTCATTCCCATTTATATCCTGTTTGCACGTTTGCATCTGACCGACACCTATCTTGGCTTGATTCTTCCCAGCGCGGTGAGCCCTTACTATATTTTCATGCTCCGCCAGTCCTTCATGGCAATCGACGACAGCTATATTGATGCCGCGAAGATTGACGGGGAAGGAAAAGTGGGCATCATCGTCAGAATCTTGACTCCTATGTGCAAGTCGACGCTTTTCACTGTTTCGCTTGTGACGTTCACCAGCGGGTGGAACAACTATTTCTGGCCGAAGATTATCGCCAAGGAGGAGAGCCACAGGGTGCTGACAGTGGGGCTTGCGAAGCTGAAGGATACGTTCGCGGGGCAGGATACGATGAACAACCATGAGATTATGGCTGGAGCGGTCATGGCCATCATCCCGGTTGTTGTCCTTTTCTTCGTTTTCCAGAAATATATGCTTACGGGATACAGCAAGGCGGCGATGAAATAAGCCGCAATCGAGGCAGGAGATGATGACAATTGTTGCGCACCGCGGATACAGCGGGCGTTATCCGGAGAATACGATGCTTTCTTTCCAGAAGGCAGTCGAGGCGAAAAGCGACGAGATTGAGCTCGATGTCCAGTTGACCAAGGATGGTCAGGTGGTGGTCATCCATGACGAGAGGGTGGACCGCACGACTGACGGTGTGGGAAATGTGCGCGATTTCACTTTGCGCGAGATTCAGAAGCTCAATGCTTCCAAAATTCAGCCGAAAGAGTGCTCGGTCCAGCATATTCCTTCGTTCGAAGAGTATTGTGAATGGGCCAAGGAGCAGCCGGTGGTGACCAATATCGAGCTGAAGACAGGAATTGTCTACTATCCGGATATTGAGAAAAAGACCATTGCTCTGATTCAGAAATACCAGCTTGTCGGAAAGGTCATGTTCAGTTCCTTCAACCACCTCTCCCTGGTTGATGCGAAACGGATTTGCCCCGAGATTCCTGTCGGGGCCTTGGTGGGGAAGGCCGGCATCCTCCATGCGGGGTTCTATTGCAGGAAGTTCGGGTTTGAGTTCTATCATCCCAGCTATGAGGCGCTGGATGATGAGAAAGTCGAGGAGATTCACAAAAGCGGTACACGGATGAATGTGTGGACGGTGAACGGCATGTGTGAGCTGGAGAAGCTCGAGCGCTGGGGGGTCCGTGGCGTAATTACCAATTTCCCGGCAGTCTGCCGTGCTTATGTGAGGGGATTGGAATAGTAATCTATGCGAAAAAAATCCACCTCCGTTCTTTTTTTGCTTTTCCTTTCGGTGTTTCTTTTCGCATCGGAAGCCAGTCGCTATGGGGATTTGACATCCAATGTGGTCACGGAGGGGAAACTCACCTTTTTCTTCATAGATCTGGATGTTCCCAAGGGGAGTCCGGACAAGAGCGGTGATGCGACGCTGGTTGTCGCTCCTGGCGGGGAGAGCATGCTCATTGACTGCGGCCATCCCGCTTCTGGGTCGGATGTGCTGCGGCTTCTGGAGGCTCTCGGGTTGGAAAGGATTGACATCTTCGTCAATTCGCATCCCCATATCGACCATCTCGGATCGTTTTCCCAGATTGCAGAGCGTGTGGATATCGGCAAGGTGTACCGGACAAGGTTGGAGTACGACACGCAATACACCCGCGCCTTCACTGAGACCATAGATCGCAAGGCCATCCCTGTGGCATATCTTGCCGATGGGGATTCTTTCGATTTAGGGGATCAGGTTCATGTCGAGGTGCTGGGGCCTTCCCAGGGGGATATCAATCCGCCACAGGGCAAGCTTGATACGGCCTACATCAACAACAGCTCCATGGTGCTTCGTTTTGAGTTCGGAGAGTCTGTTGCCATTTTCGGCGGTGACCTTTACCGATCTGGCGAGCAGGCGGTGTTGGAAAAGTACCCGAAGTTGCTCAAGGCGGACCTTGCCAAGGCGAATCATCATGGCAATGACACGAGCAATATCCTCGCCTGGGTGAAGGCGACCAGGCCCGAAGTCGTGGTGGCCATGAATGATTTGATGGGGAGCATGAGCGTCTACAACTCATATATCAAGAGGGGTTCCCGTTTCTATCACACCAACTTCAATGGATTGGTGAGGGTGCAGCTGGGGAAGGACCATGATATTGAGGTCCGGCCTGAATATGATAGTTGGCCGGAAAAGGGAGTAAGGCAGTGAGCGGGCAGGAAGAGATCCTCGACATGTTTGCATCCAGTCCGATTGTCGCCGCGGTCAAAAGTGACGAGCTTTTGGAAGCTGCCATCGCCAGCACAAGCTCTATTGTATTTGTGCTCTATGGTTCGTTGCTGACCATCTCCGATGAGGTGGAAAGGATCAAGCGAGCGGGAAAGATCGCAATCGTCCATGTAGATCTGGTGCAAGGACTGGGCAAGGATCCGGTTGGCGTCGATTTCGTGAGGAGGGAGACGCGCTCTGATGGAATCATCAGCACCAAGCAGCCATTGGTGCGTCGTGCGCATGAATTGGGCTTCATTTCCGGTCAAAGGACCTTTATCGTGGACTCGATGGCTCTGGAAAATACAAAGAGCCAATTGAGAAGTTTCCGGCCGGACTTTCTAGAGGTGATGCCGGGGTTGCTCACGGCAGTCACCAGTGAACTGAACCAAGTCAGCAATGTTCCTCTCGTTGCGGGGGGATTGATTCGCTCCAAGAAAGAGATTCTGGAAGCCTTAAACTGTGGCTCCTGTGCTATTTCTACGACGAAGCCAGAACTTTGGTCTCTGTGAAATAAGAAAAATAAAAAAATGAGATTTGCCGTATTGACAGGTTTATAGCCTTTTTAGTATGGTACATATCGCACGCCGCAGGGAGCTAGCGAAGCTCGAGCGACATGGTTGTTTGACAGTTTATAGATGAAGGGAAGAGAAGATGTCCTTGCAACGATGATGCAAGTTGTTGGTTGTGGGGAGTGAGTGGAAGCTTGTGAAGAGTTTCTAGTCAATTCCGATTTAAGAAGAACGAGGATATTAAGGTTGATTGAAGAGTCAGCCG
>CAVESN010000079.1:0-7274 GCA_963618365.1 Bacteroides uniformis
CCTTCTTATTCCAGGGAAGAGGGAAAGGAGGGGTTTGTCTCTCTTCCTTTCTGGGTCAATTCACTTATTGCACTGGTCTTTGCGGCCGCAAGTGTGGTAGTGTTTTCCACCGTGGGAAAAAGGAGAAACTGGTATGATTGAGACAGAGTCGCAAGTCTGTTACAAAAGTCAGGCTGATGCTCTGGATTTGACGGTGCGAATGCTTAGTGAGGGAAAAATCCTCGTTCTCCCTTGCGATACCATTTATGGGTTGTGCGCGAAAAAGGGGAAGGAGACGAGCGATGCGCTCCATGAGCTTAAGGATAGGGATTTCCAAAAGCCGTTTCTGGAACTGGCTACCATGGAGCAGGCGAAGTCGCTTTGCCATGTTCCTGATGACATCCTTGCGCAATGGCCTTGTCCCCTAACCGCCATCCTCAACAGGCTAGATGGAAAGGGGAAGACCGCCATACGAGTCCCCGATGACGACTTTTTGCAGAAGGTGCTCCAAAGGCTTGGTTCACCCATCTATTCGACCAGTGTCAACTTTTCCGGACAGGCAAGCCTCACCAACATCACCGATATCATCTATGCCTTCAACCAGAAGGTTGACTTGTTCGTGGTTGACGGTCATCTGCAAGGTACCGTGCCCTCGACCTTAATCGATTGCACGGTCTTCCCTTACCGGATTGTCCGTAGCGGAAGCTACGACGTGTCACATTTGATTCACTGATTACCTGACGATTTTTCTCGCTTCCAGGTAATATCGTTTCTCCCTTGCTTCTCCCATGCTGAATGTCTTACGCGGGAAGGCCTTGTCATGCTTCACCGTTTCGAAGAAGGTTTGTTTTGATATGTCGGGAAGAATGATGCCGGCATTGCCATTTTCGCATGCCATTTTCCTGACGATGCCGGTTCCGTGCACGTAATCAACACCCACCTTGCCTTCATTGGACAAAAGGTCGATGACCTTCTGGATGGTTCCCGCGGCGATGGCGCACTCAGGGTTCTCAAGGACAAAGAGCTTGGGACCGTCGCTGTCAACGTATCCGAATTTTTGTCCTTCAATCTTTTCGTCGTTGACAGATTTGCACAAGGCATCGAAGCTTGAAATCTTTTCAACTCTTCCCCCGCTGGAGAACTGCTCTATCGCTTCACAAAAAGTTTCAAAGTCGATATGGAACAAAAGTCGGTGGATGGGCTCGAAGGTGAGTCCATCATCGTGGATGTTCTCAATCTCCACGAGGCAATAGCGCGCAGGGTCGCTCTTCCTCTCCTCTTCGGTAAGTGTTGCCTTCTTGTCTTCCCAGCAACTTTTTGCTGTAGCGAGGCTGTGGTTCCCGTCACCCATGGCGAATAGTATCGGATTGTTTGGGTCCAGCGCATCAAAAAGGTGCTCGAATCCTGTTGCCACAAGCGCGAGGTCCTCCTTTTTTTCCACAAGGAATCCTTCGATGGTTCCTCCTTCCTGCATGAGTTTTGTCTCGTAGACTTTTCTCAATTGGTCCCGCTTTGCATAAAGGGTTTCGATGATCTCTTTTTTCTTGTCGTCAATCAACACCATGATATGGGGAATTTCGAGCAACGCGTTCTTGCGAATCTCCTTGCGTGGGGGAATGCGGGAGAGAATTGTTCCCTCCGTCGCCCTGATAAGGCTTTTGCTCTCCTTTGAGTAATCATATTGCTCAAGGTCAAGCGCTGCCATCAGGCCCCAGCGGCTGTGGCCGAGGCTTGTGGTGCGATGGACAAGCAGGAATGTGTTCGGATAGCTTTGAAAGATTCCTTCTTTGAGATAGCGCTCCATCATCTGGTCGATGTGGGCGATTCTTTCTTCCTTGTTGCCATCTTCCAGGTATACTTCCGGAAAGATCAAGTGAAGCGTGGAGGCGTCTTCTCCCACATATTCCTCGACTTGTTTCCAGTATTCGGGTTCGGAAGTGAATTGGTCGCATGCGATGACGGCCCATTTTGAAAGGTCGACGGAGCTTTTGGGGAGAAGAATATCTGCAGGTTTCAACGCGAGAGTGGAAAAGCGTTCCTCTAGGGTTTTCATGGTGAGTGTTCCTCCTCAAGTAGTGTACTCTGATTTGCCAAAGTTGCAATGCATTTGTGCTGTTGCCCGTCTGCGCCAAACAGTGCTAGTCTCTCTGTATGCTTAGATTGCAAAGGTTGCTTGCTTTTTCCTCGCGGGTGCACACGTACTTGCTCTTGCTTCTTTTTTTCTTCTTTTTCGCCTATCTGGGAGGCAGTTGCTTTTCTGTCGAAGAGGGGTATTTGCAGCTTGTCATCCTTTGCCACAAATTCCTTTGCTGCATGATGTACGTGATGGGGATTTGGATATTCGCGCTTTCCTTGATTGTTGCGATTCATTCGGGTCTCTTTCCACTTAAGCTTTTTTTGCTGAATGGGCTGAGGATCGCAATTGCATTCAGCTTGTCCTATATGACCGCATTCACCCAGCACCTTGTTGTCGAGGGGCTGGTTATCGGGTGGTGACCCGAAGGAGTATCTATGGCTATTTGTGCGCTGCGCGGGGCAACGGGAGTTGGGGAAGATTCCCCCTTTTCCATCGAAGAAAGCGTGAAGGAGTGCTTCGAGGAGCTGCTGCGGGAAAACCATTTGGAGGAAGAAGATCTCGCTTGCATCCTGTTCACCATTACAAGCGACCTACACAGCAAGAACCCTGCGGGGGCCCTTAGGCATGCGGGGCACGGAGCCAAGGTGCCTCTTTTTTGCATGCAGGAACCACAAATTGACGGGATGATGGAGCGGTGCGTGAGAATCTTGCTGCTTTTGAAGGAGGAGAGGGCAAACCTCAAGCCCGTCTATATCAATGGAGCGGAGCGGTTGAGGCCAGACCAATTCAAGGATTAATAAAAAAGCCACGGAAACCCGTGGCGCTTAGAGCCGACTATCGGACTCGAACCAATGACCGTCTGATTACAAATCAGATGCTCTACCAGCTGAGCTAAGTCGGCGACATCTGCAAGCATACAAAAAAACGTTTGTGCGTGTCAAATCGGTTTTTTTCCAAAACGTATTGACTTAATACGAACGATGCGGGTAAAGTCACTCTTGCTGAAAGGCATGGAGAGGTTCCCGAGTGGTCAAAGGGGACAGACTGTAAATCTGCTGCTTATCGCTTCGAAGGTCCGAATCCTTCCCTCTCCAAGTAAACCTCTTCTTCGGAAGAGGTTTTTTATTATCCGGTTTCAGCGTTTGGTTTCTCTGTGTATAGTATATTGGGAAGGTAAATGGCAAGTTTTTCAGACGCGACACTCCAGAAAATCAGAGACCGTATCTTGCTAAGCGATATCGCTTCCCGGTACACAAGGATTGAGCACCGAGGCAAGGAGCTTTGGTGCTGTTGTCCACTCCATGGGGAAAAGACAGCAAGCATGGTTCTTCATGACGACACAGGCTTTTTCCATTGTTTCGGGTGCGGTCGCAGTGGCACTATCTTCAATCTGGTCATGGAGATGGAGAAGGTTTCCTTTCCTGAAGCGGTAAGGGAACTCGCTAGGAGCGCCAATGTGGAGATTGAGCAGCTGAGCCCTGAGGAAACTGAGCGGAACAAGCAAAAAGAGGCCATGTATGAGCTTTATGACCGTTTGGCCACCTACTGCCATAATGTACTGCTCAAGAGCCAGAGCTCTGTTGTCCAAGGGGCGCGTTCCTATCTTGAGAAAAGATCCGTAGCAAAAGGGCTTTGGGATACGTTCTCAATCGGCTACATGCCAGGACGTTTTTTCAACAAAACCCACGATTTCTCCGTGTATGAGATGCTCAAGGGTTTCGGATACTCCGAAGACCTTCTCTCGAAAAGTGGATTGTTCGGCGGGGATGGTGGCTCCTATTGTCTTTTCGAGGGGCGCATTGTCTTTCCCATCCGAAATGCGAAAGGGAACACAGTCGCTTTCAGCGGAAGAGACTTGAGTGGGAAGAGCAACGCAAAATACCGGAACTCAAGCGATTCCCCCATTTATAACAAACGAGAGAACCTGCTGGGATTGTTCGAGTCGCTTCCACAATTGAAAAGCAGGGAGAGTGAGCGCCACATCATCATCTGCGAAGGCAATTTCGATGTGGTTGCTCTTCACCAGGCGGGACTTGGCATAGCTATGGCAAGCTGTGGCACCGCCTTTACCGAAGAGCAGGCGAAGCTGCTGAAACGGTATGCCGACAAGGTCACTTTGCTCTTTGACAGCGATGAGGCGGGCCAAAAGGCGACATCCAAAGCCCTCACGGTGCTGCAAGAGGCGGAAATCACAGGCGATGTGGCCCATCTCTCCTTGGGAAAGGATGCTTCCCAGGTGCTTGAGGAGCATGGTCCTCAAGCGTTGAAGAATGAGCTTTCCCAGACAAAGGATGGGTTTTCCTATCTTGTCGATTCGGCAGTAAGTCGTTATAATGTAATGTCGTCTGATGGTAAACTGGGAGTAATGGACGCACTTGTGCCCTACCTGGAAGCGACAAAGAGCAACATAGTGCTCGATGATCTTTTGGGCAGATTGGCAACAGTTCTTTGTGTGGAAAAGAAATCCGTGCAGATGGATTTTGAAGCACGGGCAAAAAGGGATGCAAAATTTTCCCCTTACAAGGCACGTAAAGAGAACCCGTTGGGACAAGGGGAAGTCATTGTAAAACCCAAAGCGGAAATCCCTAAACCCATCAGGCCGCTCGTGTCGAGCAGCATCGACATTGAAACAAGATGCATGCTCTATGTGATGAACAAGAGGACCTTGTTCGATGAAGTGAGAAGCCGGTTGGAGATTGGCGACATGCATAGCGAGGAGGCTCGCAGTCTCTATCGGATTTTGGAAGACGTGAAACGGGAGGGAGCCGGACAAGTCAGCAACGAATACATTCTCAAGAAAATCTCTGATCCCCAAATTGCCAGCGATGTGAACGCATCCTTCTCCATGAAGGAATTTGCGACAGAAGTTGAGAAAAACGTCAATGAAGCATTGGTCAGGATCAAGATTCGGAACCTGGATGACAAGAGGTCTGAGGTAAAGGTGCTTTTGCAAATGTCGCAAGAAGACCCGGAAGAAGTATCACGCCTGGTCCAGGAACTCCATGAGTTGAATACTCAGGTAGGAAATTTGAGACTCCAACTCAAACAACAGACCGTTACACAATGAGAACAAAGAGAGATTTGAAACAGCATGCTCGAAGACAATGTTCGTGAATCCATCGTCAAGGCGATGGTGAAGAAGTACGCGGAGACCCAATCTGTGGTGAGAGATGATATTCGCGCCGCTCTTGGCAAGAAAGCAACGGATGACGATGTTGAGGACATAGTCCAATCCCTCGCTACCGATGCAAATATCACTCTCAGTGATGATGAGGGTCCGGATGTGGATGCATCCTTTGAAAACGGTCCCAGCGAGGAGGATCTTGTCGGCGCCGCGGACATGGAAGGGGAGGAGGATGATGACTCCGAGGACCTTCTCTCCGACGAAGATCTTTCCCTTGATGTGGTAGCCGATTTTTCCCTTCCTTCCGAAGATGTGAATGAGAAGTCAGATTCCCACAAGGACGAGCCCGAAGGTTCGGACAACGAAGAGGAGGAAGAGGAAGAAGAGGAGGAGGAAGAGGAAGCATCCTTCCAAAACGGCTGGCAAATGGCCAACGACGACGATACCATCGTTGGCGGTGGAGAGCATATCGTCGACATCTCCTCTCTGGATGACCATGACGGTGGATCGGCTCACCACCAGAACGTTATGCTTGGTACCGACAAGGGAGATACCAACGGTGACGATCCCATTCGGCTCTACCTGAAGGAGATTGGACGGGAGAACCTGCTTACCGGAGAACAGGAAGTTGAACTTGCGAAAAAGCTTGAGCAGGGTAGCGAAATCATCAAGGCGGTTATCCGTGAAAGCGGCATCATGATTACCCGCTTCTCCAATATTCTGCAGACCATCAACACCCGCATCGATGACGAGGAGGGGAATTTTAGTCCGAAAGATTACAAGGAGCTGATTACCAACCAGAAGCGCTATTCCCAGTATTATAAGGCACAGTTGAAGGCGCTCGGAATGGAGAAGCCTCTGAAGGGCTATGTCGCAAGCAAGGAGCAAAAGAGTTCTTCCGGAAAGAATATCTTCCTTGATGAGGAGCTTGGGAAGCAGCGTATTCTCTTGCTTGAAAAGCTTTCCAAGGTGAAGCTGGAACAAGAGGAGATTATGGCATTCACCCAGGACTTCGTGGATGCGGAAACCAAGATCAAGCAATGTGTGGAGACCCTGCAGCGCTATGAAAACCGGCTTCAGATTTCCACTGCGAAAGACCTTCGCCAGCTCGGCAGGGATTTGAACACCAGCAGCAAGTGCAAGGAGATCGAGCAGGCCTTGCAACTTTCCGCCGATGAGATCAAGGAGAACATCAGTCAATTCCAGCTTACCGAAAAGCAACTGAAACACATCGAGTACCAGTTCGAGGAGTCCACCGATGTGATCCTCATCCATGCCGAAAAGATCAAGGCGGGACAGAAGATGATGAAAGAGGCGAAGGACAAATTGACCAAGGCCAATCTTCGCCTTGTGGTCTCCATCGCTAAAAAATACACTAATCGTGGTCTTCATTTCTTCGACCTTGTGCAGGAGGGAAATATCGGCCTCATCAAGGCTGTGGAGAAGTTTGATTACCGCAAGAAGTTCAAGTTTTCCACCTACGCCACCTGGTGGATCCGTCAAGCGATTACCCGTTCCATCAGCGACCAGGCAAGGACGATCAGGGTTCCTGTCCATATGATCGAGCAGATCAATAAGGTGGTGCGCGAGAGCAGGATCCTCATGCAGCAGCTTGGACGGGAGCCGACGGATGTGGAGATATCCGAACGGCTCGGCTGGGCTGAGGAAAAAGTGAAGACGGTAAAGAACGTCGCACGGGAACCGATCAGCCTTGAGACACCGGTGGGTGAGGAGGAAGATTCCTTGCTCTCCGATTTCATCGAGGACAAGGAGGTGCTTGATCCGGCCAAGCAGGCTGCATTCGCTCTGCTCAAGGATTTGCTTCGGGGAGTGCTTGAGACTTTGCCTCCCAGGGAACAGGAAGTCATCCGCATGCGCTTCGGACTAGATGATGGCTATCCGCTCACTCTTGAGGAAGTAGGTTTGATTTTTGGCGTCACCAGAGAAAGAATCCGACAGATCGAGGCAAAGGCGCTCAGAAGGCTCAGGCATCCGAAACGCAGCAGGGTTCTTAAGGATTTCGTATGAGGGTAAAACCTCTTTATTGACATGTCATTACGTACAGTTGTATTTTAATTTGGCTGTAAGCACACG
>CAVESN010000079.1:7311-8885 GCA_963618365.1 Bacteroides uniformis
GGAGATACACATGGAAGAAGAGAAAAAGGTGTTTGAGAAACTGAACCAATTGCAGGAAGTCTTGATGCGGAAGTTCGCGCTTGAGAATGAAATTGAGCAGCTTCCGAAGAACCTAAAGATCCAGCAGGAACAGCTTGCCCTGATCAATAAGGATTATGCAGAGGTGCTTGCAGCATCCCAAAAGGCTCAGGATGACCTTAAGAGTCTGCGCTTTGACTACGATGATGTGGTTGCCCGCAGGGAGTCTTCCGAGAAGAAGATGGAATCCATCGCCACCCAGAGGGAGTTCGAGGCTCTAGAAAAAGAGATCAAGGATGCTTCCGCAAGCGAGGAGGAGCTTCTCAAGCAAGTGCGTGCCAAGGAGGCTGAGAGCAAGGAACTTGACGCCCAATGCCTAGTTAAGAGCGAGGAGCAGAAGGCTCAGCAGGAAAAAGTTGATGCGGAGAGCTCCAAAATCGAAGGTGTGGTTGCCGAGAAGAAGGATCAGCTTTCCAAGCTTGACGAGGAATGTCACAGCTATGTGGACGACAAGATAAACGAAGATCTTTACAATAAGTTTTGCTCTATCGTCCGGAGCAAGCATGGCAAGGGCATAGTCCCCATCCATGGCGTTGTGTGCCAGGGATGTCATATCGTACTTCCCATACAGTTTGTAAATGAGGTGCGTAGTGGCGATTCCATCGAGTTCTGTCCCTATTGTTCACGTATTCTCTACTATGAGGAAGTTGAGGGTGGTGAGGAACAGTTCACTTCCGTCGAGAAGGAAGAGAGCGAAGAGGAGGAAACTTCTTCCGAAGGGCTTTCTGAATTTGCGGATGAGAGTGAGTTTGACGACATTGTCTGAGCATTCTTTCCGGTAGGATAGATGATCGCAGGGGTTCGCCTCTGAGGAAAGTCCGGGCTCCATAGGACATGACGCCGGTTAACGGCCGGTAGCGGTAACGCTCAAGATAGCGCCACAGAAAAGAAACCGCCTGAAAGGGTAAGGGTGAAAAGGTGGGGTAAGAGCCCACCGCACGGATGGTAACACCCGTGGCATGGCAAGCCTCGTCAGGAGCAAGACCAAGTAGTAGTCTGGGTGGTCCGCCTATAGGCTGCGGGTAGGTCGCTTGAAACCATGGGTAACCATGGTTCTGGATAGATGATCATTGATACAGAACCCGGCTTATTGCCTACCGGATTATTTTGAAAGGATGGAAGAACGTGAAGAAGAAATTTCTTTTGACCGGCTTTGCGTTCTTCCTTTTTCTATTCCCCATTCTTGCAAAAACACAATATCGAGCTCTCTACGGAAAAAATGAGTATCAAGCGCTCCTGGACCAGGCAAAAGATGAAAGGCTCACTTTCGAAAGGCTCTATTGGGAGAGTCTTACCTATTATGCATTGGGATTGGAGGAGGAAGCATACGAGACAGCCCTCCTTGCCCGTGCTTGGTGCAGCAATAAGCAGGAATCAAACATTCTTCTTGGCCGGGTTGCCATGGAATGCGGTTTTGCAATAGGCGACTATCAAGGGGTTATAGCATTGACGCAAGAAGTGCCCTTGGATAGGACTAGTGCTACTGTTGCCTACCA
>CAVESN010000080.1:0-5824 GCA_963618365.1 Bacteroides uniformis
TGCGGTTGGACCGCGGGAGAGTAGGTGGCCGCCGGGCCTTTCCTTTGCCCTTTTCCTTCTGATCAGAGTTGACGAGGATCACTTATTAATAGGTGATTTTCGTTGCTCTTTTTTGTCGGCCATCTCTCTATTCCTAGAGAATAAGAATTGTGTAATGGTGTAAAAGTCGTGATATACTGGTTACTAACAATTGTGGAGGTACCTTATGTACGATTTGCATACATCATATATCGGATTGAATCTAGATAATCCCATTATTGTCGGCAGTGGTCCCCTTACTGCGTCTTTGGATAACCTTAGGAAGTGCGAGGATGCGGGTGCCGGCGCTGTTGTGCTCAAATCCATCTTTGAGGAACAGATTGAGAAGGAAGGTTCTGCCGCAGTTGAAGAGCAGAGCGAGTATCTGACTCATGCCGATGCCGCCAATTTCGTGGCTGCCCATACCAGGGAAAAGTCAGTGGATGCGTATCTTTCCCTAATCTCCGAGGCAAAGAAAGCATTGGATATTCCTGTAATCGCCTCCATCAATGCCAAGAGCGATGGGTCCTGGATCGGCTATGCCAAGCGGTTTGAGCAAGCTGGATGCAATGCCCTTGAGATTAACTACTATGTGGTTGGATCCAACAAGGACAAGGATGGGGAGAAGATGGAGAAGGATTTCCTCTCCTTGGTAAAGAAAACACGGAAATCGGTGAGTATACCTCTTTCAGTGAAACTCGGCCAAAATTATACTTCTCTTTCCCATTTGCTGCACGAGTTCCAGGATTTGGGAGTCAATGGTGCTGTCCTTTTCAATCGTTTCTTCCAGAATGACATCGATATCGAGAAAGAATGCCTCAGGCAAGGCGCATCCCTTTCCCACAAGCATGAGTATCTTTCCAGCCTCCGGTGGATTGCGCTCATGAGCGCGGAGTTGAAGCATATGGACCTTTGCGCTTCTTGCGGAATCTGGGAGTGGGAGACGGTAATCAAGCAATTGCTTGCGGGGGCCAAGGCAGTCAGTGTCTGCTCGGCTGTGATGAAAAACGGATTTGGGATCATCGGTTCCATGAAACAGGAAGTGGGAGCTTGGATGGAACGCCATGGGTATGCTACTATCGGGGAGTTTAACGGAAAACTTTCCCAGGAGCGCATGGAGGACTCTTCCCTTTGGGAACGCTCTCAATACATGAAGGCGCTTTCTGGCAAATGAAGGAACGAACGTGGATTTTTCTACCTATCAGGATATAGCCCCCTACAGGGGAGAGGAAGTGCTGGATGCGGTTGCTCGCGTGAAGGACAATTTCGGGGCAATCGCACAGCTAGTCGGTGGTGCTTTCCGAGGTGCCGATGAGAAGCATTCGGAAGCGTTGTTTCTTGAGATATCCAAGCGGCTGGATGAAGTGAGGTCGTATGATGATTTCCAGCGGCTGATAACGGCAGGATTGTTTTTGCCCGCAGTGCTCAAGAAGAGCGCCCGTAATTTTTCTGTGAGCGGATTGGAGAACTTAAAGCCTGATGAAGCATATTTCTTCATCAGCAACCACCGTGACATCATCCTTGATTGCGCGCTTATCGACCTTGCCCTCAAAGAGGGTGGCATGGGGATGTGCGAGATGGCAATCGGTGACAATCTCCTCTATAACAGCTTTGTGAAGGATTTATTCAAGCTCAATGGGGGAGTGACGGTTAAGCGTTCCCTGCCACTACGCGAGAAATATCTTGAATCCATCCGGCTCAGCAAGTATTTTGTCGAGATCATCACAGAGGAGCACCACTCCATCTGGTGCGCGCAGAAGAGCGGACGCAGCAAGGACGGAATTGACAACACCAATCCCGCCATCATCAAGATGCTCTACCTTTCCATGCGCCATAGTGGCATCTCCTTTCCTGACTTGATCAAGAAATGCCATATCGTCCCGGTCGCGGTCAGCTACCAGTATGATCCTAACGATATCAACAAGGCACGTGAAGAGGTCGAGATTGCCCAGAAGGGAAGCAGACAGAAACGGCACTACGAGGACATGATCAGCATGGCACGAGGCATCACCCGTTACAAAGGAGACATCCATATCTCCTTCGGAAAGCCCCTAGCCGACACCTATGGTGACGCGAAGGAGTGTGCTGACGCGATTGACAAGCAGATCCATCTCGGTTACCGGCTTCATGACACGAACTATTTCTGCTATGACATGCTTGAGCATACGGATGGATTTTCCCAGCATTATCAGGATTTGGACAAGGAAGCCTTCCTTAAGAAGTACGATGGATTGCGGCCGGAGATACGCACTTTCGTGCTCAACATGTACGCCAATCCGGTGAGGTCGTATCTTGGCGCGATTTGCTAAAGCCCTGCGTGCTCTTCTTTCCGTACCGCTTGTTTTCCTTTCTTGCAGCAAGACTTCCTTAACTGTGGAGGATGTAGTTGCTTTTGCCGTGAAAAGGGAAGGAGAAACCTTCCTTGCCGTTTGGGTGGAACCTTCTGGGGTGGAAGAAGGACAGTCTCTCCAGATGGAGGTGCTTAGTCCAAGCTCGCTCTCCTGGACTCTCGAGCCATTAGTTGCCATGACGGGCGATGACACCTGGTATGGGTCAAGCTCGTTGCTTTTGCCTTTCCAAGAGGAGGGCGAGTACCAAGTGCATGTGATGCGTAGCGACGGGAAGCGCACGGAATGCAGCTTTTCTCTCCCATCTCAAAAAGCAGGGCAGTCTTTGGATGCTTTCTCTTTCACGGGGAATGATGTTTCCTGGGAAGATGGGAGAAGCCTTTCATGGAGAAGCTATGACAGAGAGGGGGCCGAGGTGGGGGAGGGAGTCTCGGACGGGAAAGTCTCTGTGCAAGACAATGTCAAATCGATTTCCTTCTGCTGGTATGACGAAGCCAGAAAGTGCGCGTATGTCACGCTCCTCCATTTGGATTAGACGATTCTTCCCACGGCGGCCATCAGTTCCTGCTTGTCAAGCCTTACGACAAAGGTTCTTCCATGGGGACATACAGGGTCTTCCAATGAGAACACCTGCTTGAGCAAATGGATTGCGGTTGTCCGGTCCACTGTGTCTCCTTGCTTGATTGCCTTGTGGCAGGCGACTACCGCATACAGACCCTTCTCTACCTCGCTGGCATCACCCGTCTGGTTCTGGATGAAGGCGATGATGTCACTCTCGATGTTTTTCAGCAGGGAAGGGATGGTGGTGAGGTTCCATTGGCAATCACCGATACGCTCCAGCTTGATGCCGAGATTCAGATAGATGTCCAGACTCTGTGCTAGGTAAGAGTCCACATCGCGTTCCACATCGAACGGAATGGGAATCAAAAGTTGCTGCACATCCTTCTTCTGCTTTATCGCATTGTAGAGGATCCTTTCATGTGCGGCATGCTGGTCGACAAGGAAAAGCTTGTCCCCCCTCTGGCAGATGAGGAACAAGTTGAAAGCCTGGCCGAGATAGATGAAATCATCGCTTTCCTTTGTGTGCGGGAGGTTCCAGATGCCATCAGTGTCGGTTGAGCGGTCCACGCGCATCTCCATCTTTTGCTTCTCATGGCCGAGAATCTCGCGCGCCTTGCTGAACCACATCGGGTCGATTGGCTTCTCCTCAGCCTGGGACGAAGATGCATGGTAGGAAGGATGGTGCGTTGCCACAGCAGAGGCTTCGCCTTTCTTCTCGGGATAGGATGCCTCCCTGAAGGGAAGGGAATCCTGCCTTGATAACGTCATGCGGGGGATGGTGCGATTCAGTTTTTCATGCAGCATGGAAGTTACTCCATGGTGAATTTCTGCCCTGTTGCGGATCTTTACTTCCCTCTTGGTCGGATGGATGTTGAAATCAACCAGTGTTGGATCGTCAGATATGAAGAGATAGCAATAGGGGAAGGCACCGCCGGGGAGCATCTCCCCGTATCCGTAGGTCACCGCTTGCACCATGCTGTATTCGTCCACCGGCCGGTTGTTCACGAAAATGCGTATTCCGCTCTTGTCGCTTCGATAGAGAGCGAAAGAGGAGCATACCGCATAGAGAGAGTACTTCCCTCCTTCAAGGGAGATTTCCTTCATCTCGGCGGGAACAATCTTCTTGTCCAGAGCCAGCACGTCGAGCACCCTATTCTTTTTCCCTGTGCTTTGGAGCTCAAACCGCTTCTGACCATCACTGATAAAGGTGAAAGTTATTTCCGGGTATGCGATGGCTTTCTCCAGAAACACTTCCCTGCATCGCTGCATCTCCGTGGCGGGACGCTTGAGGAACTGTCTTCGTGCGGGAATGTCGAGAAAGAGAGCCTCAGAGGTGACCAGAGTGCCTTTGCTTGGACCGCCTGGAACCACGGAAGAAGCGATGCCGTTGTCAACCACTATGGAGGCTGGCTCACCGCTCTGCGTCACACTTTGGATGGTGGTCTTGCTGACCGCACTGATCGAATAGAGCGCCTCCCCCCGAAACCCCATGGTGTCGATATGGTAGAGGTCCTCGAGTGTGTGTATCTTGCTTGTCGCATGGCTTTCGCAGCAAAGAGGGAGATCCTCCCGGGCTATGCCACTTCCGTCGTCAAGGACGCTGATGAGATCGATTCCGCCGTTTTCCAGGGTCAATGTGATATGGGAGGGATGCGCATCTATCGCATTGTCAACCAACTCTCTCACCACGCTGGCCGGACGGTCTATCACTTCGCCCGCCGCAATGCGCCTGGCAACAAGAGGATCAAGTTTCGCTATGTGGTTCATCAAATGCCCTTGCTGAGATGGAAGGTGCATACTCCATAGCCCATGAGCGGGTTGTCATCCCCGAACGAGGTGTTGATGCCACGGCCGGAGACATTGCGCTTAAGCCCGATCTCTGCATGGATGAAATCGTAGTCATAGGCGATGCTGAGCTTGAAGGAGGTGTTTGTATCTTCCTTCTCGTCGATCGAGGAGAAATCGTTCAATCCGAATGTCTCATATCCCGCCTCCACTGTAAAGGAGGAGATTTGTGCGGATATACCGAGGGCGAGCATGTCTGCATGGGTGGACGAATTATCGAGGCAAGCAATCTTCCCGTCTCTGCCAAAATCAAACGGAAGCGTGTAGCTTGCACCGAATGAGAAGCCTTTGCCAGAGTAGGTGACCTGAAGGCGTGTCTCCATGTCGCTGTCGTAAAGCAGCCAGTTCATGCCTGCCATGCGAACAAGCGGACTATGCAAGTAGGGGTTCACAAACCCCTTGTGTATTCCCGCTATCCATTGGATGGAGAGATTCTTGATGCCAAAGGAGAGGCCGGTGGAGAGCATGTAGTTCTCAAACGAGCTCTCGTCACTGTCGTAGATGTTGTCGAAATTGATGCTTGGGGAGACGGGAAGGTATGTCGCCATGCTGCCAAGCAGGTTGAGCTGGAAATGGTTCTTGTTGGGGAGGAAGGGGATGTTGATTTCCGCATAGGGGTAGCTTACTACGTTGTTCTCCTTCGCATTCGCGCTGATTGTGCTCTGGTAGGTGGCTGTCTCTCCGTCATGGATGCCATAGATTGCACCAAAGGAGAAGAATGCCAAATCGTTGTCCACCAGGCTCAGGCTGAGATTCCCGTATTGCCAGTCGGTATATTCCCTACCCTTCATCAGGTTGTTCAGCTCCACATCATCCAACGAACCGTTGATTCTCACGCTGCCAAAGCGCATGCCGAAGGAGAGATTCTTCCATTCTGGCTGGATGCCGTGGTATCCGGTGAGGATTCTTCCCTCCCCGTCGAGCCGATTCCGCCCTATGGAGATCCACAGGTGGCTCTTCTCATCTCCAAAATGGAAGGATTCAATGAGGCTCATGAAGCTGTTTGTCGTCTCCATCCAGTCTCCCGTGGCGAAGTGGGCCACGTTGGTACT
>CAVESN010000080.1:5834-8627 GCA_963618365.1 Bacteroides uniformis
GTTGGTACTCCACTCGTTATCCCAATCCTGGAAATCAAGAGTCCGATAGTAGAAGTTCAGCTTCAAGCCGAAGAGTTTCGACTCGAAATAGGGCTGGATGCTAAGCCATTGGTAATTCTTTCCAATCTGCGAATTCTCATTGGTGAAGAAATCATCCGAGCAACGGTCATACTCATAGGAGAGGGAGAGACCGATGGTATGCCTTGCGGGCTTCTTTATCTTCTTCTCTTGCCCTTGTACAGGCTTTGTCTCTTGGTATGAGAGCGTATGGGAAATGGCATCGGGCGGTGCAATCTCTTTTGGCGCTATCGTAGGAGAGGATTCTTCCGTTGGTTCGGCCTCTGTGGCCTTGGTGAAAGAAACTATGGGAGCTTTGGGTACGGCTGGCATAGCGGGGTTTGCTTCCTTCCGTATCGGGGATCCTTGAAAAACCGGTAGCGGAACACGGGATAGCACATGTACCTGTGGCATGCGGGGGGCTTGTGGCGTTCTCCATGAATCTATTTTCTTGATTTGGTTGGGAACAAAAAGGGACACGGTGACGCCGGAGAAGAGAGGCGCATTTGGAATGTCCTTGAGGGAATGTTGCCACGATTGCAGTTTTTCCGGTTCGAGGGAGGTGATGGTATTGGTGCTTTGGTCCAACCGGTACATCGCCTGTAGCTGTCCCGACCTGTGTGTCAGTCCGTTCACCGTTTGTACGGTTCCTTCATAGAGTTCAACATACTCCTCACTTTGATTCGTGGCGACGAACATGCCGCATTTGCCGGTTGCCCTGTAGCGGGAGACGGTGGTGGAGACGGTAATTCGTCCCGTAAAATCTTTTCTTGTGGAAAAGGAAGCCATACCGTCTACCAAGTAGTAGGAAGGGCGGGTGTTTGAAAGATCCCCTGCTATCAATGTGGAGTGGGCTTCAAGCTTGATGACGCCAACCGGAGTGTGAAACAAGACAGGCTTTTCCTGGGTCTTGACAATCCATCCGAGAGCGAGCGCTTTTACCGCATCTTCGTTTACGGCAACGCTTTGCCCTTGCTCGTTGTAAAGGGAGAAATCAGTGGAGGATACCCAAAGGGAATCTTCTGCTGTCAACGAAGCGAAGGCACTCAAGAGGGTAAGGATGAGCAAGAATCTTTTCATATGGCAGCCTCCTAGAAAATCACAACCTGCATGGAGGATTCGAAGAGGGGATTCTCACATTTCCCTTCGGCGTCAAACTGCCATTTTCCTCCAAGAATAAACTTGATTCCCTGGTATTTAATCTGTGCATGCATTTTGATATAGACATTTTTCAAGGTGGTCAGACCCGGGAAAAAGTCTTCCGCCTCTCCTGTCGTAACTGAAGGATAATTCTTTTCATAGTTCAAGTCCAGTGAAATGAAGTTGAACAAGAGCTTGTCGATTCGGAAAATCAGGTTCACCCTCTGGTCGGTAAGGGAACCCGATCCAGGGTCTGCCGTCGCTCGGAAGCGGAGGGCTGAGTAGATTTGGGCGCTGTCCATGGCAAAGCCTACCGTGGTGTCAATCCATGCCTGTCCCTTGGCCAAAGGATGCTGCCGGCCAAGCTTGGCGAGGTAGGTTTCCTCAAGCCCGTTTGTGTGGGTCTGGTAGTCGCTGTAGATTCCTGCAGCACTTACCTCGTTTCCCAAGTCGTCTAGCACCTTGTTGTCGTAATCGTTGCTGTTCTCGTCATTGTATCCTGTGGTGAAGTAGTCAACATAGTAGGTCCCTTTCAGGGGAAGGGTGGTGCTGAAGTTGAAGGAAAGTATCCCCGAGGGGATGTAGCCTCCGAAGCCAAAGCGTCCAGCGTGGCTTTGGCTCCAGATTGAGGAGTGGGGACCTTGCATGATGTAGTCGGCGAAAACCATGATTTGCCCGTGGTTTCCGGAGAAGAGCGGCTGGGTGACGTCAAAGGCGGTCTCGAAGAGGGAACGGTAGGAGTAGTCCACGCTCACGGTGCCATCCTCCTTGGTGGTGAACATGTCCTCCTTTGCTCTTGGATCAAAGAGAATTGACATGCCCCATTCCATGTTCCTGATCTTTGCAAAGCGATTTTCGTTGTCGCTGGAGAAAGGCCTGATGTAGGCGCGCCACCCAAACATGGAGGGAACAATCAGGTCGTCGATGACAAGCTCCTGTCCGAATCTCCCTAGCGGACCGAGCCGGAGATTGAAGCCGGGACGGCTCTCCATGAACCCCACCGAATAGTCGGAGTAGGAGGAGAGAAGGGCACCATCGCCCAATGTGATATTCTCGAGCTTGCCGTAGCGGAAGTAGAAGGGGTCGTAGCGGTCTCCGTAGTGCATCGAGTAGAGGAAACTCACATATTGCTCGGCGACGCTACGCACGTAGTCCCCCTGGGATTCTTCCCCTTTCTCCGGGACCTGGAAATTGGAGAGGTCGAAGTCAAGCCAGGGAAATTTGGACTGGAACTGGCCATAGAAAGTGAAGTTGAAGGTGGTCACCAGCTTCCCTATCTCGATGGTCGGCATCACCGAGAAGTGGAAGTTTCCATCATTGGTGGCGACAATGGAGCCAGATGTGTCCTCCGCAAAGAGGGGGAGGAAAAAGAAAGAAAGGAGCGGCAACAGGAGAAAGCGTTTTTTCATGAGCCCGCCTCACCAAATTTCGGAATCTTGTGGGCTGCATAGACATGCTCGCGCACATGCTTGTCCATCTGATGCAGCTTGCCGATCAAGGGCTTGAGGGAGGAGCGGATGTTGGTCTGGTCGAAGGGACAAAGCGCTTTGATGACGGGGATGTTGTAGCACACCATAAGCCGCTTCGTCACTTTTT
>CAVESN010000081.1:0-8476 GCA_963618365.1 Bacteroides uniformis
GCTATGCGATATTTCCCTCAATCAGAAATTCGCATCCATTTGCGGTATCTCTAAAACATGGCTGGTCAGCATATTCCCACAAGAGTTCCAAGCGATGGCAAAAGCCATTGGCTTGGATACGCATTCCTCAAAAGATGTACGAAGGCTATCTCTTCTCCGAAAAATCCGACGGACTCTCCAATCCGGTTATCTCCTCAATGGCTTCTATAGAAAGAGATTTGTTACTCGGGAAAGCCCACGTTCCTTCTTCAGAAACTCTCGCATAGAGGGAAGTCCGTCCTAGATTTCTCATGTGGTGAAGGCCTCCTCCACGCACTCAGACTACAATGACGAGAATCCAAACCCGATTCCCTTGCTGTACCAAACAGGATACCTCACCATCAAGGGATATGATGCGAAACATGAAATATATTTGCTTGCATATCCGAACGATGAAGTCAAATATAGTTTCATCAATAGATTCTACCCTCCTTGCTCTCCATAACCGATGTGGACAACGGCCTGGATATCGCCAGCTTTGACAACGATATCGAACAAGGGAACATTGATGGAGTTATAATTCGCTTCCAAAGTCTGTTCGCAAAGCCTCCCCACCCCACCGGAAAAACAAGTGAAAGTGTCGGAAAGAACTTCCAGAATGTCATCTATATCGTCTTCACATTGCTTGAAAAGTGGTCTGAGGTCAAGAACGAGCCGATTGCATCATGACCACATCCCGCCACCACATGATTTTCGAATTCAAGGTGGACAAAAGCGAAAAGGGGCTCTCGCCCAAATCGAAGAGAAACGCCATGCCTCAATCGAGAGACTCCTGCTCAAGCTTCACATCATGGGCCAGCATGTAGGCGATGACAGGGAAGAAAGGCTCATAGCACACATCATCCTTCATCCGCAATAGCCGCTGCCGGTCATGGACAGTCAATGCCTTGGTACAGGTTTTCCTCTCCTCAAGTTCCTTGACTCCCATGTGTAATGGCTCGAAGGGGATTGAGGTGCGCTCGACAAGGTGACGCCAGATCAGCATACCTCCCACGTCGATGTCGGAATAGTGAAGGTATTCCTTGTCGGGAAATGCGTCATGTATTTTCATCAGGAGCATCTGCTTCCCCTTGTCATGGAAACCTGCGAGATAGATGAGGATGGCCTGCGGATCCTGATACATACGCCATGTGGTCAGGTTCTCGATGGTGACCACCCTCTTGAAGGAGGACGCCCTAAGGCGCATGGACTCTATCATCGCATCGGAGAATGCGAACTCGTACCCCATCTTTCCCAGGTCGATCTCCTGCTCTCCCAGTTGGAAACAGAGCTTTCCGCGCACCAAGGCATACGTGGTGTTGCGCACGATGTTGAAGTACTCGAGGATTTCAGACTGCCCCTCGTAGGGGCACTCCTCGTCAAAATCACGGACAATTCTGCACAGAGAGGGAATGAGAGGGGAGAACTTCTTGGAGTCGCCGAAAACAGCCATGGAGAAATCCCTCTCCATAATCTCTTCCTTCTGCAATTGCATGCGCTCCAGGCAACGTAGCTGCATCTCCAGCTCCTCCCCATCACCCACATAGCTCTTGGGAATCCGGTAGTGGGAGGCGATGAAAGAGCGGATATAGGTGGCATACGCTCCGATGCAACCTGATGCAGGATGGCATTCAAGGACCTTGAGAAGAGATGCGCACGCATCCTTGGGGCTTTTCCTCCCCATGACAAAGTAGAGCCTCTCGATTTCCCGGACCATCAGTCGGACTGCAACCACCTGGCCGTCCTTATCCTTCTCCTGAAGAAGGAAACCCTCCTTTTCCAGCTTTTCGATATCCCTGTCATAGGAGAGACGGTGCTGGATTGCATCCGGCGCAAGATAGAGGTCAAGCGGAGATGTCTTGCGGTCCAGCTTGATGGCGCGCTCCTTCACTCCCCCTCCATGGGACTGGTTGCTGTGCTCGTATTTCTCCAGCAGGGAGGAAAGCACCTTTGTCTGGAATTGCGTCATCGCTCCCCCACTTCAAAATCCTTGTGGACATAGAGGATGTCAATCTGGCTAGCGATGCAGCATAGTCCCACGACCGTATCCATGAACGGAGTCACGCTGGGAGCACGGTTGGTGGGGATGACGATGGCAACCTGGATGCCAAGCTCCTTGTAGTAGGAAAGAAGCTCGTTGATGCGGGTCTCGTCCATGTTGTTGAAAGCCTCGTCGAAGATGATGGGGCAGGTGGATTCCCACTCCCGATTCCGGGCAATCAGCTTGTCAAAGCAGGCCGCGATGATGATGTAGAAGGGAGTCTGGGTCTCTCCACCGCTCTTCTCCCTCCTGGTCTTGGAGAAGAGGACGGGGTTGTCCGGCTCGCTCATCCTGGTGATCTCAATATCGTAGGTCATATAGGAACGATAGTCGGTATAGCGCTCAAGCATGCGCTGCGCCTCCTGACTGTCCGCCGGATGGGAGATGCGGTCGAAAAGCTGGTTGATGATATCCTGGTCCTTCGCGTCAAGCACCTCCTCAAACAAGCTTTGCGACTCAAGAACCTTGCCGCTCGTGATAATGCGGTAGTACTCCCGCATCTCATCATCCTTGGGCGGATTGCAAAGGAACTTGTAGCGCTCCTGGTTGACCCCGAAGGGATGTCCCGCAAGCACATCGTTCAACCCCTTGATCTCGCGCCGCGCGCTACGGATGTTCTCGTTGAGCTTGGCGATGAAGGAGTCGCGGAACTGCTGCTCGCAATGGAGCCTCGCCTCCTCCGCCTTGAGCGCATATTTGACAATTTCCGTCTTCACGAGCCGTTCATACTCATGGATCACCTCTCCGACATCCTCCAAGGATGTGGAGATGTTGGGGTTGAAATTTGCCTGATAGGATTGCAGTTGGCTCTTCAAAGGACCGGAGAGGCTTGCCATGTGGGCATTTGCCTCCTTGGCCTCCTTATGGATGCGCTCTGCATCAAAACCATCCTTCCCTTGATATGCCCTTCGCAGCTCCTCGTAGGCAATCTTCTCTTCCAGCTGGGCGACCAGCAACCCACCCTCCTTCTCGTTCATGGAGGCCTGCTCTTCAAGGCTGGAAGCCTGGGAAGAGAGGGCTCCCTCTTCCTGCTGGAGCTTTCCCACCATCCTCTCATCTTCCCCTATCGCCCTGCGTAGAGAGGCGATTTGCGCCTTCAATTCATCAATCCGCTCCATCTTCGCAAAGATGTCGGGAGAAGCGGCATAGCGGTCAATCGTCTCCTGGATCTCTCTGGCTTGCACCTCGTACCCTCTCACTAGAAGCCAGACGTTCTCCACCGCCATCACTTCCGTTATCCTGCTTTGCTCCACAAGGGAAATGTCCGCTTGCACATTCATGAGGGAAGAACGGATCTCGCTCTCCTCTCTCTTGAGCTTCTCAAGCGATTTCACCAGCACTTCCTGCCGCTTCTGGAAGGATGCCTCGCCGATATAGGGATAGGCGTAGCTTTGCGCATCCGCTTGCTCGAAATGCCAGGAGCGGTAGATGGCGCACCCCTTGGTCACCGCAGAGCCATCTGCCGACACATCCTTCAGGTCATCCACGCACCCTACCGAAGCCAGGAGATGGTGGCAGACCCACTTGGCATATTTATCCGAAACATCAAGCTTCGCCCCCAATGACCCCTCGGAAAAAGAGGGGGGAAGGAAGGAGTCACCCTTTGCATTGAAAATCCTCACCCCGGAAAGTTCGGGATCCCTAAGGGAGGAAAGGTATCTCACTCCCTCCCCGTAGAGTTGGGGACTCAGCACCAAGCCGAAACGGTCCTCCCCGAGGTATGCCTCCAAGGCGTCACTCCAAGCCTCCTCGGATTCCTTCACTTCCAAGTACTCGCAAAGAGGCCTTACGGTACACTTCAATCCCTGCTTCTCCAAGTGCTCCTCAAGCAGCTTTCTCACCTTCTCCACAGCAGGGCGGTAGTGGTTGTGGTGGGACTTCAGATCCTCGATTTCCCTGGAAATCTCCCTCTGGCTAGCGGTGTTTTCCCCAAGGGCGACGCTCCATGTGCTCTTCTGCTCATACAAGTCCGTTCGCATCCGGAAGAGAAAATCCTTCCAGTCCGCGCGGTGACGGACGAACAAGGAGAAATTGTCATCTGTGACATCGGAGAGGAACACATAGCTCTTCCCAAAGTGCTTGACCAACTTTTGCTCGGAGGAAAGGAGCGCTGTTGCCTTTTCCACCTGCGCTTTGGCCACCACCAGTTTCGCACCTATCTCGTCCCTCTCCCTCTCTGCCTGCCTGACGGCACGAAGCATGTCATCCATCTCCAAGTCGGCAAGCTCTCCCCGTTGGCGCATCTCCACCATCCGGTTGCTCTCAACCTTCATCCTCAGCGAGTCGCATCTCGATTCCAGCTCGGAGATCTTGTTCCTGCAGCTTTGCGCGCTCTCCCTCTGCATAAAGCAATCGGCCTCCTTCTCCAAGGGAGCGAGGAACTTGCTTTTCAGGGAAAGCTCCACATAGGTGCGTGCCTGGGGCATGAAACGCTCAAGGGCGTTAATCTTGTTCTCGGTCCGTTTCACCGTCTGGTAGATCTCATTGTAGGATTGCAGTTCGTTCTGAAGGTCGGCGATATTGATCGGGATGTCCTCAAGAAGGAAGTCATTGACGAAGCTGGAGACCTCGTCGATGGGACGGAAGGCGAGAGCCTTCTTCAGGAGAGTCATGTAGCGGTTTCTCCCGCTGAGGTGGAAGAAATCCTGGCAGATGAGGAGCTGGCGGCGACTGCGTGCTCCCTTGTCCTTGATGGGGACGGCCCCGAGGGTCTCCACTATTCCATCGAAAGAACGGGGAAGGCGATGCTCGTCAAGGAAGAAGGAGTCCTCGATGGAGTGCCCGATGGCAGTGTAGAAGTGCTCCACAGTCCCCGTCTCCCCCACATCAACCACCACGCCAAGGATTGAGGGGTATCCCGACTCGTCGGAAAACTCCAGGGCGATATGGCAGATGGTGGGCCTCTCCCTGAGGTAGGCTTGCTTCTCCGCGCCCGTCTTGAAGAGGATATAGGTCTCCAAGGTGCGCTCGGCGTCGCTGTTTGCGGCATGGTTGAAGTAGTTCTTGTCTCCGCCCGAGAGGACATAGTACAGCGCATCAATCAGCGTTGACTTTCCCGATCCGTTCTCACCGGTGATGGCGAAATTGCCATTGGTAGCGATGGTCTTGTTCTCAAAGGCATGCCAGTTGATCAGCTTAATCCTCGTCAGCTTCATCCTCGTCCCCTCCCCTCTGGTATGCCCTAAGCATGCTCTCCAGTTGCCCCATCGACTGGTCCCCTACCAAGTAGAGGATGGTCGGATAGATCTGCACCATCGTCTCCATGGTAAAGCTCTGGCTGGAGAAACCGACAATCTTGTGCCGCCTGAGACGGCGCAGCGAATCCTCCAGCATGGTGCTCTTAAGCACCGGGTAGATGTGGGTCTTCTCAATCGCCTCGGCAAGCTCGGCCACCGAAGTGGCGATGATGGAGTTCTCGCTCTCCTTGCTGAGCTGCCAGTACAGAAGGCGAAGCGAAAGCAATATGACCGTGTCCAGCTTGTTGAAACGGAGATTGTTCCTCCCCAGGTCCGACTTCAGGTAATAGATGCGGTATTGGTCGTCATGGACCAAAGTAAGGTCCATAAGGCAGAAGTAGTCGGCAAAGAGAGTACGGAACTCCGTGATCTTGTAGTAGTCAGCCTTGTCTCCATCCAGTTGCCCGAAGACAAAGCTCTTCTCCAGAAGCACGGAGCAAAGCCGCGAGAAATGGGCGAGATTGACATCGGAAAGCGATCCTATCGTCTCCTGCAGCCGAATGGCGGCGGTACGCTTATTGCTTGAGGCCATGGTATCTCCTCTTCTCTATCACAAAATTTGTCATCCTCCTTCCCTGGAAGGAGAAGGAGTCATCACGCAGCCTTGCCCGGTAGTGGACAAGAGGGGAAGCCGAATAAAGCTCCGCAAGCAGCAAGCGAAGAAAGTCGTCCGAACCGGAAAGGGGAACTTCGCTTGCAAGCATGCTCGCTCTCTCCCCAAGTGCCTGGAGAATGAAACGGTCAACCCGGGAGATGGAGAACTCCATGGCGCGCTTCAGCCGCTTCGCATGCGTCTCCCTCCAGGATGGGTCCACATCCCCTTCGGAAACAGGAGTGCGGGAAACCACCCTTTTGTGCACCTTGCGTGGCTGGAACAAGGAATCGGGATTGACAAGCCCCTCCAGGGTCACCCCCCAGGGGGAGGAGCCGGAGAAACCGCTCTCCTCGATTCCCTTGAGAAGACGGACAATCCTTCCCTCCAGATCCCGGTCCTCGTTGAGCAGGTAGGAGAGCCTGCTCTTGGTGGTGCGCACATAGCGCGTGTTGCGCTGGTTGATCACCTGGATCTGCTTTTCGATATGCTCAAAAAGTTCCCGCGTATCCCCCAATTTCCGGCAAAAGTCAATCTCCGCCTCTTTCCGGTTGCGCTCACAGTTATCCCCGCTGTAGGTGACTGCAATGGCATTGTCCACCATCTCCGAGAGATGGTCGCTAAGCAAGTCATCAATCCGGGAGATGATCTCCTCCTTGTATTTGGAGGGGTTGTCACGGCGCCGGAGGTTCTCGAAACTCTTGAGCACCACCGAGTTCTGATAGTCAAGCAGCAGCATCCCGAGAATCTCGCTCGGAGAAGCATGCACGTCACGCAGCAACCTGTTGAGGAACTTCCTCACATTGGAATTGAGGCTGCGCAGCATCCCCGAAAGCTTCTGCTGGTTGTCACTGATCGACTGCACCGCATCCACCGCATGGCTCATCTCGAACCCGTTCTTCAGCGTCAGGTAGATGGAGTAGACAAAATGGGTGAGCTGAACCGACTCCTCGCCGCTTGCAAGGTAGGAATCGATCGCCTGAAGGATGGCGATGGCAAACGAATCCATCTGGTAGGTCATGTGGAAGGAAGTATCCACCTCCCCGTTCAACCAACCGCACTTCACGAAGTAGGAAAGCTTACGGCTCGCAATCTCCCGATAGGACTCAACCTCTGAACGCTCCATCGTCTCATCATCCACCGACTCGTCAAAGGAGCTATGGGACAGATACTCTGTCAGCCAATCAAGCACCACATCCCTGGGAAACTGCCCCACATCATCCTTCATCCGCTCGTTGACCAAGCGCAAAAGCTCATAGTTCAGTTGCCTGTTCACCCCCGCTAGGGGAACAAAGAAAGAGGAGCTTACTTCATCAAACAGGCCACCAACCATGCCACAAAGTGTAACAGATAGGAGGGGGAGAAGGAAGGATGGGGCGAGACGTTTCCGAAATCATCAGAAATTCCAAGGAAACCCAGAAATCTTTGTATATTCTGGAAGCATTGGATCTACTAAAACCTGAGAAATCAACAAGCGACCATCGGTACGTTCATAAGTCGTTCTGCTCGAATAATCCAATATATTGAGCTTTGGGCAATCGCCAAACCCTCCGGTTTTTCGCAAATCCCGGACAAGGTCCTCAACAGCACTATCATAGAACGGGACCGACTTTCCGCCTCCGGCCATAAAACAAGGAACACCATAGAACTTGTATCTAACGTAGAACGGATGTTGTATGTGTTGCAAAACCTCTCCACATTCTTTATGAAATCTTTTTTTGAAGTCCAGGTAACAATTCTTGTTGATATTCAGAGAATTTAGAGCTCCTTTGGCAAAGGATACCTTCGCCTTATCGAAAGAAGAGTCCCTTCCCTGAACTTTTTCTACTATTACATCAACTCCATAAGGGATAACCGATTGCCCAATCAAAGTACAATAATATTCACTTGATCCCCCTCTTCCGATTCTTTTCCCCTTACAGAACAAAGCAATATCAGCCGTACCACCACCTATGTCAACCAAGAAATAACACCCTTCTTTTGCTTTCGGGCTTACCTGGAATTGCACTACTTCCGCATATAGTTCAGGAAAGGTGCGAAGAGTATCGTTTGCATTGTTCCCCTTTTTGCTCTGCATAAAATCGGCAACTGCCTGGAGCGACATGGAATCCCCACAAGATTCAGACAACAAGTCGCCCAAACAGAGCACCCGGTTATAGCGTTCTTTCGGTGAATTATTCTGATCTACAAAGGGAACCCCCATGGTGATGGTCCACTTGGTGGCAGCCCTCCCAAGTTGCTCATGGTTCAGAATCCATTTTTTGGTTTGCGCAATAATACAAGCCAAGAAAAACACGGAACATATTTCTTCAAAAGGGAAACCAGAAGTCACTTTTGTAAAAGGAAACAATGACGTATCTCTAAGCAATGCGTACTTAAAATAAGGGATTTTCCTATAACCGGAACATTGAACGAAAGAAAGAGCTTCTCTTGGGGAATCGTACCACAAAATGGTGGGAGCATAATAAGCATCATCGGTAAAGGAAGCACCGAATTTCACAGTTTTAATACGCAATCCCTGCAGAGATTGGACAGCATAGGAAACCTTGGTGAAGGAGGTCCCAAAATCGATACCAACATATACATCCC
>CAVESN010000082.1:0-438 GCA_963618365.1 Bacteroides uniformis
CCTGAGCTCCGTCCTGGAGATTGTCGGCACACAGTTAGTGGGTGTGACCGGATATGTGGACACAAAAGTCGATTTCGGAAAATGGGAGCTTGGCGCAAGCTATGGAAGTGAGCGATGGCCTCTTTCCTATTACCTCCGACTGGATGACAGTGTGATCAAGTTCCGCTTTGCTCGTCGTTACGGTCCCCAACCCCTGTATTACGGAAAGGCAAGGGAGGAAATACGCTCCTATACGGTTGTTTGCTCTGATTTGTTTTGGGGGTTCCGTGTAAATGCCTACAAACGGAACAAGGCAAGTGCGAGGATATCGGCAACCGTAACTCTTTCCTCCTTCTCCTTTCGCGGCTCTTTTGCAAAAGGAAAGATGCTTGGCTGGGCGCTCTCGTGGCAGAGTGCCCATGTGAGGCTCTCCTATGGCTCTTCGGGAATCTCCTGCAC
>CAVESN010000082.1:448-8334 GCA_963618365.1 Bacteroides uniformis
TCCTGCACCCTGACTTGGGAGAAAGAGGGTTGGCAGTGGCATCTCAATTTCCGTAGCGGTAGGAATCTTGGAATCCGGGTCTCCTATTCGTGGTGACTAGCGGCCGATGAACCGCACTTCGTATTGTAGTTCGATTCCCGTCTGTCTCATGACAGTCTCTCTGACATCTTCGCCAAGTTTGAAGAGCTCATCGCTGGTGGCATTTCCGGTGTTGACGATGAAATTGGCATGGAACGGGCTTACCATTGCTCCCCCGAAGAGCTTTCCCTTCAAGCCGCATTGTTCAATGAGCATTCCTGCATGGGCACCTTCCGGGTTTTTGAAGAAACAGCCGCAGGAAGGAAAGTCGAATTGGTGGGAGAGTATCCGGTTTTTCCTTGCGCCCTCCTTGATGGTTTTCAGGGAGATGGTTTGCCTTGTCGGAATCAAGTTGAATCCCGCTTCACAGATAACTCCTCCCTTGATGGACTGGAAGGGGCTTTTCCTGTAGGAGAAGAGCTCCTTTGTGGTCTCCATGCGATGCATCACTCCCTTCGCATCCATCCAGTCGACATAAAACAGATGGTCGCTTATTGCTGTTCCGTTTGCGGCGGCATTTCCGTAGATGGCTCCCCCAACCGTTCCCGGGATTCCCCCCAGCATCTCCATTCCCCTTAGTCCGGCGTCGATTGCAAGGTCGATTGCCTTGTCAAGGAGCATTCCCGCACTGACAGAGAAGAGCACCCCGTTGATATGGCAATGTTTCATGTGGGTGGTGATGAGCGTGAGCCCCTTGATTCCTTTCTCACTGATGATGGTGTTGGTTGCTTCTCCCAATATGGTGACTGGCATCATTCTCCTTCTCCCCCATAAGAGCGCTGCCTTCAGCATGAAGCAATCCTTGCACAAAACGGCATGCTCCGCCTTTGCATGCAGGTGCATCGAATTGTGCCCGGTAAGGTCGTAATCCTTCCGGATGAGCTGGTCTATGTTGATTTTTTCCCTATCGGGAAGTACATTGGACACCATAGCCAAAGTATATATTGCCCCCCTTTCGGCTGGCAATTATGAAGGAGAAAAAGCCAATGGGTATGCGTGTCTACAATACGATGAGTCGGAGTGTGCAAGAGTTTGTCCCGCTCGAACCGGGATTTGTCGGCATCTATTCCTGCGGACCTACCGTCTACAACTATGCCCATATCGGCAATCTCCGCACATTTCTCTTCGAGGACCTTTTGAAGAGGACGCTGCTTTACCAGGGATACAAGGTGAAGCATGTCATGAACATCACCGATGTCGGCCATTTGACCGGTGACGGCGATGAAGGGGAGGATAAGGTGGAGAAGATGGCCCAGAAGATGCACAAGACCTCCTGGGAAATCGCAGACTTTTATACCAAGGCATTCTTCAAGGACTATGATGACCTTGCCATCATCCGGCCCGACGTGGTATGCAAGGCAACCGACCATATCCAGGATATGATTGCCTTGATTCAGAGGCTTGAGAAGGGGGGACACACCTACGTCAGCGGAGGAAATGTCTATTTTGACATCTCCTCCATTGCCGATTATGGCAAGCTTGCCCGCCTGAAGCTCGACTCGCTCGAGGATGCCCATCGGGACGGCATTTTCATCGATGGCAACAAGAAGAATCCCAAGGACTTTGTCCTTTGGTTCACCAACAGCAAATTCGGTAATCAGGAGATGATGTGGGATTCCCCCTGGGGAAGAGGGTTTCCCGGCTGGCATATCGAATGCTCGGCGATGAGCATGAAATACCTTGGCGAGTCGTTCGATATCCATTGCGGTGGCATCGATGCCATTCCGGTTCACCATACCAACGAGATTGCCCAAAGCGAGGCAGCCACCGGACACAAATGGGTAAATTACTGGATGCACGGGGAATTCCTGCTGGACGACAGGGGAAAGATGAGTAAAAGCAACGGTGAGTTCCTGACGCTCAGCGTGCTTAAGGCCAAGGGCTACGATCCGATGGATTGGCGTTATTTCTGCCTTGGCGGCCATTACCGTTCGCAACTAAAGTTCAGCTGGGAAGCACTGGATGCCGCCCGAAAGGCACGCCTGGGCATTGTCTCGAAAGTGCGCGAGCTCCTCTGCCACGGAGCGATGAAGGTGCCTCTTGCCTCAAATGAGGCAAGAGCGCTCAAGGCCTCCTTTTCAGAGCATATGTTCAACGACCTAAACAGTCCCCAGGCGCTTGCAGACCTCTTTGCGGTGTTCAAGTCGGGGGTGACTGAGGATGAGAAGTACTCTCTTCTTCTTGATTTCAATCAGGTGTTCGGTCTCCAATTGGACAAAGTCGTGCGAGTAGAGGAAGGTAATGAAACCCTTACTCCCGAGCTTTTTGGGTTGTTGGAAGCGAGGACGATTGCCAAAAAAGAGAAGGATTGGGCCAAGGCCGATGCAATCAGAGACCAGTTGAAATCCAAGGGATATGTGATCAAGGACACTCCGAAAGGGCCGGTTCTTGAGAAACTGATGTAACCTTCGAAGGGCTTGGTTGTTGGTGGTAATGAAGATACAAAGCAACGACGAGAAGTGCTTCAGGCAGGTATATCAAAGCTATTTCCCCCTGCTGCTACGCGTGGTGGTGCACCTTACGGACAACCCGGACATGGCTGAGGAGATATGCCAGGAGACCTTCATCCGTTTCTTCGACAAGTCTCTTTCCTTTCCGTGCATGGAGGAGGCGAAATTCTGGCTGATCAGGGTGGCCAAGAATCTGGCAATCAACCAGATTAAGCGTCGCATGCGGGAGTTGAGGATGGTCGCCAAGCTGGGTTGTCTTCCCCGAGAGGATGAGGCTGTTGGTCCTTGCGTTCTCGTGGAAAAGGAATCGAAAGAGGCGGTGAGGAGGGCGATCTCCACACTGCCGGAGAAATACCGGCTTGTTATTGTTCTGAAGGAATATGCTGACATGGATTACAGTCAGATTGGTTTTACGCTGCATATATCGGTGAACAACGTGAAGGTGCGTGTCTTTCGTGCGCGGAAGATGCTTGAGGAAAGACTGCGCAGGATGGGGGAGTAGTCATGTGTGTTGATGATGAGCTTTTGAGCGCATATCTTGATGGAGAGCTTCAGGAGCCGTGGAGAACCCAGGTGGAGCAGCACCTCCAGTATTGCAAAGCATGCGCTAGCCGCTTCTTGCAATTGAAGGAGCTCCAATCCTTCCTTGTGAAGGACGGAGTTTCTCCCGAAGAGATTGCACGACGGCAAGCCAGGGTGCTCTCCTTCTTCGAGAAGAGCAGGTTCACCCAGACAAAGAGGGTAAGTCTCTTCCGTAAGACAATCGAAGTGAAACTGGTGCCAGCCATCCTTTCCAGCGCAGCCGCCTTCGTGGTGGTCTTTGTGGGTGCGTTCGTGGTCTTTGGAACCAACTCCAGCCAGAACGAACCCTTTCTTGCCCCAGCAACCAACCAGCTTGGCGGGGGCAGTGTAAGGCAGGTTTCCGAGGTGAGGCCAGCCGGGCTTGATGCGTACAGCGTGGATGAGATTGTCTCCTATCTCAGCGAGAAGGGGTATGATGTAAATCTCACGTTGAAGAGTGTGGAGCCCCTCAGATAAGAGACTCGCTTTTTGCGTCGGGAGTGGACCTTCTCATTGGGGGCTGTGTTGAATCATGCATTCGTTTTGGATAGTATGGTTACACCGTTTCAAGGAGGAGTCCATGTTGAAATCGATTGAGTTGGCCAAGGCATATGACCCGAAACAATTCGAGTCGCGTATTTATCAGGCCTGGAAGAACGAGGGGGCGTTCAAGCCTTCCGAAGCGAAAAAGGCCTATACGATAGTCATGCCGCCTCCCAATGTCACCGGCATCCTCCATATGGGCCATGCGCTCAATGATTCGCTTCAGGATGTGCTGATCCGTTATCGACGCATGTGCGGCTACAGCACATTGTGGGTTCCCGGCACGGACCATGCCGGCATTGCGACTCAGAACGTGGTGGAGCGGATGATTGCGAAGGAAGGTCTTCGCAGGCAGGACCTTGGACGAGAGAAGTTCCTTGAAAGGACCTGGGCAGTGAAGCAGAAGCACCATGACATCATCTGCAGGCAAATCGAGACCATCGGTGCCTCCTGTGATTGGGAGCATGAGCGTTTCACCATGGATGAGGGGCTTTCCAAGGCGGTGAGGGAGGCATTCGTCACCCTTTACGAGCGTGGCCTCATCTATAAAGGGAAGTATCTGGTGAACTATTGCCCCCATTGCCAGACCGCTTTGGCGGATGACGAGGTGGAGTACAGCGAGCTTAACGGACACATGTGGCATATCAAGTATCCCTACTGTGACGGTAGCGGTTTCATCACTGTAGCAACCACTAGGCCCGAGACTATGTTCGGGGATCAGGCAGTCGCCGTCCATCCCGATGATGAGAGGTACAAGGGGATAGTGGGGAAGATGCTCCATCTCCCGCTCACATCTCGTGACATCCCCATCATCACCGATGCCTTTGTTGACAGGCAGTTCGGAACCGGTATGGTGAAAATCACCCCCGCGCACGATCCCAACGACTATCAATGCGGCAAGCGCCACAATCTTGAGCCCATCAACGTGCTCAATGCGGACGGAACGCTGAATGAGAACGTCCCAGAGAAGTACCGTGGCTTGAAGCCGGAAGAGGCGAGGAGCCTTGTGGTTGAGGACCTTAAAGCGCTGGGACTGCTGGTCAAGGTGGAGGATATCACGCATGATGTCGGGCATTGCTACCGCTGCCATACCGTTATCGAGCCATATCTTTCTGACCAATGGTTTGTGCGGATGAAGGGGATGGCGCTTAGGGCGCTTGGGGCGCTTAGGGACGGCGAGATACACTTCTATCCCAAGCGGTTCGAGCTCACCTACACCAATTGGCTTGAGAACATCAACGACTGGTGCATCAGCCGACAGCTTTGGTGGGGTCATCGCATTCCTGTCTGGTATTGCGAGGATTGCGGGAAGATGGTGGTCTCAAAGAGCGACCCAACCGAATGCCCCGAGTGTCACAAAAACCATCTCAGGCAGGAAGATGATGTGCTTGATACGTGGTTCAGCTCCTGGCTTTGGCCTTTCAGCACGCTTGGCTGGCCGGAGAAAACCAAGGATATGGAGAAGTTTTTCCCGACAAGCTCGCTCGTTTCGGCCTATGACATCATCTTCTTCTGGATCAGCCGGATGATTATGGCTTCCCTGGAGTTCCTAGGGAAGGTGCCGTTTAAGGATGTCTACATCACGGGCCTGGTGCGCGACAAGCAGGGCCGGAAGATGAGCAAGAGCCTCGGAAACGGCATAGATCCGCTTGAGGTGGTGGACAAGTTTGGCTCGGATGCAATGAAATTCACCCTGAGCTATATGGCCACCCAGGGGCAGGATATCCGTATCGATATGCAATCCTTCAATCTTGGAAGCCGTTTCGCCAACAAGATCTGGAATGCCGCACGGTTCTTGCTCCAGAGCTTGGATGGGGCCAGTGTGATGGATCTCGATTCGATTGAGCTGCACACGATGGACAAGTGGATCTACCACAAGCTCAACCAGGCGGTGAAGTGCACAAGGGACGCAATAGAAAGCTATCGGTTCGATGAGGGAGCCAAGGCTTGCTATGATTTCTTCTGGAACGATTTCTGCGATTGGTATGTGGAATATTCCAAGCATGGTCTCTACAGCAATGACAGCGCCATCAAGAGCCGTACTGTGACTCTGCTGTTGGATGTGCTTAAGGAGGCGTTACGCCTTATGCATCCCTTCGTAAGCTTCGTGACAGAGGAGATTTATGACAAGCTGCCCGGATGTGCGAGGTACAGCTTGATTCAGCAGCCTTATCCTGTATACAGCGAGAAGCGGAGCTATCCTAAGGAGGCGTCCATCGTTGATGCCATGCAGGAGGTCGTCACCGGCATCAGGGCGGCCCGCAGCGAGATTGGCATTCCCCTTGAGAAGAAAGTCCACGTAGTGCTGAAACCGGATACCGGTTTCGGTGCCACAAGCTTCTTCCTTGAGGAGAAGGAGCTTCTTGCATCTTTTGCGGGTGCAAGCCCCTTGGAGATTGACACCAAGGGAGAAAAGGATGTTCTTAACGCATTCCCAGTCAGCGGCAAGGGATACGCATCCTATCTCTTTGTGAAGGAGGCAATCGACGTTCCCTCGGAGATAGCCAAGCTCAAAGGAGAGATCGAGAAGACTAAAAAGCTTCTGGAAGGAACGATGAAGAAGCTTTCCAACTCCCAGTTCTTGGACCATGCAAAACCGGAGGCAATAGAGAAAGAACAGGCAAAGAAAGCCGAGTTCGAGGAGAAGATCGCAAAGGATGGGGAGCATTTGTGCTTGCTCTCCAAGCTCGTTTGACCTTCTTTCTGGAAGAGTTGTTGCAATGCTGCGGCTAATCCCGCAGCATTTTTCATGCACGAAGGCTTTTCAGGCTGAAGGAGATGATTGTTCCGTTTTCTTTTGCGGTGATGCCCACCATGTTGCCTGTGAATGAGAAATAGTTGGAGAGCATGCTCCCGTCCAGAGCATCTGAAGCGTTTTTCCACTTTCCCCCTTCACGGTATTGGAACTGGATGCTCTGATCGTGCCCCTCTATGGAGAGCATTGTCGCATGCTGGGCTTTTCTCAGTCGCTCCCTCTTCTCTTTCCCGTCCATGGTGGTGAGAACCAAATCCCCCTTATCTGCTTCCAGCATCATCCAGCGGTCCTCCTGGGAGAGGAGGATGATTCCGGCATTTCCCTCCGCCAATGTGATTTCGGCTCTCCAATGCATGCTCCGTACTCTTCTGAGAATTCTGGATCCTGAGATTGTCAGTCCTCTTGGGGAGAATTGGTAGGGGACCTGGGAATGTTCCATGACCCAATAGTGGCCCAGTTTCGTCTCCTTTCGGAAATCATCTTTGCTTCTTTCGGGGGGATAGGCTAGAGGCTTGAGATCGGGAAAATGCTCCCTCAGCATTACCTTTCCGGTGTCTGGGGCGAATACAGGCCACCCATTCTCCCAAATCACAGGTACCAGGAAAGTTTCCCTTCCCAGACTCCTGTGTGTGGCATCCCCGCAGGGACGTACTCCGAGGCAGACAGCCCAGGTCTCCTCGGCCGTCTCAATGATGTCGGCATGGCCGACGCTGTGAATCGGGCTACACATCGCAAGGTGCCTGGAAGTGAGCACCGGGTTGCGTGGGTTTTCCTCGTAGGGTCCCTCAATCTGCTTGCTGCGGAAAACAGAGACTGCATGGTTGTGCTTGGTTCCGCCTTCGGCGATAAGGAGGTAGTACCATCCGTGAGTATGGTAGATGTGCGCTCCCTCCGGAGTGTCGGCATGGTGCAATGCGCCATCCTTGCGGAGGATATGGCGTTCTCCGATAAGCATTCCTGTGCGCAAGTCCAGTTTCTTTAACCAGATCCAGCGGCTTTTGTCTGTTTCGTTCTCCGGGTGTGGCCTTAGGTTCCCCAGGTACCAAGCATCCCCTTTCTCAAAGACGAGCGTGGGGTCTATTCCTTCCGCCCCTTTGATTACATGGGGTTCCGACCATGGGCCACAAGGGTCTTTGGCTGTGTAGTAGAGGTTTATGTTCTCGAAGTAGCAATGTGGTTTCACCAAAGTGGTCACCACGTAGAATGTATCATCCTCCTTCCTGTATCGGATGGTTGCTGCGTAGATCTGGTAGGTTGCAAGGTCCGCTTGCGTTTTCCTTTCCACCACATTGCCGACCTGCTCCCAATGCACTAGGTCCCTGGAATGGAAGAGGGGAATGCCGGGGAAGTAGTAAAAGGATGAAGTGACGAGATAGAAATCCTCTCCCTTCGAGGTGATGGAGGGATCCGGGTAGAAGCCGGGTATGATGGGGTTGTGGAAGAATTTCATAAAAAGATTATATAAATCGGAAAATATCGTGTATAGTGAACACAAGAGG
>CAVESN010000083.1:0-535 GCA_963618365.1 Bacteroides uniformis
CTGCATCATGAAGGCGCTGCATGCCGACATCAACCTCGAGGTCGCCACCAACAGGGGAAGGATAGATGCGCTTTTGAAAGAGGAAAAACACACCTACATCTTCGAGTTCAAGAAAGACAAGAGCGCGGATGAGGCTCTCAGCCAGATCAGGGAGACGGGCTATGCAGAGCAGTTTGCTGGGAAAGGCGGGACCGTCCATCTGGTGGGCATAAGTTTCTCCTCCAAGGAAAGGAACATAGTGGATTGGAAGGAAGAGCTCCAGTAACTTGACGATTTTGGAACCTCAGAAATTGTACTTTCCAGCACATGATGGCTTACGAACAAGCCTTTCCTGAATATCAGTGCCGGCGATGCGGTAGCTCGTGCACCTGATTCAGGATTCCGACCGTGCATAATCCCTGGTGTACGACATGCCAATCTCTTTCTGGCACTCTTTCTTCTGCATATGCAGTTCTCCTCCTCTTATCATTTCCCTTTTCTTCTCTTGGCCCGTTACGATGGACTTTTCTTCAATCTGATACTGGCGCATCTATCC
>CAVESN010000083.1:545-4839 GCA_963618365.1 Bacteroides uniformis
GAAGAGTATTGTTCAATTTATCTATAAATTACCATCATTTTGAACATATTTTTTTATTTGTTCCATTGATTCATGTCATATTTGTTCATTTGACACCCGCTTTCCTCTTCACTATGATACAAACCATGGATAAGAAGCTGTTTGACGTGCTTGCCACATTTGCCTTGCATCCCGAAGGAGTCAGCCAACGGAAACTGGCCCTTCTGACTGGCCATGCACTGGGAAGTGTCAATGCGCTTGCAAGGCAATGCTCCGAGATGGGTTATGTGGTCGATGGGAAAATCACCAAAGATGGTGTAGATCTCCTTGAGCCATACCGCGCCAAACGTGCCATCTTCCTTGCCGCAGGCTTCAGCGCACGTCTTGCTCCGATTACCTTCAATACCCCAAAGCCGCTGGTGCGGGTGGGCGGGAAACGAATCATCGACGGACTGCTTGATGCAGTGCTTGCGATAGGCATTGAAGAGATCCATGTGGTCAGGGGATACCTAGGAGAGCAGTTCAACCAGCTTCTTGAGAAGTATCCCATGATTCATTTCCTGGAGAATTCCCTGTTCAACGAGTCGAACAACATCACCAGCGCCCTTGCCGCCAAGGATCTGCTAGAGAATGCCTACGTCTTTGAATCAGACTTAATCCTTCAATCCCCTCTTCTTACTCCGTACCACTACCAGTCAAACTTCCTCGCCATCAGCAAGAAGCGAAGCGATGATTGGTGCTTTCAGATAGACAGGCACGGCATCATCCAATCCGAGCGACTTGGTGGATTTGATGCATGGCAGATGGTGGGGATCTCATATTGGGATGCGAAAGACGGGGCATCGCTGGCAAAGGACCTTCCCTATGCATACTCCCTTCCGGGAGGAAAGGAGATGTTCTGGGAGCAGGTGCCACTCTCTGTCTGCCACGACCACTACAAGGTGGCAGTCCGTCCCTGCCTGGAAGAACAGATTACCGAGATCGACACGTATCGGGAGTTGAAGGCTATCGACCACTCCTATGAGATACCCACCATGCAAGGAGGATTTTTCCATGGCTAAGATTGTCTATATCGGCATGACGGCCGACATCATCCACCCCGGACTGACCCATATCATCGAAGAGGGAGCGAAGTATGGTTCAGTAGTGGTTGGCCTTTTGACCGACAAGGCGATCATCCGCTACAAGCGGCTGCCATACCTTACCTATACGCAGAGAGCGGAGGTGGTCTCCCATATCAAGGGGGTTGCCAAAGTCATCCCCCAGGATGAGTGGAGCTATGTGCCGAACCTGGTTCGGCTGAAGCCTGATTTCATCATCCATGGTGATGATTGGCAGCACAACTATCTCTCCTCCATCCGGGACGAGGTGATTGAGGTCATGAAGGGATGGGGAGGAAAAGTGATTGAGATTCCCTACACGAACGGCATCAACTCCTCCCTTCTTGTGGATAATGCACGCACCATCGGCACCACCCCCGACATCAGGCTCAAAACGCTGCGCCGCTTGATTGCGGCAAAGCCGATTGTCCGGATCATGGAGATCCACTCGGGACTTTCCGGCCTGATTGTGGAGAAGACTGAGGTCATGAAGGAGGACGGGCTTCATCAATTTGACGGCATGTGGTCCTCCTCCCTCACCGATTCAACCGACAAGGGGAAACCGGACATCGAGGCGGTCGACTTGACGACCCGCATGCAATCGCTTACCGAGGTGCTTGAATGCACCACCAAGCCAATCATCTACGACGGGGATACGGGCGGGATTGCCGAGCACTTCGTCTTCACTGTCCGAACGCTAGAGCGTAACGGCGTCTCCGCCGTCATCATCGAGGACAAGAAGGGACTAAAGAAGAACTCGCTCTTCGGGACGGAGGTAGTGCAGGAGCTTGCCTCGAAAGAGGAGTTCTGCGGAAAGATCTCTGCAGGCAAGAGAGCCCAGGTGACAAGCGATTTCATGATTATCGCGCGCATTGAGGAGCTGATTGCAGGAAGAAGCGTTGAGGAGGCGCTGGAAAAGGCGTATGCATGCGTGGAAGCAGGTGCGGACGGCATCATGATTCACTCCAGGAACAAGAGCGGAAGCGACATCAAAGCTTTCTGCCAGGCTTTCCGCGGGCGCTATGCGAAAGTCCCCCTTGTGCTGGTTCCCACCACCTACAACCAATACACGGAGAAGGAGCTTGCCGGCTGGGGTGCGAACATCATCATCTACGCCAACCACATGCTTCGTTCGGCATACCCAGCCATGGAAAAGTGCGCGAAGACCATATTGGAGGCGGAGCGCTCTCGGGAAGTGGATGAGCTATGCATGCCGATCAAGCAAATCTTGGAATTGATTCCGGGGACGAAATAGATGCTGCAACCAAAATGTTTCTTTGACGAACTTATCTCACAAGGCGTAGGGTTCTTTACCGGAGTACCCGACTCCCTGCTCAAGGGCTTCTGCGCCTATCTCACCGACCATGTGGACGAAGAGCACCATATCATCGCAGCCAATGAAGGCGGCGCGGTGGGGCTGGCTGCGGGCTACTATCTTTCTACCGGGAAGATTCCCCTCGTCTACATGCAAAACTCAGGAGAAGGAAACGCCATCAACCCGCTCTTGAGCCTTGCAGATAGCGATGTTTACTCCATTCCGATGATCCTGGTTATCGGTTGGCGCGGCATGCCTGGCATCCATGACGAGCCGCAGCATGTCAAGCAGGGGAAAGTGACCCTCTCCCTGCTGGATGCCATGCAGATCCCCTATGTGGTGGCTAGCGAGGAAGAGACGGAGGCAAAAAGGCAAATCAGGGATGCCGTATCCCTCGCCCTCCAGCGCAAGGCTCCCTTCGCCCTTGTCATCAGGAAAAACACCTTCAGCGACTACACGCTTGAGAAGAACGAGGTTGTCCCGGGAGAGATGACACGGGAGGAAGCGATTGAAAAGATACTCCTCTCCTCCAGCGAGAGCGATGCCTTTGTCTGTACCACAGGAATGGCAAGCAGGGAGCTTTTCGAACTGAGGGAGAAGCATGGCATGAGCCACGGGAAGGATTTCCTTACGGTGGGTTCCATGGGCCATGCGTCGCAGATTGCGCTCGGCATCGCGCTCCAAGAGCCGAAGAGAAGAATCTTTTGCATTGACGGGGATGGGTCGCTTCTCATGCACATGGGTTCCCTTGCCATCATCGGCTCCCGCCACCCGAGGAACCTTGTCCATGTGCTCCTGAACAATGGCGCCCATGACTCGGTGGGGGGACAGTCGACGGTAGCAAGAGAAATAGATTTCCCAGAAATCGCAAAAGCATGCGGCTATGCGCAATGGTACCGCGTTTCCACTCCCACGCAGCTGGAGAGTGCGCTTGCAAAGATAGCTAAGGAGCAAACGCTTTGCTTCCTGGAGATACAAGTTAAAAAAGGGGCGAGGAAAAATCTCGGGAGACCGACGAGTTCGCCCATCGAGAACAAGAAAGCATTCATGGAGTTTTTACAAAACTGATATGGTACGACAGGCAGTGATTATGGCGGGCGGGCTCGGTTCCCGCTTCGGAGGAAGAACGGAGTGCATGCCCAAGGGGTTTATCGAGATCGACGGCATGGCGATGGTGGAGAGGTCGGTGAAAAACCTCCTCGATGCAGGAATTGACGATATCATCATCGGCACCGGGCATCACAGCGAATGGTATGAGAGGCTTGCAGAAAAGTATCCTGCAATCAGAACAATCAAGAACGAGCGCTACCGGGAGACTTCCAGCATGGGAACGCTTGAAGTATGCGCGCCACTGGTAAGCGGCGATTGCCTGCTCCTTGAGAGCGACTTGCTCTATGACCCGGCCGCACTTTTCGTCCTGAAGAATGATGCGAGGAAAAACGTGATTCTCGCTTCCGGTCCCACCCATAGCGAGGATGAGGTCTATCTGCAAGCGGACGAGAGGGGAATCCTTTCCAAGGTCTCAAAGAAGAAAGAGGAGATCAATCCTGTATGCGGAGAGCTGGTAGGGATCAGCAAAGTGACCAAACCGTTTTTGGAGAAGATGGTCGCCCATGCAAAGAAGCACCATCAGGACATGCCCAAGCTTGACTACGAGCATGCGATGGAGGGGGTGGCGAATGAAGGTAATCCCATCTTCCTCCACAAGGTGGACCACCTGGCATGGACGGAGATTGATGACGAGGCGATGCTTAAGAGGGCGCTGGAGCTGATACTCCCCCGCATCAAGGAAAACGAAGAGATGCGAAGGGTGCGAAGGGAAGTGCTGCTCAACCCCGGCCCCTCCACCACCACCGACAGCGTGAAATATGCGCAAGTGGTTCCTGACATCTGTCCGCGC
>CAVESN010000083.1:4849-6058 GCA_963618365.1 Bacteroides uniformis
CCACGGGACTGCTCAACCCTCTTGAGAAGATTTGCCCGATGGCGAAGAGGCATGGATTATTGACAATGGTCGATGCGGTATCGGCCTATGGTGGCATGCCGATCGACATGGCCAAGCTTGGCATCGACTTCCTCACCTCCACCAGCAACAAGCATATCCAGGGGATGGCGGGAGTGGGGTTTGTCGTATGCAAGAAGAGCGAGCTGGAGAAACAGAAGTCTTGGCCGATGCGCAGCTACTACTTCAACCTCTATGACCAATGGCAATACTTTCAGAAAACAAAGCAGACCCGCTTCACTCCCCCCGTGCAGACCATGTATGCGCTCAGGCAGGCCATCATCGAGGCCAAGCAGGAGACCATCGAGAAACGGTTTCAGCGCTATAGCGCATGCTGGGAGATCCTGGTGGAGGGAATTGAGGCGATGGGGCTGAAGATGCTGGTGGATAAGGAGCACCAATCCCGTTTCATCACCGCCATCCTGATTCCCGACACTCCAAAGTACAGTTTCGAGGAGCTACATGACTATGCGCGCTCATTCGGATATACGATCTATCCGGGAAAGCTCGGCAACATCGACACCTTCCGCATTGCCAACATGGGTGACATCAAGCCAGAGGAGATGGTGCGGTTCATTCCCATCCTCCATAGCTACATGCACAGTATCGGCGTGTGCTGACATAAAGGGAACGGGGCATCCTGATTCTCTCAGGCGTGCTCCGTCTTAGATTTCCTTTCTTCCCTTCTCCCTTGCAGGAACTTACGCAAAATGTCTGCATCATCTATCTTTACGTTCAATCTAAAGATACATGCTATAAGAACATACACCACCGTGGTGAAACATATGTAGACAACTTCATCTTTGCTTCGCTGGTTTCTTCGGTTTACCATTTGAACGACCGATTGGGGATGGTTCATGACGTTGTTGTCGTGAAAATCCAAGCAGTTCTGTTGGAGGAAAGCAAGCGACAAATCCTCAAAATGGGAAGAGATGAATTCATTCACTCCCCCTCCGATATGCATATCATCAGAACAAAACAGGTTTCTTTGCTTCTTGTATTGTGGAAGGTGTGCAACTTCCAATGGTTCCGTTCTTCCGGGTTCTGATAAAACCTCGATGCATGGGGAACTGACAAGCAAAAGTCCTGAATCCGTTTCATCGTTATGCAATGAGAATGCCTGTGCAAGCTCAACGTTGCTGGCATGATCCA
>CAVESN010000083.1:6152-8209 GCA_963618365.1 Bacteroides uniformis
ACAAGGAAGATTCCATTGAACAACTCACCCTGTTTTTCAAATGCAAGATGCAAGTCGACATTCTCCCGCGCATAGTACTTCAATAAGTCTCCAAGCCGATTCCGGAGAGCTTGCACGATTATGATAGAATCTCTTGTGCTGCGAAGCAAGGTCTTCTAGACACAGTCATGCAGGCTTTTACCGATATGAATAATCTCTAAGCCTTCTCCTTGTATGTTGAGATGGGAGTGAATCCCAGCTTCCCGAGAACTTCAAGATCCTTCTTCCTCTTGTTGCGGCACGTCCATACGTCACCCTTTCTGTCCATCTTGAGGAATCTTGCCATATTGAGAACATCCTGTGTGGAGATTGTATTGTTGTGCAATTCCTTGACTTTGTTGTTGAGTCTGCTATAGAGCTGGCCGGCAATCAACATGATAAAGGCAAGTCCCTGCTGCCTTACATAATCCTGTTCCTTGAGGTCGTTGAAATCAGCGACGTTCTTTATGTGCTGGTAAAATGTCTCAATTCCCCATCTGGCTTTATATGCGCAGAAGGCTTCCTGAGGGTCGAGCCCGCTGTTTGTCTGAAGCACATAAACCCCGAAGAACTCTTTTTTCTCCTCCATCCCCTTTTTCGTATAACCGTCCTTCCCCAGTTCAATGCACCGCATGTAGTTGTATATGGTCCTTGAGTTCTCCTCTATATCCCTGAAGACATACACGCTCTCCATCTCGTTGAGTTTCACCTCCATGTGCTCGATGCGGGAATGCTTCCTGCCGCTCGAGTAACAGAACTCTCCCTCATACTCTATTTTCTTTACGGCCTTGGCGAATGCGGATGTGTGAGACGGGACGGGTATTATGTATGTGTTCTCGTTGTCAGAGAACATCTTCAGGTTGTCCTCGGAGTAGAGTCCCCTGTCAACAACCAGGAGAATTCCAGATATGGAAAGGACTTCGCACAGTTCCTTGACTGCGGCCTTGTCGCTTGTGGAACCGCGGAACATCCTGGAAAAGACGGGAGAACCGCTTGAGAGGTCATATCCCATAAGAAGGTTGGCCTGGTCTTCCTTGAGGGATTGAAACTTGTATCCGGCCTCCCCAAGGTCATTCTCATCCGAACAGCTCCTTATGGCATGCCAGTCAATGGCCATCCTGTCCGCCATGGAGATGGCATCGTCCTCATATCTGAGAACACGCTCGCCACGTCTTCCCAGGTTGTCGAGAAGCGTGTCGATTGCCGTCCTCCCCATGCGGAAGGAGTATCTGGAATACCGTATTCGGAGCCAGCTCTGCTCATAGTAGACGCCCACCTGGTCCTTGTGAGTAAATCCGTTGGCAAGGAATATGGACGCATATGAGAAAATCTGGGCCGCCTCCTCAAGGTCGAAATATTTCTCCAGCGACTTCTTCACGTCGCCAGCAACCGCCTCTATCAAGGCGTATTGTCCATACTCGAGTATGGTAATGTCATCCCTGCCACCATCCGCCTCGTAGAGATGGTAGTTGCGGTTGGGCACGAACCCGGTGCCAGGCAGTATCTTCCCGATGCACTTCCCCGTCCTCTTTCCCCATCTGCCACTCTCAAGAAGGACAGACTCGTACATGTAGACATAATAGTTGCCGCCGATATTCTTTATCTCGGTGCAGGCCCCAGGCCTGAATTTAGCTACGTCTTCGGGTATCATGAGAGCCTCTTTCGCATATCGGTAATATCGGTAATAACCGATACCCATGGCACAAAGCTAAAGGCAAGAGAAAATGGGCCTTTGACATCGTTTTTATGCCAAAAAGCCCATTTCTATGCCGAAATCAAATTCAGCTCAATTCATATCGGTAATCTTATGAATGATTGTGTCTAATGAATCTCATTCAAGGCGATATCGATGAGTCTATCCAGCTCATCGGCCAGAAAAAGAGGGACAATCAACACCTTGCCGTCAAGCGATAGATTTCTGAGAGAAAGTCTTAGCAAAAGCGGAGTATCCTGCGCATATTGCTCTACATATTTCTTTATACTTGTTGACCTTACATTTATGCCAGTTTTGGCTTCGATGGGCAAAATCTTGTTCTCTT
>CAVESN010000084.1:0-8128 GCA_963618365.1 Bacteroides uniformis
CCCTACCGGAAAGCCATGGAGTACCTGAAGATTCCTTCAGCAGAGCAGGAAGGGATTCTCCTCCTGCTAGAGAAGGAGTCTTAGTGATTTGATTTCTATCAGGCACCTCTTCTGGGGTGCCCTTTACGTTTTTTCCCGTTGCTATACACTTTTTCCTTTTTGGTATAAGCTTACTATGAAATTTATTGTTCTACGGAACTTATCTCTATAAAAGGAAATATCTTAGATGCAATTTAATGAACTTGCGCTTTCGAAGCCGATTCTCGACGGTATTGCCAGTCTCGGTTTTACTGATTGCACGGAAGTCCAATCCAAGGTCTTGCCTCTTTCTCTGGCAGGCAAGGACGTGATGGTGCAATCAAAAACTGGCAGCGGGAAAACTGCCGTCTATCTGCTTACGTTTCTCCAGAAGTATGTGAAGGCAAAAGAAGAGAGAAAGCCCTCCTTGCCCAAGGCCTTGGTGGTCGCCCCCACACGGGAGCTTGCTGTCCAAATCGAAGAGGATGCCAAGAATCTTGCAAAGTTTATCGACACGATTACCATCGGTTGTTTCTATGGTGGTGTCGGCTATGAGAAACAGGAGAAGGTCCTTGATAATGGGTGTGATCTCTTTGTGTGCACTCCTGGCAGAATTCTTGATTTCCAAAAATCCCATAAGATTGATTTCCGTCAATTTGATGTGTTCGTGGTTGATGAGGCCGACCGGCTCTTTGACATGGGTTTCTATCCAGACATCCAGAAGATGTTCAGTCTGCTGCGTGATGCAAAAGAACGTCAGACCATGCTTTTCAGCGCCACCCTCGGGACAAAGGTGCAAAACCTCGCTTGGCAATATATGCATGAGCCCGAGGAGATAGCCATCCATCCCGAGGAAGTGACGGTTAAGGCGATTACTCAGGAGCTTTACCATGTCTCAAAAAGCGACAAGTTCGGCTTGTTCCTTCAGGTGCTTACCAAGGAGAATCCCGAGAGCTGCTTGATTTTCACCAACATGAAGAGTACCTGTATCGAGGTCGCAAAGCGTTTGACCAAAAACGGATTTTCCACCAGCTATTTGATGGGGGACATGCCACAAAGCAAGCGTTTGAAAACCATTGACGACATGAAGGAAGGGAAGCTGAAGTATCTGGTGGCAACCGATGTGGCGGCTCGGGGCTTGCAGATTGATGACCTCGCCATGGTGGTCAACTATGATATCCCCGAGGATTATGAGAGCTATGTCCATCGAATCGGGCGTACCGCACGTGCCGGCAAGAGTGGCAAGGCAATCACCTTCGCCGACGAAGAGTATGTCTATGGCCTCGAGGGGATTGAGGATTACATCAAGATGAAAATCCCTGTAATCTGGCCGGCGGAGGGAGATCTTCCCCTCGTTGAGGACAAAACCAAAGGGATGCGCTTCCGCGATTTGGTCTCCACCCGCGAGTATGCAGGCTACGGCGGGGAGCACAGGGATTCACGAGGGGGATCGTCACGTCGCCGTTCGGCGAAAACAGGGTCACGCAGGTCTTCTGAGGGAAGAAGTGCGCAAAGAGGGGAGAAGCGGAGACAGCCAAGGCACACCACCAAACCTCGCAAGAGCTATGCCGAAATCCAAAATATGCCTCTTGAGAAGCGGCTTGCCTACTATAAGCAGGAGTATCAGCAGGAGAACCGCATGGCCAATGCGGAAAAGAAGATACCCGAGAAGAGGGGGGAGAGAGGGAGCCGCAAGGTTGCTGTCATGCCTAATGCGGAGCGGCCTCTTCCCCCAAAAGAGAAGAAAGGTTTCTTCTCCTGGCTCTTTGGTAGAAAGAAAAAAGAAGGGAAATAAGGTGGCAAGGCTCAGAATCTGGCTTGGTGCATTCGTGCTTGCACCGCTACTTGCAAGCAATATCCTCTTCGTCTTCATCCCCTACCTCCTCTTTTCCCTTTTGGGGTTGAGGAGTGTGGCAATCTGGTGGCGTGACCATTGGCTCAGGTTCATGAGCAAGGCTTTCTTCGTCTGCCTTGGTATCACTTACCATGTCGCGGGAAGAGAGAACCTTCCTGAAGACAAACGCATTTGCTATATTTCCAACCACCAGAGCCTGCTCGACTTGCCTGCTATCTTCAATGCGGTTAAGCGTGAGCCCGGAGTTGTCACCAAGGTCGAGATCAAGAAAGTCCCCATCATCAATTGGTGGTGCCTGCTTCTGGATTGTGTGTTTATCGATCGGAAGAGCGTCCGCTCCTCCATCAAAGCGATTCTTGATGGAGTTGCCAATGTGAAGAAGGGGATTCCGATGCTTATTTTTCCGGAAGGTACGAGAAGCAAAAACGGTGAGGTGGCCACATTCAAGGCGGGAAGCTTTAATCTCGCGACCCGAAGTGGGGCGGTAATCGTTCCGATTGCCCTTGATGGCACCCGGACCAGCCTTGAGTCGCGCAGGAGATGGCATACCCAGGTGCGTGTCTCGATTGGAAAACCGATACCTACCGAGGGTTTGAGCGACGAGGAGAGGAAGGAAATCCATACGGTCGTGCAGAAAGAGGTGGTCTCGCTCCATAAAGAGATCGCACTATCAAATGGATGAGATGCTCGAGGTCAAAGACCTCTGTTTCTCCTATCAAAGCTATACGGAAAAACCCGCCAGGCAAGTGCTGAAAAACCTCAACCTTACCATTCCCCAAGGGAGAAAAGTGCTCGTTTTGGGTCCTTTTGATGCGGGGAAAACCACTCTTGCACGCATTCTTTCAGGACTTGTTCCCAAGTATCTGGGGGGACCGATGAGCGGGTCGATTGCCTTGGGGGGAGAGGACCTATGTGCCAAGGAGCCATGGGAACTTGTGACGAAAGTAGGGTATGTCAGCCAGAACCCGCAGGAGCAATGCATCGCATCCACGGTGGAGGATGAACTTGCCTTCCCCTTGGAGTCGATGGGGATCCCCCCGAGTGCGATGCGAGAACGAGTCTTGTGTGCCCTTGCCAAATGGGACCTTACGGAATATCGGGGAATCAGCGAGTCCCAGCTATCCGGAGGTGAACGGAAGCGGGTGCTCCTTTGCCTCGAGCAAATGTTGGATCCCGAGCTGTGGATATTGGATGAGAGCTTTGATGACTTGGACCGGGATTGGAGGGAAAGACTTGCCAGCGTTATCCGGCAGAGCTCACGGGCAATCCTTGTCTTTGCCTCCCGCTACCTTGCCCAGTTCGAAGGATTGTTTGAGGATATCTATCTCTTGAAGGACGGAGCATTGGTTCCCGCCCGAGAGAATCCCAGGGGTTCCTTCTCAATCTTGTGCGGAGACAAGGAAATCGCACCTTTGCCACCACAAAAGAGGGAGGGAGTCGTCCATCATTTTGAGTGCAAGGATTTGCATATCACCCATACGAGGAAGAGTGATGAGGCCCACGGCCTCTTTCAGCTTGAAGTTCCCCATTTCCATTTGGAAAGTGGCGAGATACTCACCCTTGTGGGACAGAACGGTTCGGGAAAGAGCACATTTGCACGGGTCGCATGCGGTCTTGACCCATGTCGCGGTGCTATGGAGATTGACGGGAAAAGCGTGGAGCGCGGAGCGCTGGGAACCATGGTGGGCTACCTTTTCCAAAATCCGGATCTGCAGATCTTCCTGCCTACTGTGCGTGATGAGTTGTCCTGGTCTTTGGAGAGGGACAGCCTTGTGAATCGGAGGGACATCCCCTCTCTGGTGAACGAGGCGTGTGGCTTGTTCGGGCTCGACCCGGATGAGACCCCAAGCACGATGAGCTATCCGGGGAAGAAGGCGCTTCAAGGTGCCGTCTACTACCTTCTTCATCGTCCCTTCTATATCCTCGATGAGCTGGACAATGCACTGACCTACCGGAAAGCGCAGGAGATTGTCCGTTTGCTGGCCCGTGGAGGCAGTGGCATCCTTGTCATCACCCATGACCCGGTCTTTGCCGGTCTTGTGGGCAAAGAGGGATATGCGATTGAAGAGGGGAGGATGGTAAGGGTATGACCAGCGATACTTTTGTTGCCGGAAAGGGCCCGCTGTACAGGACTGATCCCCGGATGAAAATGCTGTTTCTGGTCGCTATGACCATCTGGTTCTTCCTGCCTGTCACCTTGCATGCCATCTGGCTGGTGGTAGCTCTTTTGGTGTTTGCATCGTTAGTCACTATCGGGGCTGAGCGTACATTGCATGTTTTCTCTTCCATTTGCGCCATGCTCGTCTTCATGGTGCTCTTCATGCCGCTTTCACGGCGTGACGGGAATCCTTTGCTGCTCGTGCATGGGTGGACGGCAATCACCAGGGAAGGAAGCCTGCAAACTCTTCTCCTCATGGGCCGTTTCATGGGAATCACATTTGCGTGCACACTGGTTTTCGCCACCACCAGGATGCATGATGTCACCCTGACGCTCAGGGCGTGGCACCTGCCCTACAAGGCGGCATTGGCCATTACCTTGGCCATCACCTACATCCCGTTCGTCGCAGGAAGCTTCAAGGAGATCCAGGAGAGCCATATGCTTCGCCGACCCCAAGGTTCCCGTGGAAAGAACCGCTTGAAGGATTTGCTTCCCACGCTTACCAGCGCCCTTGTGGTGTCATTGCGCACCATTCCCTTCCTTGCCATGAGCTTGGAGCAAAGAGGATATGGAAGGGAGGAGAAAAGAACGTGCTACCACGATTTCTCATCTTACCGGCATCCATACATTTCTTCCTTCTTCCTCCTGGCGGGCTTTGCCATTCTCTTCCTTGCCTTTAGAAAGTGAACCGGTTGGCGCAAGGTTGTCCCGTTTTCTGCCACAGGCTTTTTCTCTTGCTACCAACCAACGAAATGGATGGGAGAAGTCCGTCCAGCACAATTCGAGAAAGAAAAGCAGGGTAAAGAAGCGGTATCCCGTCGCCCAAAGTTGAAACGGTTGCCATTGAGAACGGCAGCTTCCTTGCATGCTGAATGTAAACCTTGTTTCTCTTGACTCTTCCAGTGCGAATGGATACTTCAAGAGGCATAGGGAGATAGAGGTATGGAAACAAGGAAAAAGAGCGGTGCGCTACAGGTTGCCATCATTGCAATCCTGACTGCGGTCGTGGTGGTGTTCACCATGGTGGTGAAAGTTCCTACTGCACGGGGCTATTTGAACTTGAGTGATGTGGCAATCTTGTGCATTGCGTTCACTTTTGGGCCTTGGACAGCCTTTTTGACTGCCGGACTGGGATCTGCGCTTGCAGATCTCTTAGGCGGGTATGCGCAATGGGCGCCTATCTCTTTTCTCTGCCATGGACTGGAGGGGCTTGCCGTTGCACTGGTCGTCAGAGGGAGAGAGCTTTCCCTGTCTAGGAGAGCCGTCGCATTGCTTTTTGCCATCATCGCGGTAGCGGGAGGATACTTCCTCCTTTCAGGCCTTTTTGTTGCCGGTTTCGGGGTTGCGGCTGCGGAGATTCCCGGCAATCTCGCGCAGGTGGTGGTCGGCTTCGTGCTTGGACAAGCGGTCTCTGCGGCCGTTCTCAAGGCCTATCCGCCGGTAAGGGCCCTTTCGTGGTGACAGAGGCGATGGTTTTTGGTACGATGGCGCCTGTGGAGGAAATCGATGCAGCAAGCACACGATACCGTTCTTGTACTGGACTTCGGTGCCCAATACAGCCAATTGATTGCACGCCGTGTGCGTGAGCTTGGCGTATACAGCACCATAGTCCCTTATACCATAGGAGCCGATGAGATCAGGCGCATCAATCCCGTGGGGTTGATTCTCTCCGGCGGTCCCAGCAGTGTGGATGAAGAGGGTTCTCCCCATCCCGATGTGGGGATTTTCAACCTTGGCATCCCCATCCTTGGTATTTGCTACGGGCTTCAGGTTATGACATGGACCTTGGGTGGCCATGTGGCAAGCGCCCGGAAGAAGGAGTACGGGCTTGCCGGCCTCCATGTAGTCGATTCCAGGAGCAAGTTGCTAAAAGGGGTGGATCAGGATAGCCAGATCTGGATGAGCCACGGAGATTCGGTTTCCAAGATGGCGGAGGGTTTCCGGATTACGGGAGACACCCCCAATTGCCCATACACCGTCATAGAGAACGACGAGAAGCGTTTCTATGGTGTCCAGTTCCATCCAGAGGTGGTTCATACCAAACAAGGAAACAAGATGATTGAGAACTTCGTTGTCGGTATCTGCCATGCCAAACGTGATTGGAACATGGATAGCTTCGTGGATGACGAAGTGAAGAGGATTCGGAGCGTGGTGGGGGACAAGCAGGTGTTGCTTGGCCTCTCCGGGGGAGTGGACTCTTCCGTTGCCGCTGTCTTGATCCACAAGGCAATCGGCGACCAGCTGGTGTGTGTCTTCGTCAACAACGGGCTCCTTCGCAAGGGAGAGGCCGAGCAGGTGCAGAAAGTCTTCCGGGACCACTACCAGATGCGGCTGGTCTATGCCGATGCGGAAAATGATTTTCTGCAAGCGCTTAAAGGGGTGAGCGACCCTGAGACCAAGCGCCATATCATCGGCAAGCTGTTCGTCGATACCTTCTACAAAACAGCCAGAGGGTGTGGTGATATCGCCTTCCTTGCCCAGGGAACCTTGTATCCCGATGTGATTGAGAGCCGTTCTCCTAGCGGAGGACCCTCATCCACCATCAAGAGCCACCACAACGTGGGAGGGCTTCCCAAGGATTTGAAGTGGCAGCTGCTGGAACCCTTGAAGGAACTCTTCAAGGATGAAGTACGGCAGCTGGGAAGGGAGCTGGGGCTTCCCGAGGAGATGGTGGACCGCCATCCATTCCCAGGTCCGGGACTTGGCGTGAGGTGTATCGGCGAGATTACCAAGGAGCGGCTGGATACGCTCAGGGAAGTGGATGCGATTTTCATCGAGGAGATACGCAAGGCCGGGTTGTACAAGAAGATTTGGCAGGCCCTTGCCGACTTGCTCCCTGTAAAATCAGTGGGAGTGCAGGGTGATCACCGCACCTACCGAGAGGTGTGCACGCTGCGCGCGGTGACCAGTGAGGATGCCATGACCGCCGACTGGTACCGCTTTCCGCCAGAAGTGCTTGCAAGGTGTGCGAACCGTATCTGCAACGAGGTCGCGGGAGTCAACCGTGTCCTGTATGACATCACATCCAAACCCCCTGGGACTATCGAGTGGGAATAATATGTGTGAAGATGACCCCTTGCGTTGCAAGGGGTTGCTTTTTCCAGGGTGTTGTGATGGGGGAGTAAAGACCGAACGATAAAGCGGTAAATGCTTTTCTTAGGATGCGACCTAAGACAAGGTCGATGCCTACGGTCACTTCTGAAAAGAGAGCTTTGGTGGTTGCAGTAATCTTTACTTGTTTTGAGGATTTTTCTGTAAATCTTTACTTTTGGATTAAATTTGATGTAATAAGTAAAGATTGATAAGAAGGTGAGACGAGATGCATTCATATGACGGCTTATACGGCCAGCTTCAAAAAAAGAGAATCAGGAAAACGGACTTGACCAGGGAAATTGGTATATCCTCACGCACGGTGGCGAAGATTGCAAAAGGGGAGAAGTTATCCGCAAAGACACTGCAAAAGATTGCTGACTATCTTGGCTGTGAGAAGGAAATTCTGTGCAAGGAGATTTCATCAAATGCGATTCTCCAGCTGCTTCGTGATGAAAAGGGGGCTGGGATATCTGGCGGGTTTTACCACGAGTTGCAGGTCCGTATGACCTACAACTCCAACCACATCGAGGGAAGCAAGCTTACGGAGGATCAGACAAGGCTGATTTTTGAGACGAACACCATTGATGTTGGTGACGGAGTACCTGTGGATGATATTCTGGAAACAGTTCATCATTTTCGGGCGATTGATTATGTGATTGATGTTGCGGAAGAGGAACTTACAGAGGACATCATCAAGCACCTGCATTACATCCTGAAGCATGACACCAGGGATTCCACCTTGAGCTGGTTTGCGGTCGGTGATTATAAGCGCAGGGCAAACATGGTCGGAGGATACGAAACTGCAAAACCGACGGAAGTGCCGGCGAAAATGAAAATGCTGCTGTCGGAATACAACGCAAAGAAAACGGTCACCGTGGATGATGTGATCGCATTCCATGCGGAGTTGGAGCGTATCCATCCCTTCCAGGACGGGAACGGCAGAGTGGGGCGCCTTGTGGCACTGAAAGAGTGCCTGCACCACAACATTGTGCCGTTCATCATTG
>CAVESN010000085.1:0-8117 GCA_963618365.1 Bacteroides uniformis
CGATGGTACTGCGGTTGGACCGCGGGAGAGTAGGTGGCCGCCGGGCCTTTCCTTTTTTACTTTACTCCTTTCCTCGCAAGGAGTATGGTCAAGGAAAAGGAGTTTGTATGAAAACCATTGAAGATGTATGTTCCTTCCTGAAGAAAGTTGGCACCTATTACCTAGGCACCGTCGATGGCGATTCCCCCCAGGTGAGGCCTTTTGGCACCGCACATCTTTTTGAGGGAAAAATGTATATCCAGACCGGCCTCGCAAAGCCTGTTGCAAAGCAAATCGCCCAAAATTCCCATATCGCCATTTGCGCCTTTGACGGGAAAACCTGGCTTCGCATTTCTGCACTCGCTGTGGCGGACAACAGGCTCGAAGCACAACAATCCCTGCTTGATGCATATCCTTCTCTTCAGAAGATGTACAAGCCTGGTGACGGGAATACCATCGTCTATTGTCTCAAGGAGGCTAAGGCAACCTTTTCTTCCTTCACTTCCCCTTCTGAAACAATCTCCTTTTGATGGATATCATACTTTTGTTTGATAGGCACTGCTCTTCGATTCGGTTATACTTTGCCAAGAGGTATCACTAGTGATTCGGTTCTATAAGCCCACCATCCGCCGCAGCGACATGCATGCCGTCCTGCAAACCATGGTGGATGAGAAAATCGGCCCTGGCGAACGGAAGAAGGCATTCGCCACCGAGTTTTGCGAAAAAGTGGGAAAACGGTATGGTGTCATGCTGCGAACCTTATATGATGCCATAAAGCTTTCGCTTGAAGCTGCCGGCCTAAAAAGGGGAGATGCGGTTGGAATGAGCTTGCTTTCCCCCCGGATTTATGCATCCGTGTGCAAGGAAAGCGGACTTTCCATGCTTCTTGGAGACATCGATCCATTGACAGGATGCCTGAGCCTTGATGAGGCAATCAGGATGCAAACGCAAGGCGCCAAGGCGCTTCTGCTTCATGAGCCGATGGGGATGATTCCCCATGGAATCGACTACAGCTCGGTGGAAATCCCCATCATCGAGGACATCACCCAGAGCATCGGTTCCTCCTATTCTGACGACGAGCATCCCGACAAACCCGATCTCCCCGGTAATAGGGGCGTTTTGGTCGTGTGCGCGTTTGAGGAATCGGACATGATCAGCTGCGGGGGAGGGGCTGCGCTCCTCTCTTCGGTCAAAGAGTACAAGGATTGCTGGACTTCCCGTTTGGAGGGAATCCATGGCTATGTGGAGATGCCGGACATGAACGCAGCCATGGGCATTGTGCAGCTTGCTTCATTCCCGGAGCAAGTGGCCAAGCGGCGTGGATTCTACAGGACTTTCCGGGAAAGCTTGCTCAAGACTCATCACAAAAGCTTCGGCATCGGGGCAATTGACTATGATATCAACGGGTACGGTTTCCCGGTCTTCCTTGACAGCAAGATCGAGGAAGTCATGGCTTTTGCGACCAAGTATCAGGTTCCTTCCCGAAAGAGCTTTTCCGAATGTGTGGGAAGGGAGAAGATGGATGACTATGCTCATTACCCGAAAGCCATACCCTACATGGTGAGGACACTCTCCTTCCCGATTTATCCCTTCATCAGCAAGAACGATATGGATTTGCTTGTGAAGGTGATCTCCCATCTTCCCTAATCTGGTTGCGAGGATTCTATGGAAAGACCGAAACATGTCATCATCATCGAGAACGGGTATAAGTCCCAGAGCAAGCTCCTAGGGGAGGAGATTCGCTTGTATCTCGCCAATCTGGGGATTCCCGCAAAGATTGTGCGAACGACCGGAACCGACGAACCTCTTGCCATCTCCGAGGATACCGACCTTGCCATCAGCCTCGGAGGGGATGGCACGGTGCTCTATTGTGCGCGTTTCCTTCACGATCTTGGAATCCCCATCATCGCCATAAACCTCGGCACTTTCGGCTACATCACCGAGATCAGCAAGGATGAGTGGAAGGATACGATTGACTCCTATCTTGCGGGGAAACTGCAGCTTTCAAGAAGGTTGATGGTCCGGGTGGATGTCTTCCGTTGCCATCGCAAGGTGTTCTCATGCCTTGGGCTCAACGAAATGGTTGTGACCTCCAGCGGTATCAGCAAGGTTGTCAACTTGAAAATGGAGCTTGATGACGTGTATGCCGGCACCTTCCGCGCCGACGGCATCATCGTCGCAACTCCCACTGGTTCAACGGGTTACAGCCTCGCAGCCGGTGGCCCAATTTTGGATGTGAACCTTGACGACCTTATTGTCACGCCAGTTTGTCCTTTCTCTCTATCCAACAGGCCGCTTGTGGTCGGAGGGGAGACGGAAATCTCCATCACGGTCCTTCCCCACCAGAGAACGGGGCTATTGCTCACTGTCGACGGACAGCAGAACTTCCCCTTGGAGGAGGAGGACGAGGTGACCGTTGAGAAAGCGAGAAGCAAAGTGCTGATTGTGCATAGCCCCCATCGTACCTCGGTCGATATCATCCGCGAGAAGCTGGGATGGTCAAGGGGAGGATGGAACCATGCTTGAACGGTTGTCCATACGTCATTACGCATTGATCGAGGATGCGGAGATCTTCCTTGCGGACGGACTCACCGTGCTTACGGGAGAGACGGGCGCAGGCAAATCCATCATCATGGGGGCACTTTCCCTGCTTCTCGGAGACAAGGCGAACAGCGACGTGATCCGGACCGGATATGAGTATGCAACAGTGAGCGGGACCTTCCATTTCGACAATGTTCCTGAACTGTTGAAGGATGAGCTTGAAGCCATGGAGATTGATCTGGATGAAGGGGATTTGGTGGTTTCCCGCACCATCCGAAGGGGAGGAAGATCCTCCTCTTCCATCCAGGGAAGCGCACGCACGCGTTTGGAACTGGAAAAACTTGGCCGGTTGCTTGTGGATGTGAGCGCTCAAAGAGACCATCAGAGCCTTTTTTCCCCATCCAGACAGCTGAAGGTGCTGGATGACGCGAGTAATGACGAAAAGGAGCTGTGTGCCTACCAAGAATCCTGGTACGCATACCAGTCTCTGAAAGTTTCCCACGAGGAGCTTTCCCGGTTGGTGCAAGAGAGCAAAAGGGAGCGGGACTATCTCGAATATGCGGTCAACGAGATAGAAAAGATTCGTCTCCGCCCCGGGGAGGACGAAGAGATCACCAGGCAGCTTGCGATTGCTTCACAGTACGAGCAGATCCATGACCATGTCAGCCAGGGGGTGCGCCTTCTCGGTGCGGATGGTGAGGGAAGCGGGGCACTTGAGGCTCTCCGCGGTGCGACCAAACAGGCCTCAAAGGCAGCACAAAGCGATGGGAGTCTTGCCACTCTCGCATCACGTCTGGAAAGTGCAGCGATTGAAGTCCAGGACATCTATGAGACACTCAGGGATTACCTTGAGCACATGAGCTACAGCCAGGAGAAGCTGGAGAAGATGCAATCAAGGCAAAGTTATTTGCAGAGGCTCAAGAAAAAGTACGGACCTTCCCTGGATGATGTGATTACGTTCCACGCCCAGGCAAGAGAGAAGCTCGAGGCGGGAGAGCATGGACAGGAGCGGCTCCTTGAGCTTGAGAGACAAATCAAGAATAGTCAGACAGAACTATCTCTCAGGGCCAAACAGTTGTCTGCTGCACGGAAGAAGTCAGCCTTGCAATTGGAAAAAGAGGTGGAGAACGTGCTCCACGACCTTGGCATGGCGCAGGCGACCTTTTCCATCAAGGTGCAACCCTGTCCCTTGGCAAGCACCGGTTCCGATGTGGTCTCCTTCGAGATATGTGCAAATCCAGGCCTCGAGGAGAGACCGATCAGCCAAGTGGCAAGCGGGGGAGAGCTCAGCAGGATTCTCCTTGCCCTCACCGCCGTCTTACAAGCGGGCGGAGTGCCAGGCACATTGGTCTTTGATGAGATTGACAGCGGAATTGGCGGTGCGGTCGCAGTTGCGGTGGGTCGTGAGCTCTCTAGGCTCAAGAAGAGCCATCAGGTGCTTGCAATCACCCACCTTGCCTCAGTCGCCGCAATGGCGGATACCCATTACGTGGTCTCCAAAAGAGTGGAGGATGGCCTTTCTTACACCTCTCTTGCCAAGGTGGAAGGAGAGGAGAGGGAGAAAGAGATTGCCCGCATGCTCACTGGCGATACGGGAGAAATCACTCTCATGCACGCCAAATCGCTTCTGAAAAGTTCAGCTCCCTGAGCAAGAGGCGGAAACTCGGGGAGAGGGCTTTTGGTCTGATAGCCCAAAGCGTCTCCTGTATCTTGGTCAAATTGATCGCCACGTCCTTTGTCCGAATCACATGGAAGAAGTCGGTGAGCACCAAGCAGAGGGGCTCATCTATTTTCCCTTCCTCAAGCAAGAAAGTGCACATCTGGTGTGTCCATGACTCCAGGAGAGAGGTAATCCTCATCCGGTCCGCTTGCCTCTGGACCCTTGCCAGATAGTTCACAATAGCCATGAACGGCTTTTTCATCTTTTCCCATGAGGCGAGAGTCTTCTGGCTCATCATGCTCTGGATGGCGACGAAGGAGAGCCCGAGCGCTTCCCCTTCCAGGATGTCCATCCCCTGGTCTTTCGATGGGCTCGCCATCTGGTTGTAGTCGGTTATTACGTCTGAGAAATCCTCGCATCCCTTGTAGCTCATGGTGGCAAGCCTTGCGGCAATCAGCTCCTTGAAGAGCTTTTGCATCTTTTTTGTGAAGTGCTCGGGACCAATGGTTCCCTGGAAAAGAGGCTTGCCATGGGAATCCTCCACCCTGAGGGCGATCGCTTGGGAGGAGGATTGAGGCTCATACGTGGCGTGATACTCTTCCATCCTTTCGCAGTCTGCGAGGCAAATGGTGTTTCCTCTTGATCCTACCATATGAAACTTACCATACGTCTCGGTCGCGTTTCCCTTTCCCACAATGGTGCCGTACGAGAAGAAAAGGGATGCCTCCACGGCTCCTTTGAGCGCGGCATCCTCCGCTTTCGCAATGGTTTTCCCTGTCCCGTCCTTGGCCTCATTGCACCTGGCCTTGTCGAGTATGTGCAGAAAAAGAGGGTGCAGGTCCTCACCGAAGAGTTCCTGATAGAGCTCGATGGAGTAGAGCGCATAGGCGATGTCCTGCCTTGGCTCAATTCCTCCAAGGTCGTTGAAGAACCAGCCACAGCTGGTGAACGAATACATGGAGTAGAGCACCATCAGGCAGATGGAGGCAATCTCCTTCTCGTTTCCCTTCGCTTTCGGCCCCAGGGAGGAGATGAAATCCGAAAGGGATGTCTGCCGGCAGGCAACCTGGGCATATTTCTCAACCATGCACGGTAGTCCGACGCCCAGTAATTTCCTTGAGAGGCCGTCTGCTTTCTGCATGATGATGCGGTGGACCTGAGTGAACGCATCTCTCAGAGGGGTTCTCCATTGCTGGTTCCATCGAGGGTCTCCTCCCGTATGGCAGCCACAATCCTTGTACCAGCGGCTTACCCCGTGGCTGCATGACCATGAGGTGCCTTTCCCATCCTCTCCCTTGAAGAGCCTTGCATGCCTTTTGGCGGGATGGTCGGCTAGGTATGCGCCGTAGTTTGTCAGTGTGAATTCGTCTCCTTCGTTCACTTTCTTGACAAGTGCCGCAAGAGCCATGTCGCCATATGCCTCATGGTGGCCGTAAATCTCTCCATCGGTTGCAGTATGGATGAGCTTCATTCCCGTTGCACGCTTCATCTCCACAAGCTTACCGTAAAGTGTGTCCGCATTCTGGAGGAAGTGGCCGAAGCTAATACCGCTTGCCAGATCCGGCTGATAGAAAAATGCTGCAATCTCTCCCCCTTTCGGTCCTGTGAGGATGAACGGAGCATCGCACGGTGCGGGCTTTCCCTCAAGGGAGACCATCTTGCCATGCTCATCCTCTACCGCCTCGCATTGCCAGGGGGAGAGGATCACGAACTTGACACCATGCTTGGCAAGCAGGTCGACGACAACTGGGTTGATTGCGCATTCGGGGCACCAGAAACCCTCACTCTTTCGTCCGAACCATTTCTCGAAGACGTCCAGTGCCCAGATGATTTCAAGCTCCGCATCGGATGGGTCGTCCAACGGGAGAATCGTATGGTTGAATCCCTGGGCGATTGCATTGCCGTGCCCAAGCCTCCTGACGCTCTCTTTGTCGGCCTCGATGATGGCACGCACGGTGGAGGGGTGCGCCTGCTGCATCCATGAGAGCAGGGTGGAGCCGAAATTGAAACTTATGGAGGCGTAGTTGTTGTCGATGGAGCGAATCGCGCCGTCGCTGTCAAGATAACGGCTATGCGCGTTTGCGCGATAGCAGCTGTCCCAGATGTTCTCGTTCCAGTCGTCGTAGGGACTGGCTGTCTCTTGAAGGTCGATGATGCCGGTGCGCGGGTTCTCGCGCGGCGGCTGATAGAAATGTCCATGGAGAATCAGGCTAGATTTCATACTTGGTAAGTCTACAGTTTTGACAGGATTTTGCAACAGATTGCCCCTCTCCCTTACGGAAAAAGAGCACATCTGGCCTATTAGCGAGTTCCTGTACCTGAAGGGGTGAAAAGTGTTGTGTGTTGACTCTTTGAGTTCGTTTTCCGTAATCTGTAACCGCATTTCATTGCGGGGGGACGCATGGTACTGATTAATCTCGGTGCGCTTTCCGACGGCGAGGTACGCTACATCGCGCAGCAGGAAGGTTTTGAGGATTGGGAAGAAGGGGAGCGAGAGGATCTCATCGAGCGGCTTCAGGAGAAGTACGAGGAAGAGGACAATCCGGTTCCCGAGACGAAAGGGTCAGGAACGACACGGCGCTACCTTACCTCGCTGACCGACTTCGGCATGGAGGCCTCCTCCTCCGACGAGCTTCCCGGAGTGGAAGAGCTTCCGGAAAGTTACAACTCGACCTCGGTCCATTTGCTTATTCGGGATCCCATGTGGGCATACGTCTATTGGTCGATTTCCTCCTCGGTGCGGGAGAGCCTCGAGGGGAAGGATGGCTCAGGCCTCTTTCTGAAAGTGGTCAGGAATGATGGTGCGGGGAAAAAGTCCGAATATACCATTGATGTCGGTTTCTATGACAGCGAGTGGAACATCAACCTGAACGAGGCGTGCGGTAGCTATTGCGTCCATCTTTGCTACCGTCAGGGTGACGGGGCCGTCAGAGCGCTTGCATCCTCCGGCACCATCACCATGTACCGACCCTATTGGTCTGACCATTATGCGGAAATTGGAGCGGAGGAGGATTTGTTCAACATCCACTTCTCCAGCCTGGTGACCCGAAGCGGGGATCCTGTGGAGAATCAGGTCATCCGCGGCATAGCCCGCATCTTCACCGAGGGGGATTCCAATGGCAAAAACTAACAGTGTCGCATTTCTCTTGAACGCACATCTTCCCTATGTGCGGCACCTCGAATACCCGCGGTTTCTGGAAGAGGAGTGGCTTTACGAAGCCATCTGCGAAACCTATCTTCCGCTTATCCGCATGCTTAACGGTATAGCCGATGACTCGCTTCCCGTGAAGCTGGTGATCAGTGTCAGCCCCACCTTGGCGGCCATGCTGGGGGATGTTCCCCTTCAGGAACGCTTCCTCGCCTACTTGGAGAAGCATATCGAACTGGGAGAGAAAGAGGTCGTCCGCACCCAGCAGGAACAACCCGAGTTTGCACAGATGGCGCGCGAATACCTTGAGCGCTACCGAAGGGACATGGATGATTACATCGAGTCCGGCAACAATGTGCTGGAGAGCCTGCGCAGGCTTGAGGAGCGTGGTGTCGTCCAGTTGATTACCACCAGCGCGACGCATGCCTATCTTCCCCTGTACCAGGAATTCCCTGTTGCAATCAATGCGCAGGTGGATCTTGGCCTTAAGAGCCATTTGGAGAACTTCGGAAAAATATCCCGTGGCTTCTGGCTGCCCGAGTGCGGATATTTCCCCGGTCTTGAACGGTATCTGAAGAACAAGGGGCTGCAATGGTTCCAATGCTCCAGCCAGAGCATGCTGCTCTCTCCTGACCGTGTGGACTCCGGCAACTACCGTCCGGTGCGTTGCCCCAACGGAGTCGTTGCATTCCCGAGGGATTATGAGCTTACCAGCCTTGTCTGGTCAAATTCCGAGGGATATCCCTGCGATCCCCGCTACCGAGAGTTCTATCGCGACATCGGCTATGA
>CAVESN010000086.1:0-888 GCA_963618365.1 Bacteroides uniformis
AACTACCGCTATGGGGATTTCAGGAATTTCAGTTCTTTCAAGATCGGTTATTTCACTTCTCCATCGTATGTTCTTTAAAATGTAACCTTCGGCAATCTTCAGTAAATTATAGATATTGTCCTCGTACATTTTCATATCTAAAATGGTAAGCTTTTCTTCTGTTGCAAATATCCCAGCTTTCAAGGTAATAGGTTTTGTAGATCCAAAAAGAACCTCTCCCGCATTTGTTAAATAATCGCCTGAAACAAGGCCATATTTTTTCAATATGATGGGACATGTATATCTTCCATCTGGCATCCTCCCGACAGAAACCGATTTTTGCCAGAACTCTTTTATGGATTGCCTGTCAATTTGCTTCAAAGTTGCCGTTGATTTACCCTTCTCCCATTTTCCTCGGTAACGATTCGCCTCAAAGAACTCTTTTAATTCTTCTGGAGTAACTTCTCTGTCTTCATCTGCTGTTCTGAGATAATATCTTCCAAAAGCAGAATATGGGGCATTTTCTCCCGTAAATTCAACTTTAATCAAATGTCGTTGTTCTAATATTATTTCCTCAATAGCTGGATAAATTTGAGGTTTGATACTCTCGTAAATTGTCCTGGAAACATCTCTGAGAGAGCTCTCTGATATATCTTGACCAACGACCTCACCATTTGGCTTTACTCCAAAGTATAGGGTTCCAACACCATGTTTGTTTAGAATAGATGAAATTGAAATCATTGCAGACTTCAACTCCCCCGTTGTTTTCTTAAATTCCAGTGTCTCAGTTTCTTTACCAAGGTTCATAGTGTCAAATTCCTTCTAAGTGACATTATTGTATATCAAAGTGACATATTTGTCACTAGCAATAATGACAGGATGTCCCTGTTGAATTGGAAAGAGAAGCTA
>CAVESN010000086.1:898-4857 GCA_963618365.1 Bacteroides uniformis
CGTCGCTGTGAAGTTTTCCTTCCAGTCGATGAAAGCCAATGAGTCTTCGATTTCCTTCTTTGCCTCTAGGAGAGCTTCTTTTTTCTTTTCCAATATTACCTTTCTTTCGGGGATGGAACTCTCTCCCTTGAGACACAGTTCAAGATATTTCCGTTCTCCACGATAATCCGTGTAGTGAAGGAGTATGGAGTGGTGGACACATAGAGCAGATCGGGAACGACCTTTTATGCGATGGCAAGAAGTTCGCCGGGAAGGAATGGATGTTCATCCAGGATGTAGGCTACATAGAGAACACGGTCGTAACAGGCGAGTACCTTCCGGAGAAGGAGTACTTCGATAAGCTCTACCACCACACTGGGGAGCGCCAGATAACAGGCATCACCGAGGAGCTTCCGTCTGTCACGAAGGAGCTGTTGATGCTGGAATTAAGCAGGCCTGTTTCTGAGCTATTGAAATGACATGCAACCCATCTCGAATAAGCGGAGTACAGTCTTTAAGAAAATGCCACATGGATGTTCATAAAAGGGTCCCCGGAGAGAACCGGAGACCTTCGAAAGGGAACATTGTACTCCCGATTTTAGATTCTGAATTAGTTCCAAGTATACCAGAAAGCTGGACGAATTCCCCATTTCGTATGAACAGAATCCTCCGTTATCGAACCATCACCAACTGCAATAGTATGTGCAAATTTAAGGCCATTACCATCAGTAGTATCTGAAGGTGAACGCAACCACCATGTTTTAGATGATTTTCTATCTGCAACTGAAGCAAAGTAGTTGGGGTTCTCAGCATCAGTTTTGGAGAGAAGGAAAACGTAGTCTTTGCCAGAATCTATTATTTGTGTTTCCTCAATATTGGATGTGACATTAACCTTCACCATGTAGTCTTTTGAAAGCCCATAGTCTGAGACGAATTTATCGTTGAGGTATGCGTGGATAGAGGAGTTTTCATAAGTGTTAGTCGTAGCATCAAATGCTAAGTCGTCCACAATACCATCGCTAATAAGAAGGGCTCTATTGGCTTTTTCTTCAAAGCTAAGTACCTTCCAGGTAACCTTGCCAAGAGTGACAGTTTTAGTTTCGCTGGTAACCTTAGGCAGAGCTGTCCAAACAGCTTTGAGTGTTATGTCCTTCGTTATGGGAGTATCGAAGTCAAAAGCATTAGTGCCATCAAGTGACCAAAACTTGAAAATATTACCCGACTTGGTAGGATCATTATCAGGTGCAGCCACCGTCTTTCCGTCGTTAACTTCTTTTACCTCATTAGCGGCACCGTTATCAAATTCAAACGTGACCTCATGCATCACGGAACTTGCCGAACTATCCGAATCATCGTCACACGATACCACGAGCATTGTGGCAAGCAATACCATCATCAGAACACTAAGGGTTTTCTTCATGTAATCTATCCTTTGCAAGACATACAAAGTCTTACGAGGAAGGAAGTATACCCCCCCCCGTGTGCCTGTTTCAAGCCCTTCATGATTCTGTTTTCGTGTCACGCATCCTACCTCACCGAATGACAATCTGGCTTTGGCTCCTAACCCACTCTTGCCTTGATTCTTGCGCCTCTCCTGTTGGCTGCGATGCGGTACTTGTTTATCGACATCATGAACACTTCACTACGCATGAGTCATTTTGCATTCCTTCTCTCATTGCTCATTCTCTCGTCATCAAACCATCCCATTATGGTCACGGTGTGGATATTGCTCACCTCAAAGAGCGCGAAGGACAAATTCTATCCGGAGAGGAAGATGTGAAGAGAATGGAGCTGCAAGCATGTTCTCGAGGCTTATCCATAAGGAAATCTCATGCAATGGTGCGTTAGTGGTGTATGTTATTCCTAAAAAGGAATTGTCTTTGCGTCTTGAATAATCGGAAAGATGACGAAAGGAACGATTCGTTGAATGCGAACGCAACATTTCGAAACCAATCGGGACGTATCTTTTAAATGTTACGCAAGAATCAAATCAAATCTTCATTTTCCACGCTCTTACTAGTATATGACGTATAAAGAAATCATGACAAAGCTCGGCCCCGTCAAACACATGGCGGTTGAGGACAGGCCACGGGAGCGGATGGAACAAACAAGCGCTCAATATCTCAGCGACCTTGAGTTGGTGATGGTACTTCTCGGAAGCGGGACCAAGGAGGCCCCTATCCACACACTTGCAAAACGGGTGCTCGACTTGCTGGACAGGAATTCCAATCCGGAAATGGAGGATTTTCTCCGGATCCCCGGCATCGGTAAAGCAAAAGCATGTTTGCTTTCCGCATCGATCGAGATGGGGAGACGGTGCAACCGATTCCTTGGAAGGCAAATCCTCAAGCCACAGGACCTCTATGTGCAAATCCGCCACTACAGCCAGCGCATGCAGGAAGTCTTTCTGGCAGTAGCGCTCAACGGAGCCCATGAAATCCTCTCCACCACACTTGTCTCCCTCGGCACAGTAAGCCAGTCGCTAGTGCATCCCAGGGAAGTGTTCGCCCCTGCAATCGAGAAGAGGGCAAGCGCATTGATAGTTGCCCACAACCATCCATCCGGAGACCTCAACCCATCACCGGAAGATGTAATAGTGACCAAGAGAATTCAAAAAGCAGGAGAGATCCTGGGAATACCAGTCCTTGACCATTTGGTCTTCTCCGAGACCGGCTGTTATTCGATGCTGCAACATGGACAGATGTGAATGCTACTCTTTCAGGAAATAGCGCTTTTCACTATTCGCCCCACGAGAGGCAAGTACTCCCGCTTGCATCATCTCCGAAAGCAATTCCCGAGTCCGTCGCAAGGAAAGATTCAGCATCTCCGCCAAGGTTCTTGCACTGCACGGACCCTCGTCCGAGAGAAAGGAGATGATAGCGCGTCTATGGTTTTCCGCACCCCTAGCTGGGTTTTCCGCACCCCTAGCTGGGTTTTCCGCACCCCTCTTGGTCAGCCAGATGGTGACACAGGTCCTATCAAGAGTTTGGTTTTCCTCTATGCCTGGCTTTCGCAACCCGAAGGTTTCTGCCACTTGCATGATAAGAGGAATTCCGCTTCCTGCCCTTTCTCCAAATCCAATCAGGTTGAACATCTTCATGATGCTCTTGTTTCGAGGATCTGAAAGTCCGCCGCGAACCATTTGCTCCTTACCGATACGTATGGTGCCGGGGTTCTCGAAGACGAGAGAATCTCTCTTTTTGAGGATCACCACACCATGAGATCCAAGATAATCTGCGTTGGTCAGGCAATTGACGAAAGCCTCCCTGACCGCGTCATGCAAAAGGGTGTTGTCCTGACGCACCATTTCCTTGAGGGAGAAAGGAACCTTGAGATCCATGACAAGCTTACGTCCAACCAGCAAGAAGAAGTCAAACAGGTTTCCTGACCAAGTACCGGAGACCGATTGGATTCTATCTGTCCACCGCACTCTTTCTGGATCCAGGCTCTCCCGATAATCCAGAAAGTACTCAGGGAAAACCCGGGAAATAGCCTGCTCTTCTCCGAACATCAATATTCCCGCCATGGTGGGATGCAAACCCTTTCCCTCGTCCACCGCGGCACCAAGCATTTGCAGGTATTGTTCCAGAGAAAGTTTGTGCCATGGATGATTCGGTCTGTAGGATGCATGGTAGTTTCGGTAGGTGGAGAGCGTCTCCTCCGACAAGACCGACAAATCGAATTCCTCCACCACTTTCATATCATAGGGAAGCGGTGTGGCGTCCCGAAGCATGGCGGCAATCTCATTTTTTGTCAGATGATAATCCCCTTCATGGTTTCTCTTGTAGGAACCATGCATGATATCATCATTGATATAGATGGGGCGCAATGCCATGTCCCCACGGGGGACATGGATGATAAAGACTGTCTTTCCGTCTTCCAGTGTGATCTCATTGAAATCGCCTGCCTTCAAGAGATTGCAGGAGACTCGCTTGGGATTGTTGATGGTATTCCAGAACTCTTGTTTCCGAGCTTCCGGA
>CAVESN010000086.1:4867-8040 GCA_963618365.1 Bacteroides uniformis
CCACCAGACGCCCAGCAGAATTTGCCCGCCGTCGCTGTTTGCAAACGCCGAGTAGGTCTCCCAAAGGGACAGGGGAAGGCCATTGCGTGCGCTTTTCGCCTCCACCTGACCATTTTCCTTGTCCAACTTCAATGCTTTCAGATCCAAATCCATACACCAGCTCCTGCGCTCATCATCCTGATTATACAATCATATGCTTCGAGACTACAAACGCAGGAATCTTTGCGTAGCTACTCCTCTATCTCGAAGAACTGCTTCTGCTTCCAGTAGAAGACTGCACCGAGCCCAATCCAGAGGACGAGCAAGATGTAGGACTCCTTGCCGAAATGAACACCGGAAAGACCTGGAATGGGGATAAGCTGGAGCACCATGAAGATGGCGGAGATAATCACGCCAAGCCATGCAACGCTCTTCAAGAAACCATGCTCCTCACCACACCGCCTCATTGTCACAAGGGTACATGCGCAAGTAAAGAAGTAACCGATGGATGCGCCGATAGCCGACATGTCGACAAACCAGCCAAGAGCCTCACGCCCCAAAATCGGGCCGGAGAGGGAGATGACAATACAAAAGAGAAGCGCATTGCGTGGAGTACCATGCTTGGCGTCAATCATGCCGAACCACTTGGGAAGATACCCATCCAAGCTCATGGAGTACATCAACCTGCTTGCGGCAAGATAGAAACCCATGATTCCTGAAAGCACCGCACAGAAGACTGCCGTCCCCACCAAAAGCTTGCCAGGAAGCCCGAGAAGGTGCGTTGCGGCAGTAAGCAGAAGCCATGGGGCAGCGCTGCTTTCCACAATCAAGTCAGGCCAATGCTCTAGCGCTATCGCGGCAATCGTGTTGTTGGCAGTATAGACGAAGCAACCGAAAAGGATGGCGACAATCATGATCAAGCTCACTTTCCTGTAAGGGAAATTGAACTCCTCCGCAGCCTGGGGAATCGTATCAAACCCCACGTAGGCCCAAGGGGCGATTGCGAATGTGGAAAGAATCGCAGAAACGATTCCACTCCCTCCCCTATGGGCAAAGGGATCCACGCCCATGTACACACCGTTATTCCATGCCTTTAGCGCACCCGCCTTGTCAAACCCCCATAGCGGCTCCATGTTGGCAAGAGAGACCTTCGAGCTGAAACAGACACAAATCGAAAGAACCGCCACCGAGCCAATCAAAAGCCCCGCAAGGATTGTCTGGACAATGCCGGCCTTCTCCACCCCCAGGATGTTGAGGATACCGAAGAGAAGCAGAATGCCCATGGCCAGCAGCATCTCCCCGGCCCACACGTCAAACCCGGCAAGCTGGTAATGGAACCCCCACTTCAAGATATCGGCGGACCCGTCAAGTCCATCGACAATCAAGGAAATCGCAGTTGAGTTCATCGGCACGTTGGTGAGATAGGCGGCCACCAGAAACCAACCGCAGATGTAGGCAGATTGCTTGCCAAAGCAAGCTTTGGTGAAAGTGAACTCTCCCCCCGCCTTGGGATACTTGGGAACCATATAGGCATAGCTGAAAGAGATGATGACCATGACGATGGCACCAAGGGCCATCGCAATGGCAGTCCCCGCCACCCCGGAATTGGGTAGGAATTTCTTACCGGGGTTGATGAAGGAACCCCATCCGATCACACACCCGAAGGCAAGGGCCCACACATGAGTGGGACTAAGTTGCCGTTGCAATTTCGATTTCTTCTCGCTCATCTTCACTCCACCCAAAGAGTACCGATTAGACAAGGACTATGTCTATAAAACGTCTTGCCTTCTACCGGCCTTTCTTTTCGGCCAACCGATGGAGGACAAGGATGCATGCGGCAATCAATGCAGGGAAGATTACCGCATAGGAGAAACCTTGGCTGACAGTGGGAGCCCAGGCGACCACTTGCGGGCCCATGCCGCACCCAAGATCCCCGGAAAACGCAAGCAAGGAGAAAAGAAGCGTGCCGCCACCAGGAAGATAGCGCGCGGAGAGACTGAAAGTACCGGGCCAGAAGCAACCCACCGAGAAGCCCACCATGGCGCAACCGACTAGCGAGAGCATCGGACTCGGTGCATGGACAATACAAAGGTATCCCGCCACACAAAGCAGAGAGAGGCAAAGCATCAACTTCTCGATCGGCACATCGCCTTGCTTGCTGTACCAGAGCCGGCAAAGCCCCTGCATGAGCGCAAACAGGCAGGGACCAGCAAGATCCCCCGCGAGCTTGGAGAGGCCAAGGCTCAGCTCGGCATAGTAGCTCACCCATTGCCCCACCGCCTGCTCGCTGGAAGAACCGAGTGGCATCATCACCAAGAGCACCCAGAAGAGAGGAGAGCGTAAAAGCGCCAGAAGGCCGATGCCATCTCCCTTCTTGTCTCCCGGAACCGGTGCGATGGGGACCGTAAGGAAGAGGGAGAAAGCCACCATGGGAAGCGGAAGCCAGAAGAGGGGAATAAGGAACCATCTCCCTTCTCCCACAAAATGATAGAGAAGCGTAGTGACAAGGATAACAAGGACCATGCCCCAGCAATAGAAGGAGTGAAGGAGTCCCATCATATGCTCCTTGTCGTTGGAAGACGGCATGTATTGGACAATCGGACTGACAAGCACCTCCACCAACCCGCTCCCAAGTCCCTGCAGGACCAAAGAGCATACCAACCCGGTAAAGCCAGGAAAGAATGCCATGACAAGAAGGCCCGTGACAACCGACGCATGTCCCAGCAGCATCGTCTTCCGATATCCCAGACGAAGACAAAGAAAAGTGGAAAGCAAATCAACGACAATCTGGACACAGAATATGAGGAGAATCAGAAATCCCATGTGCCGCTCGCTCATCCCGTAAAGGCGGGAGAAGGTGGCAAAAAGAAGAGGAGGCATGTTGATGACAAGAGCCTGCACCACATAACTGAGATAGCACGCTTTCGCAGTAAGCTTGTAGGAATCCATGGAGCCGAGTCTATGCTTTTTGCCCAGGAGGCTCAATCACATTTCCTGTGCGATCTCCCGTTTTCCAACATTGCCATGTACGGTGGCAAAAGCCAAAGCAGGATTGTCAAGCGGCAAGGCAAGCATGCGATGAAGTTGGGAAAAGCATACATAACACGAAAATAGGCCCGAGAAGAGGCTTGCAACAGACACACGGGGGGGGGTATACTCGTTCTCCTGTAAGACTTTGTATGTCTTGCAAAGGA
>CAVESN010000087.1:0-8038 GCA_963618365.1 Bacteroides uniformis
CTCTTGATCTCTTCGCATAGGTGCTTGCGCAGCTTCGCGTCCAAGGCGGAAAGGGGTTCGTCAAGCAGCATCAGTTTTGGCTTGCTTGCAAGCGCCCGTGCGAGTGCGACACGTTGCCTCTCTCCTCCTGAGAGCTGGTTCGGCTTCCGTTTTTCAAAGCCACGAAGTGAGACAATATCCAGGTATTGGGCGACCTTCTCCTTCCGTTTCCGTCGTGGAACTTTTTGTAGCTTGAGAGGATATGCGACATTCTCTCCTACATTCATGTGGGGAAAGACGGCATAATCCTGGAAGACGAGGGCCACTTGCCGTTTCTCTGGTGGAAGGTTCGCAATCTCTTTTCCTTCGAGGGTGATGGTGCTCTCCTTTGAGCATTTCACCAGGCCGGAGAGGATGCCGAGCGTGGTGCTCTTGCCACATCCGGAGGGACCGATGAGGCATACAAGCTCTCCTTTTTTCACGGAGAATGAAACATCAAGCGTGAAGCCCGGAAATTGGGCCTTCAATGCACATGTGAGTCCATCATCAGCCATGTGTCACCTCTTGGAAAGCAATGTAGCATGATGGCAAAGGGTGTACAAGAGCGTCCCTTGTTGTGTTACCATGCCCATATGGACTACCTTGTTTCCTGCGTACAGGCGCAACGATTGGATGCGAGAAGCCAGGAGCATATTCCTCCGCTTCTCTTGATGGAACAAGCCTCTAGCCGCATGGGTTTTTCCATGGAGCACTTGGACCATCTCTCCAAGGAAAGCCGTGTGCTCTTCCTGGTGGGGCCCGGTGGCAACGGAGGGGATGCGCTTGCTCTTGCGCGCTTTCTCGCCACGGATGGTTTCTCCTCCCTCTCTTTGCTTTGCATGGAGTCCAAAAGCGAGCTTTGCCTTGTGCAAAGAAAGGCCCTCACCGATTTTCAAGTCTCTTGGATTGGCGGGGAAGATGCCCAGTCTGCGATAGAATCGGCCGAGGTGATTGTCGATGGACTCTTCGGCGTAGGATTGAAGGGCCCGATTGAGGGGGAGGGCCGGGCGTGGGTTGAGATGGCGAACCGCAATACCCGTGCGCTCAAGATCGCCATAGACATCCCCAGTGGCATGGCCGACGAGGTTTCTTCCTCTTCGACTACTTTCCATGCGGATCTGACCTATGCGATGGGGCATGCGAAAGCGTGCATGTTCCATCCTCTCTTTTGCGCTTCTGCTGGGAAGCGCATCGAGGTGCTTAACCCTTCTTTCCCTCCTCGTTTTGTGGCTTCCGTCCCTTATGTCGGCACGTGGGAGTCTGTTGCCATGAAGAAGGAGCCTGTTATGCGCCTAGACGCATTCAAGAACAGCCGTGGCAGCGTGGCGGTTTTTGCCGGAAGCAGGGAATATACGGGTGCCGCAAGGCTTTCGTGCAACGCCGCATTTCATGCGGGTAGCGGACTAGTGACCCTCTTTAGCGATGAGGATTCCTATCCTGTGGCAGTGGCGAGCGCCGGGCTTTCGGTCATGGTCCGCCATCTTGAGGAAGGGTTTGACCTTTCCCGCTTCGATGCGGTGCTTGCGGGTCCGGGGTGGGGAGGAGCAAGGGAGGAGCTCCTCCTAAAGATTCTGGAGAGCAAGCGGCCGGTGGTGGTGGATGCCGATGGTATTTCTGCATTGGCTTCTCTGGTGAAAAAGGGCTATCGTTCCGAATCTTCCATGGTGCTTACCCCCCATGTGGGGGAACTTGCAACTCTTTCCTCTTCGTTGCTTGGCCATGATATTGTCCATGACTCACCTTGTGTGCTGAACGAGGGAATTTCCGAGCTTTCTTATCTCCTTTCTGCCACTATTGTCCTCAAGAGTGCGGTCAACCAGATCGTAGAGGGGAAAAAGATGTTCTTTCTTGATGGGAAGAATCCCGCACTCGGCGTTGCCGGCAGCGGCGATGTGCTGTCGGGCATCATCCTCTGCCTGCTAGGTCAGGGGCTTACGCCATTTGATGCCGCTCTCAATGGCTGCCGCATCCACCAATGGAAGGGAAAGGAGCTGGCAAGGCATGGGTTCTTTACCAGTGAGGAGTTGGAGGAGAGCTTGTGATGGCTCAGGTCTATCTGTTGGAGGAGCTCTATCTTTTCCTCTCCGCGATGATGCTGCTGGGTGACCAGTATGGCGCACAACTTCCCATCCTTCTCTCGCTCAGGTATGCGTTTCGACGTGTGGCGTGGGTACGCCACCTCTTCTTCTGGGGAGGTTTTTCCCTTGGAATCATCTCCCTGTTTGTCCCCTATGCACCCGGACCGAGACTCCTGGGGGACTTGGTGGTCACTTTGACCCTTTTCCCCCTTTGTGCATGGTATGCGTTCCTCACCCGGAGCCAGAACCATGGAGAAGGGGGTGGCGCGCTGGCAAATCATATCGAGAAACACAAGAAGGGATGGGGTATTGCGGTGCTTGGCGTTGCGCTCATCCATTTTCTCTTCCCTATGCTGGTGTTGCTGTAAGGAGCGGGAGATGGAAAGACGAATCACTACGTGCGGAATCCTACAGAACCGCGAGGGAAAATACTTCGTGGGACTGCGTGTGAAAGGGGGAGCCATCGGAGGACTATGGGAGTTCCCGGGGGGAAAGAACCGCTATGGGGAGAGCGTTGAAGAGACGTTGAAGCGGGAATGGAGGGAGGAGCTTGGGCTCTCCATCGAGGTGGGGGAGGAGGTTGCAACGACCGATTTCGTGCACAAGGATACGTGCTTCCACCTTGTTGCAAGAAGAATTGCCATTCCTGCTGAATTCTCATTCTCCCTTTCCGTCCATGCCAAGGTGGCGTGGGTGACCAAGGAAGAGATGGAGAAGATGCCTTTCGCTCCCAGCGACCGAAAGATCATCGAGCAGTTGCCATAACCTCCTTTAAGGCGGTGTTCCAGTAGGCCCAATCGTGGCCGCCGGGAGAGAGGAAAAGCTTCGCTTTGAGGTTCTTGGCTATCTCTCTGTTCTCCTTGAGGAGGGGATCCTCTTTCCCGCATCCAAGGTAAAGCGGACAGACGGGATGGGGGATTTCTCTTCCCATGGGAGCAACCGAGAGCGCGATACATCGCCCGAATGTCTCAGGATAGAGCGATGCGAGGTTAAGCGCTCCCCAGCCCCCCATCGACGCGCCCATGACCCAGGTCTCTTCCCGTTTGGTGGAGAGAGGAAATGAACGTCGTGTCACCTCGACCAGCTCTTTCCCCACATACTCCGCCCATGCTCCCTGGTAGAACGAGGATTGGCAGGAGGGAAGCACCACGCACAATCCTTTTTGCTTGGCAAGGTGGCTTACCGTGGTGTGGGTGAGCCAGTCGGAATCGTCCCCTCCAAGCCCATGAAGCAAATAGATGGTCTTGTAGGGCGGCTGCTTGAATAGTATGCTTCCATCGCCCAGTACTTGCGTGTCCGAAGGAAGGAGAAGGGTGAAATGGGTCTTCCCTTTGAGGGAAGCGCTGTACATGCTTCCTGAGAGCACCATCATAGCAAGCTCTCCTTTCCCCGTAGCCGTTCATTGAGCCAGAAGAGGATTATGCTGACTGCTATGAGCACGCTTGCGAGCGCGCACGCTCCCTGGTAGTTGTAGGACCCTATGAGCTGGTACATGGCTATCGGTATGGTACGCACGCTTCCTTTCGCGAGTGTCAGCGTGGCATTGAGTTCCCCCAGGCTCATGGCGAATGCGAATGCCGTGCCAGTGATTATGCTGGAGCGGAGAAGCGGCAGCTCGATGGTCAGAAAACATTGCAATTTTCCTGCGCCGAGGGTGTGTGCGGCACCGATGTAGTGATCGGAAAGTGTTCTTGCGCAGGGCAATATGGTGCGGATGGAGACGGGGAGCGCGACCACAAGGTGCGCCGCCACTATGGGGATGTACCCTTCGATGTTTAAGCGGGAGGAGAGAAACAGGTATCCCACTCCTACCATCACGCTGCTTACCGCAAGGGGAAGCATGCAAAAGAGCTCTAGCAGTGTGGAAAGGTGATGTTCTTTCCTCATGACACAGACCAGGGAGAGGGAGACGGGGATGGAAATAAGCGCGGAAAGGGTGGCAAGCAGCAAGCTGCTACTTAGTGCGTTCTGAGCTATGCCCATCGTTCCCGTCAGGTTGCTCTTCGCAAAGAGCGCTTGGTACCAGGAAGTGCTGAAAGCGCTGGGAGCGCTTCTTGTCGCCTTGGTGATGAAGGACCTCGCGATGACACTTGCAATCGGGCCTAGGACGAAGAGAAAGGCAAGGCATGCGTAAGCGCAAAGCAAAAAGAGAGCCAATCCTTCCGGTTTCCTCTCTGCTTTCCTGGAGGAAGAGGAGACGCCCTCCTTCTGGGTGATGTGGCGGGACAAGGCCAGATAGAGAAGGAGAAAGACTAATGCGACACAGAGGCTGATGCAGGCAAGGGTTGCGGCCTTGTCCATGTCGAGGGAGATCTTCGCATAGCGGTAGATCTCGCTCTCCATCGTCGTATAGGCCGGTCCTCCTCCCAGGACAAGGATGATGGAGAAGCTTCCGTAGCAATAAAGGAAGACGAGGAGCGCCGAGGAAGCTACCATTCCCATGAGACGTGGGAGGGTGATGGTGTAAAACACCGTGAAACGGCTTGCCCCCAAGGTGAGCGCGGCCTCTTCCGGGTGGGGATCCAGCTGGCTCCATGCGGTGGAGACGAGGTGCATGACCAAAGGGAAGTTGTAGAAGGCATGGGCGAGGATGATGGCCTTGAGGGAGTAGAGTATCTTTAGGGGTGGAACATCTGACTTGAGAATTCTCATCAAAACCCTGTTGAGGAAACCGTTGTTCCCGTAGAAGATGACGAACCCCAGCACGACAAGGATAGATGGCAATACGTAGGGGACGGTGCACACGGCTCTGAATAGCCGCTTGGCGGGAAACTTGTAGGTGGCCATGATCCATGCACCGGGAAGACCGATGGCAAGCGATGCCAATGTGGAAAGCAGCGCCTGCCAGACGGTGAACCTGAGCACCCCGTGGAGATAGGGGTCCGTAAGGGTTGCGATTAGCTTTCCGCTTGTGCATGCCCTCGAAAGCATCGCAATGAGAGGGAGGAAGAAAAGGATGGCGATAGTCGCCATGGCGGGGAAAGCCACCCATAGCGGCACATCGGAATAGGAACGCCTGGTCATTTTCCCTGCATCGCTTCTTCCCATGCATCCAGCCAGAGATCCTGTTTTTGTTCGATCTCCTTTGCATCAAGCATGAGACTCTCTTGCGGTTTGGGCGCATATTCGAACGCCTGGGGAAGGGCGCAGGTACTATTTGCAGGGTACATGGAGTTGGTTGTTGCGATGAATGCCTGCGCATCCCCCAGCACATAGTCAACCAGCTCCTTCGCCTCCTTTAGGTGGTGGCTTTCCTTGACTATTCCCATCCCCTCAACGGTGGTGCTGTGCCCTTCGGAGAAGAGGAGCGCCTTGTAGCGGGTGGTGTTTTCATACATGACATGGTAGACGGGGCTGGTCGTGTAGCTGATTACAAGCGGAGCCTCTCCTTCGGTGAAGAGCCCGTAGCCGCTTGACCATCCGCTGGAGATGGTGAGCGTGTTGGGCTTCATCTGCTTCCACCAATCGAGGTAGTGCTCTTCTCCATAGACTTCGATGGTCCAGAGAAGGAGACCCATGCCGACTGCGCTGGTGCGTGGGTCGATCAGGATGACTTTTTCCGCATACTTCTTGTCAAGCAAATCCTCAAGCGAATGGGGGAGATCCTCCTCTGTAAGCATCTCGCTGTCATAGACAAACGCAAAGTTGCCATAGTCGTAGGGAAGCAACCTGTTTTGCGGGTCGAATTGCAGGAAATCGGGGATTTGAGACAACATGGGGCTTTCGTAGGAATCCAGGATGTCCGCTTCGTAGATTTTGGATGCGAGCGAGTCGGGAATGCCGATGACCACATCGGCCCTCGGGTTGTCCTTCTCGCTGACAAGCCTGGAGACCATCTCCCCCGTGCTTCCCGCATCGACAAGGTTGACCTTGATGCCGGTCTTCTTTTCGAAATCCTTTGCGATTTTCGGCCCGGGTCCCCACTCCCCGGCGAATGAGCTGGTCGTGTAGAGGGTAAGCTCTTTTGCTTCGGGTACCTTTTCCTTGGTTCCACCGGCAAGCAAGAGAGAGCCGGAGAAAAGCATGGCTGCAGCCATGGCAATCAACTTGTTGTGCATTTTGCACCTCCCAGAAAGATAATCCGGGGGTTTGTGAAGTGCTCCACTCCCTACGCTGGCATTATCCAGATCAGGTAACGGGTATCATCTCAGGCCTTTCGACCACCCCTAGGACCTCTTCATGGTATGCACAGGAGCGGAGGGTGTCAATCGGATGAAAAGGGCGATAGTGGCAAGCACCTCATCATGCTTACGCGGGGCGTAGTAGCCAAAGATGCGCCTCAGCCGTAACAGCAGGTAGCTGGTGGATTGAAATCGCCCCAAGGGAAGGGAGGATGGGGCGAACTCGATGAGCATGCTTTTGTGCAAAGGATTGATTTGCACCTTTGACACGTAGCGCTACCCCTCCCCAAAGGGAAGTGATGCATGCAACTGAAAAGCGCATAAAGTGTAGTTAACTACATAAAATAGTAGACATATGCAATAATAAGGCTCTTCATGCAAAGGTGTGGGTAAAAGCATGATCAGGCGGCCTTCTCTGGTTTTGGGTAAGTCTTTCCCGGGAGAGGGACAACGAGGCCGAAACAGCAGAGGTAGATCATGTCGGGCATGCTTTTGAAGTTTCTGAAGCCGTAGGCGCGTCTGATGATGAGCTTGATGTTGTTGTTCGTAGCCTCGATGCGGGCGTTGCTGAGGCCGAGGGCGATGGTGTTGAGAATGAATGGCTCGTTCCTCTTTATCTTGGCCGAGAGGTTCTTGAAGGACTCGATCCTCGAGTGGGAGCCCTCCACCTCCATTTCTTCAATGCGAGCCTTGCCTTTTCCGTGTCAGTCATCTTGAGGATGAGGCGGAGCGACTCCTTCATGTCGTACGCCCTGCATTAGCGCGGCGTCTGGACCCTGATCATCTCGAGCGTCTTTTTCTGGTTGTCGGTCAGATGCTCCGGGGCCTTGCCCACGGCGTAGGAGGAGCCCTTTATGCGATCCGCCCTCTCCCTGATCCTCTTCTCCTCCTCGCCCTGCCTGTCATCCTTTTTCGGCCTTCCCTTGGAGGATTTCCCCTTCTTCGGGAGAAGGGCCTTGCCTGCCCACTGGACGACATGGAACGAGTCCATGCACCTCGCGCAGGAGGGAGTGTACTTCTCGACGCAGTCGCCGATCCATCTCGCGCCGTCTCCGGTGACCACCTTTATGGAGGCTTTCTGCTCGTCCGTCAGCTGCCCGTAAAACATTTCCAGCACAGTCTTTCCATGGCCCTCATGGACCCAGACGACGTCTTCGGTGTCATGGTTGACTATCACCGTGACGTACTTGTGCCCCTTCTTGTAGGAGGTCTCGTCTATGCCTATGCTTGCCAGTCCGTCGAGACGGGATGCAAGATCCGGCTCAAGGTCGTCCCTCACCCTGGAGACGCATCTCCCCACCGTCGCCCAGTCTATCCCCATGAATTCGGAGACGGCCTTCTTCGAGACGCACCTGGAAAGCCATGCCACCACCCTGTCGAACTCCATGGTGAACATGCTTCCCCGATATGCCCATGGCACGTTTGGGGTCACCACGCCATGCTCCTTGCAGCAACCCCTCTTCTGCTCCATCTCAAGCTCTACGCGCACGCCGTTGAAGTCAAGCGCACGCCATCTGCGCACCCCGAGGGTGTCGTAGCCCGAGCACCTCCTGCCGCACACAGGGCACCGGGCCGAATCCCTCTTGTGCGGCCTCACCCTTACTACCAGCTTGACGGGGTTCCAGCCCAAAACCTTCCACGACGCACTTCTTGACACGCAACAATGACTTCATCACCCTAAGGATATTCACCATCTCTCTCCCTTTTATTGGTTTTGCAATCTCTCGTCAAAAGGAAAGAGATGGTTATTTGCAATCAAGCCTTCTCCCCGTCACTCAACCCAAACTGTCCAACTTACCCACAACTATGCCTCAAGCCTCA
>CAVESN010000088.1:0-416 GCA_963618365.1 Bacteroides uniformis
ACAGATGGCCATCGAGCGCTATGCGATTGACATCGTCCTCAAGCACGGCTTCACCCCCTTCATCACCCCGGATGTGGCGCGCGAGGAGATTCTCGGAGGCATAGGGTTCAACCCGCGTGGGGAGGAGAGCAACATCTACACGCTCGAGGGAACGGGCACCGCCTTGGTCGGAACCGCCGAGATTACCCTTGGCGGATACTATTCGGGGAAGGTGCTGGAGAAAAAGGACCTCCCCATCAAGATGACCGGCCTCTCCCATTGCTTCCGCCGGGAGGCAGGAGCCGCAGGCCAATACTCCAAGGGGCTCTACCGCGTCCACCAGTTCTCCAAACTGGAGATGTTCATCTACTGCCTTCCCGAGGAGTCGGACAAGTGGCATGAGTTCCTTCTTTCCATAGAGGAGGAGATCTATCAGG
>CAVESN010000088.1:426-7829 GCA_963618365.1 Bacteroides uniformis
CATCGACACCTGCACCGGAGACCTTGGCGCCCCTGCCTACCGCAAGTTCGACATCGAGGCATGGATGCCGGGTCGCGGGGAAAACGGCGAGTACGGGGAGGTCACCTCCACCAGCAACTGCACCGACTACCAGGCCCGCAGCCTCCAGATCCGCTATCGCGACGACGAGGGCAAGCTCCGCTATGTGCACATGCTCAACGGCACTGCGACAGCCCTCTCCCGGACGATAGTTGCCATTTTGGAGAACTACCAGAGAAAGGATGGTTCCATCGCAATCCCCGAGAACCTGATTCCTTATTGCGGATTCAGCGAAATTCCCGCCAAACAGTGAGAGGCACACAATGCATGTAAGCGCTCTGTACACAGACTTGTATGAATTGACGATGATGCAGGGGTATCTGGCCACGAACCACAACCCCCAAGTAGTCTTCGACATGTTCTATAGGAACAACCCCTTTGATGGCGGGTACGCCGTCTTCACGGGACTCGGAGAGCTCATCGACAAGCTGGAGCATTTCTCATTTGAGAAGGACGACATCGAATACCTGGCAAGTCTGGGCACCTTCAAGAAGCCTTTTCTCGAATATCTTTCGCAGTACCGCTTCCATGCCGATGTGTACGCATTCAAGGAGGGATCGGTCGTGTTCCCGGGAGAACCGCTTTTACGCATCCACACCGACCTGGTCGAGGCGCAGCTGCTTGAGGGAATCATCCTCAACACCATCAACTACCAGACACTGATTGCCACCAAGGCCGCCCGCATGTGCCGTGCCGCCAAGGGTGGCGCAATCATGGAGTTCGGGTTGAGGCGCGCCCAAGGGGAAGGGGCAATGGCTGCAAGCCGTGCGGCCTATATCGGAGGATGCGCGATTACCAGCAACACGCTTGCGGGAAAAGTCTATGGCATCCCCGTCGGAGGGACGATGGCACACAGCTGGATCATGAGCTTTTCCAGCGAGCTGGAAGCTTTCCGCAAGTTCGCAGAGCTCTATGAGAACAACGCAATCCTTCTCATCGACACCTACGACGTGCTCCATTCCGGAATCGAGAATGCCATCACCGTAGGACTTGAGATGAAGAACAAAGGAAAAAAGATTGGAGTGAGAATCGACTCGGGCGACCTCTCCTACCTTCCCAAGGAGGTGCGCAAGAGATTGGATGCTGCGGGATTGGAGGATGCCACCATCACTGTCAGCAACGACCTGACCGAGGATATCGTCCAGCAACTGGTTGCCGGCGGCACCCCCATCGACAGCTGGGGCATCGGCACGCATCTAGTCACAGGAGGCTTCCAGAGCAGCCTCAACGGCGTCTACAAGCTTTGTGCGAAGGCAGGGGAAGACGGGAAGATGCTGGCGACCATGAAGATCAGCAACACCACCCAGAAGACAACCAACCCCGGCATCAAGCAGGTCTACCGCTTCTTCGATGCGAACGGACAGGCTCTCGCGGACCTGATTGCACTGCAAAGCGAAGAAATCGTGGCCGGACAGAAGTACACGTTCTACCACCCCTTCAGCGAAGCGGACTTCTTCCAGATGAAACCGACTTCCTACGCGAAAGCGGAAGCGATGCTCATCAAGCAAGTCGAGCAGGGAAAGAGAATCAATCCCGCTCCCATGCTGCAAGAACTGCAGAAACAGGTGAAAGAGAATTTGGGCGCGTTCCATCCGACATACCTACGCCTAATCAACCCGCATATCTACAAGGTCAGCCTCTCCCAGCAATTGAAGAACCTTAAGTTTGGCTTGATAGTCCAGGAAAGGGAAAGGCAGTTCCAGGAGAACTAAAGCTCCGCGGCCTTGAGGATGGAAAAGGCGATGGAGGAGGCCATCTTCTCGCGCCAGGAGTCATCCATCAAGCTCCTCGCCTCCTCCTCGTTGGTCAGAAAACCGATCTCGATGAGGATGGCGGGGGTGCGGCTCTCGCGAAGCACTTGCACATCCTGCTCCTTCACTCCCCTTGAGCTGAAAGAGCGGGCAAGCTCATCATTGACCACGTGCGCAACTTCAGCTCCCCTTTGGGTAAGGAGCGCATTGAGTTCCCTGTCCGTATGGGCGCAAAAGAGCGGGATGTTCTCACGGGGAGTCTGCCTGCTGATCATCACACTCTCCCTCTGCGGGTCCCGCACCAGCACCTCGAATCCCTTTGCCGAATTGTTGGCCGCACTGTTGACATGGATTGAGACGAACAATGCGGAACTTTTGGGGGCAAGTGGTGTTTCATAGGCTATCTCACAACGCTTGGAAAGCGGCACGAACACGTCTTCGCTCCGTGTCATGATTACATGCCATTCGGGTTTCTGCGCCTTGAGCTTAGCTGCGACCTGCGATGCGACATCAAGCACAATCTCCTTCTCCTCGACGGTACCCCAGCTGTAGTTGCGTACCGCTCCGCCATCCTTCCCTCCATGGCCGGGATCGACAAAAATTGTCTGTACGGGATAGGAGAAAGGATTTGTCCGCGCGCTGGCCGGCAGGCAGAGCAGCAAGGAGAAAAGGAAGGCAAGGCTCCGACCTCTCATCGGACCCCCCAAGATTCCACCAACGTGGGATAACTCCGTTTTACCTGATAGCGGAGACGAGGCTTGACCTCCCCTCTCCAGGCATCACGGTCAAAATGCCGCTTGGGCTTTACTAGTTCCACCTTGCCATGCGTAACCTTCACCCCCAGCGCCTTGGTCAGGCATCTTTCCCATCCTGCACGTGCACTTTGATCCTCCACGAGAGAGAGCATCGCAGGATAGAACTCAACGAGAAACGTGGAGAGGTAGATGGGATGCCCCATCATCCAGCAGCGTATTCCCCAGTCCAGCGCCTGCCAATACTCGCTATGGATTTGCTCGTCATACCCACGCAACCTCTGGAACAAAGCAGTGTCGTACCAGCCCCGCCCCATGATGGGATAGAGCGAGGAAAAACGAGTCGCATTGGCGTCAGGCATGTCGCAAGCGACATCTATCTCCCCCTCCTTCGTCAAAAGGGGGATGCGGATATCAGGGGTGCACTCCCCCTTGCTGTTCAACCTGAGGGGCACCACCATCGCGGGATGCTCCTTTCCTGCCATCACTTCCCCCACCTTGGCGCTGTCAAAATAGATGAGGTCCGCACCACAATGGGTAATGAAGAAGAAGCGGGAACGGCACCCATAGGCAAACTGGTTGATCCTCTCTCCGCTGAATCCGCTTGTCATGAAGACAAGGCATGTGACCGAGGGATATCTCCTCATGAGGTTCTCGACATCGAATCTTCCCAGGGTGGTCAAGACATGGATGTCATAATCCATGTGGGAAGTATACCAGTCAAGCACGGCATAAAGCCTCTCTTCAGTAGCATCATCGATGATGCCGATGGAGAGCAAGGGGGAATCCTGCTGGGAGCGGAAAGGACCGAAGACGCTGTTCAACGGAGGATAGACCCTGACGTTCCCGTTCATCTCAGCTCTCCACTTCCCCAAGAATCACCATGTCTTCAGGACGGAAAAGCACATCCTTGTGCCCCTTTCCCAAAAGCCCGTCAAGCTCGCGGTTGGAGTGTCCCGCCATGAGGGAGGCCTGCGTGCTGTCATAGTAAGGAACCGCTTTGGCAAACACGGTCCCCCCCTCATCCGCTATCTGCACCACATCACCGCCGGCGAAATCCCCGCTTACCTTGACGACTCCGCTGGGAAGCAGACTCTTATGGGCAAGCAAAGCCCTCTTTGCGCCCTCGTCGACGACAATCACTCCCTGATGGGTGTTATTCAAGATCCATCGCTCCTTTTGGCTGAGCCGTTTCTTGGGATGGATGAAAGTCCCTATTTCCTTGCCATGGACGATCTTGATCAACGCATCCTTCTTGAACCCGCTGGCGATGACAGTCCCGCATCCCGCAACCGTAGCGATTTTGGCCGCGACCAGCTTGGTCTTCATCCCCCCGGTGCTGAACGTGCTCCCCGCCCCCCCCGCATACCCCATCGTCTTGGTATCCAGAGATTCAATCTCACTGACCAGCTGGGCGTTCGGATCCTTCTTGGGATCGGCTGTGTAGAGCCCCTCTATGTCAGAGAGAATTACCAAAAGATCCGCATCTATCTTACTGGCGACCATGGCGCTCATCCGGTCGTTATCCCCGAACGCAGTGCCAATTTCCGCAGTTGAGACCACGTCGTTCTCATTGAATATGGGCACCACATGCAGATCCAGCAGGGTGAAAACACTTTCGCGCAAATGGACATAGGTCGTCCGATTGTTCATGTCGCTACGGGTCAGAAGAATTTGGGCGCAATGCAAACGGTATTTCTCGAATGCCTTGCGATAGGAGCTCATCAGTAGCGGCTGGCCGATTCCGGCGCACGCCTGTCGCATCGGGATTTGCTTGACGGCATCCTTCAGTCCAAGCTGCTTTGCGCCCATGCCAACCGCACCGCTGGAGACAAGGAGCATCTGGTAGCCTTCATCCTGCAATGCCGCGATTTGACGGGCCATATCATCTATCCGCCTCTCGTCAATCACGCCTCCTTCCAAGGAAAGCAAATTGGTGCCGACCTTGACCACCACCCGACGAATTTTCTTCCATTGCCTCATACCAAATCCCTGTGTGTGAACGACTTCGCATTCGGTCCCATATAGGTGGCTGCCACCTGCCCATTGCCCTCAAGCAACCATTTGCTTGTCATCAATCCCATAAGTCCCACGGGACCCCGTGCATGAATCTTGCTGGTAGAGATTCCCACCTCCGCACCAAGACCGAAGCGGTATCCGTCAGCGAAGCGCGTCGAGGCATTGACAAATACATCCGCCGAATCCACCTGACGCTGGAAGAAGATGGCATGCTCCTTGTCCCGTGTAGCGATTGCATCGGTATGGTGCGATCCATGGAGATTGATATGGTTCACAGCCTCCTGCACCGAATCCACGACATGGATGTTGATCTCAAGCGCAAGATACTCCTTGTCCCAATCGCCATCCTGATAGGGAATCACGTCAGGAACCCACGAGGCAACCAGCGAGTCACCATGCACGACAACCCCTTTGGCTCGCAATGCATCCACCACCATGGGAACAAAGAGAGGCGCAATCTTTCGGGAAACCAGCAATGTTTCTATCGAGTTGCAAGCGGAAGGAGCATTGGTCTTGGCATCCACGCTAAGCGCACATGCGCGCTCAAGGTCAGCCGATGCATCGACGTAGAGATGGCAGATACCACTGGAATGGCCAAGCACGGGAATGTCGGTATGCTCCATCACATACTTCACAAAAGAGTTTGAACCCCGTGGAATGAGCAAGTCGATATCATCCCCGCTCTGAAGCATGGTGGCAACATCATCCCTTTTCTCCAGCAAAAGCAGCCAATCACTTTTCAAGGATGTGTTTTCCAAAGAGTGGCGCATCGAAGCGACAAGCGCCTTGTTCGTGGATAGCGCCTCGCTTCCCCCCTTGAGGATGATGCCATTGCCACTTTTCAATGCAAGGCTGACTATCTGCACCAATGCATCCGGCCTCGACTCGAAGACCATGCCGACCACTCCGAGAGGAACGCTCACCCTGCTCAGCACAAGATCAGTATCCAATTCACGTTTTTCCAAGGTCTTCCCCACAGGATCGGCCAGCGACATGACATCATCGATGCCACAAGAGACTGCATCCCGCTTGTTCTCGTCAAAGAGAAGACGGGCCTGCAATACAGGAGAAACACCTTCCGCCTTTGCATGCATGATGTCTTGCTTGTTGGCGGAAGCAATAAAATCCCAATCTCTTCTCAGCCCTTCCCTGACAAGGGAAAGCGCCTCATTCCTCTCGTCAAGCGAAGATGTGGCTAGCCTTTTGCTAGCAAGCTTTACTTGATGGATAGATTCACGAATTGTCATGCACACAGTTATAGCATATCGTGGTGCATTTAGCTACAACCACGAACAAGATAGAGAAACATTTCATTTAATAGAAAAAAATTATAATTCAAATGCAAAACAAGAAGGAACTTCAAGATAGGGAACAAAACAGAGGGCAACATCTGAAGTTATCAAGGCAGAAATCCCGGAATTGCCTGGAACGAAGGCCATGGAGATGCTTCATCAATGCTTTCACGACATGCTCACCAAGGTGCAACTTTGGTGGCATCAAGACAGAAGAATTCGCCCACTTTTGCCATGATAATTACAGCCATGCGAGGATAAACGCGAAAGAGTCACAGATGGTGCCAAGCTGGAAGCAAATGGGAAGCCAGGGGTTGTTCCTGAAGGGAGAGACGCATGAAGACGTTCGGTCAACAAAAAACTACTATAGCCAACTTCTTTAGTCTCAGCAAGGAAACTCGTGTCAATGCGCCACTTCTTCGCCGCAAGCTTTTTGAACCTTGCAATCACATTGTCATCCACATCCTCCATTTCAAATGCAGGAAAAGGCAAATTATCCCAAGCAGCACAGCGCTTGCGCATCAAGAAGACTTCTAGTGCTGGCCCGGTCAATATCTGACGGGCACTACCACTGCGATAATAATAGACACCCTTGCAGGAAATACCGATTGGATAGGGAGGAACATCTGTCTCGAAGCATGCTTTTCCATCTTGATCCAGCAGGTTCACACCAACAATGATGCCCATCGCATCACGAACCTTATTGGGAATATCCTCCAAGAGCTTTCAGGCATTGCGCAATCCGATGGCACGCAAGGATTCAAATCCGCCCGAAAGTACCCATACTTTACATGCCATACGAAGATATTCTTCCGTTTTAGCATTTGGACAATTTTCGCATTTCCTGTAATGCAAGCACAAAAAGGGGAGACGCACATCTCCCCATGACAACAAGAACTATGATTCGGTTGGTGTTATTCTTCCGCCCCACCCAGCATCTGATCAAGCGTCTCTGAAAGAGAACCCGTATCCACAGCAGTGGAAGAGATGGTACCCACGTCCCCGTATTGGGAGACTTGATCCAAAGCCTCGATGGTGGCACGGATACGCGTACGGAGCAGGTAACCCGTCTGCCGCGCAAGCTTGGCAATCTGTTCCTTGCAGGAACGGTAATCGTTCCCGTACGCCTGTCCATAGATTTCGATAATCGTGGCGATGGAATCGCTTAGCTCCTCGTCGGTCAATGGCCTGAGCTCATTGGCATCCAGAATTTGCTGAAGCACATTCCTGATAATCCGAATCTCCCCTTCCTCAAGCTGGCTGAGCTCAAGGAAACCGAAATCATCCTTGCCGGAGATGACCTCCTCCGCAAACGAGGTGGAAAATGCACTTACCGTATAGACTGATTCCAGAGATTCCACGGGGAAGAGGAACTTGGAAAGGTTGAGATACGCGGCCTGACGCGATTTGCGGGAAAGTCGCCCCAAAAGCTCCGCCTCGTCAAAGAGAATGACCCATCCCGCATACCCCATTGTCTTGAACAAGTGGGAGATGAAGGCGAAGTAATCGAC
>CAVESN010000089.1:0-7725 GCA_963618365.1 Bacteroides uniformis
CAGGAACAAGGTTCCCCCATCGGCTTGCTCGAAATACCCCTTGTGCATGGCGATCGCCCCGGTGAATGCACCTTTCTCGTGCCCGAAGAGACGATCCTCGAGAAGCGTCTCGCTGAGACCGCCGCTATTGACCTTGACGAATGGTTTCTGGGCGCGGTCGCTCATCTCCTGGATTGCAGTGGCGACAAGCTCCTTGCCGACTCCGCTCTCACCGGTGATGAGGACGCTTGCCCGGCTGGGTGCGACCTGGGCAATCAGCTCCATCAGCGAGACCATCTTCTGGCTCTTGCCAATGATCTTGCCGTACTTCGTCTTTGCCTTTATCTCGGCCAGCTCGCTCTTGAGCCTCTCATGCTCCTCGTAGAGCTTGTTGTGGGAAAGGGACTTGCGCACCACGAGCACCAAGCGGTCAAGGTCCACCGGCTTGGTAAAGAAGTCAACAGCTCCGTCACGCATGGCGACAACCGCAGTCTCAATGGTTCCGTGGCCGGTGAGGATGATGACAGGAAGTCGCGGATAGGCTGCATGCACTTTCCTTAGCAGCTCCTCTCCGCTCATCCCCTCCATGCGCAAGTCGGTGATCAGAAGGTCGATGTCGTTCTTTCCTATCAGCGACCATGCCTCGTCGCCGCTTTTTGCGGTGAGCGTCTTGAACCCCTCATCCTCAAAGGCCAACGCAAGTCCGTCTCGGATGTTTTTCTCGTCGTCGCATATGAGCAATGTCTCCTGCATCGCTAAACCTCCTCTCCTCTTCCGTCAATCGACTTGTCTCCAAAGGAGAGCTTGAGACGCTCCTCCTGGGGAACGGGAAAGAAAAGCCGGAAGGTCGAACCCTTTCCCACCTGGCTCGTCACCGACACATCGCCATGGTGCTCCTTCATAATCTTGTATACGATGGTAAGCCCGAGTCCGGTTCCCTTCTCCCCCTTGGTGGTGAAGTATGGCTCGAAGATTTTTCCCAGGTTCTCCGCCGCGATACCGCCTCCCGTATCCTTCACATCCAAGGCGACATTGTTTCCGTCAAGCTCGAGAACAAGGGTGATTTCTCCACCTTCGGGCATGGCGGCCATGGCGTTTCGAATGAGGTTGAGCAGCACCTGCTTGATTTTCTCCGCATCGAAGAGCACCCGCACCACGCTGCTTTCATACCTCGTGTGTATGGACACATTGTGCTCCTTCAGCTCCGGGGTGACAAAACGTACGACTTCCTCAATGGTAGGTTCCAGGGATTGCAGCCTGAGCACAACGTTCATGGGACGAACCGCGAAGAGGTAGTCGACCACAATCGAGTTGAGCCTGTCAATCTCCTCATACAGCACGTCAAGGTATCGCTTTGCCTCCCCTCTTGAGACGGACCCCTCCTTTTTCAGCTTCCGCTCAAGCAAGTCGAGATAGATCTTCATGCCTGCAAGAGGATTCTTGATCTCGTGGGCCACGCTGGCGGCCATGGTTGTCATGCTGGCTAGATATTCGCTCTGATGCAGTTTGGCATCTTTCTGGTTCTGCTCGGTCACATCCTCAAATAGCACCGCACAGGACTCCCCAAGCGATTCGCTTGAGAGAACTTTCACCCGGATGGACTTGACGCTTCCGCCCCAGGGAAAATCGAACTCGTCCCGCTCGGGAGAAGCGCCACGCAAAAAAGATTGGATACACTCGACAAGTTCCTTGCTGTCAATGGCGTCGTAAAGCATCATCCCGTCCCAGCCATCCCGTTTTTCAGAGGGCGCATAAAGGGGAATCAGGCTCCTGCAATGAGGGCTCATGTATTCGATTGCGCCATCCTTGGAGAGGAGGATCAACCCCTCCTTCATCACATCCACAGCCCCCTCAAGCTTCTCGACCTCGCTGCTCAAATCCTGGATGATGGCGATAATTTGCTTCTGGTCCAACTGACCTATCTTGGCCAGCGCTTTCTTGACGAAGCGGTTCATCACTTCCTCCCCACCAGCTTCAGGCTCAAATTCTGCAGGAGCATGCGCCTGTCCTGGTTGTACAGGTCGCTTCCACGCTCCATGGCGGAAACAAGGGAAGAGACCCTTTGCGCCTCCTTAAGCGGTATGCGTCCCGCAAGGAAATCCTGTTCGTAGAACCCAAGAAGCGCATGGAGAAAATACTCAAGCGCGCTTTGGCTGTTGCATATGCCGCAGAGCTGTGCGACATCCATTGAGGAGAGGTATGTGTTTTCAACCGCAGCTGCTTTCAGCTTGCCAGCCCAAGAGAAAAGATCTGCGGCGTCGCTCCCACTGCCAGAAAGAAAAAAGGCATCGAAGCTCTCAAACTGATGCGTCGGGTAATTGGGAGCAAGCAGGCGCTTGACACCCTCGGGCTCCAAAGGAACGAAGCGATACCTGCGGACCCTGGAGAGGATGGTTTGCATCAGCCGCTCGGGATGGGTGGAGAGAAGAATGAAATAGACTCCCTCCGGCGGCTCCTCCAAAAGCTTGAGCAAGCTGTTGCGTGCCGACTCCCCCGATCGCTCCACCTCCTCCAAAATGACAAACTGCTTCTGGCCGTCTTCAGTAGTCTGGATTGTCCACTCCTCAATGGCGCGCACCTGTTCGATGGAGAGGCTCGAATCCTTGCGCCCGCTAGACTGGATCTTCTTCAGTGCGTCAAGATACTCCTTCTCGAATTTCATAGCCCCCTTCTGGTCATCCTCCCTGAGGGACCCAAGCTGCAGAAGAAGATCGTTGAGCCCACCTGCAGCCTCAAATGCCGGCTTAAGCGAAGCGGAAACTCCCTTTAGCAAGGCACCGTGGTACCCAAGGAGGAAGATGCGGGTCGCACGGATCAGCTGATTCTTGCTGAAATTGTTGCGTAGTCTCTTGTACACTCCCAGATAGGTAGTCAATATCGAGGCATGGTCCCGTTGGCTGAGTATGATGAGATTGCTTGTACCAAGAAGCGAGTTGGCCTTGCAGGAAGCGCAGTGGCAATGCTCCTCCCCCTTCTCCTTACAGGAGAGGACCCTCACTGTCTCCAGGGCGCTCGTCATCTTCAAGCTGTAGCGCGGTCCGCTGAACAGCACAGCCTGGGGAAATCTCTCCCTCCGGATATCCTGCTCAATCACATCGCAAAAATGGTTCTGGTAGGGACGGATCATCTCGAACATCAGATGACGACCTCCTTCACCGCGCTCAATGCGCCCGGAATATGGGGAGAGATGATGCGCGTATAGAACTGGCTTCCCGCAAAGAGCTCCTTCACATTGACGAGCTGCTGCATGCCCAGCGCATAACAGAATAGCGACACGAAAAAGAGGGCTACGAACATGCCCCACAAAAAGCCAAGAAGCATGTCAATGGCGGTCAAACCAGCCCAAAGGCTCACAAAGGAGCGGATTATTTTCGAAAGCATCATCACCACAAGGAATCCCGCCATGAAAAGGACGAGGAAGGAGGCGAGGGATGCAAAGAAGAGGGAGATGCCGAAGCTCTCCATGAAAAGACCGGAAAGAAGCGTGGTGAACATGAGGCCGCTCGTCGTCCCCACCACATAGCCCGCAGTTTTTCCAAAGCTCTCGATGAAGCCGACCATGCAGCCACCCACAGCCCCGATCATCATCAGCACAAAGATAATGGTATCCAGTGCGTTGAAATAGGTTCCCCAAAGAGTAAAACCCCAGCTCATACCGCTCCTCCAACTTCTTCCACCACACGGCTTATCCGCCTGGCGGCATCCTTCACATCGAGTGACAAGGCCGATCTCCCCATCGCCTCAAGCGTTTTCCCATCAGTCAGCAAGGTGCGCACCATCTTCACCAGGTCCATGCCGGACCTAAAGACGAGGCTTGCGCCAGAAGTCTCCATCCGCCTCGCGTTGACAACCTGGTCCCCCCTGCTTCCCCTTGAGAGGGGGATGAGGATGCTCGGTTTTCCATAGTGGCAAATCTCGGCGAGGGTTCCCGCCCCGCTACGGGAGAGGACAAGGTCGCACCCCTCGTAAAGGGATGCCATATCTTCCCCTATGAACCGGCATTGATGATACTTCTCATGGCGGACCATCTTCCAGTCACGGCTTCCGCATTGGTGCCATATGGTGCAGAAAGAGGATAAAGCGTCGAGGTGATCCCAAATCAGGGAATTGATCTCCTTGGCACCCTGGCTTCCCCCAAGCACCAAGAGCAGTGGTCCACAAATGCCGAAGCTCTTCTTCACATCCGCCTGTGAGGGATGCATGAGGTTCGGACGGATCGGGTTTCCCGTAACCACCACCTTCTGGGGAGGAAAAAATCTGCCAGCCTCGGGAAAAGGAACGCAAATGCGCCTTGCAAAACGACTCGCAATCTTGTTGGCCAGCCCGGGAGTTGCATCCGACTCATGGATGACTAGTGGAACATGCAAGAGGTGTGCGGCCACCACCGGAGGGACACTGACGTAGCCGCCCTTGCTGAAAAGCACGTCCGGCTTGAAACGCAGCAGGACCCACAAGCTTTGCAGGAAACCGAAAAGCACCCCGAAAAGGGAGAAGAACGTCCTGAAGGAGAAGTAGCGTCTAAGCTTTCCGCTGAAAATGGCCACGTAGGGAATTCCTTCCTTCTCTACCGCATCACGGTCGCTTTGCTTCCTGCTGCCGACGAACAGACATGCATACGCTTCTCTTTCCTTGAGAACGGCATGCACGCTCAGCGCGGGCAGGACATGCCCGAGCGTACCTCCTCCTGTATAACAGACCCTCATGCTCTCAATGTATACTAAAAAAGGGTATTTTTGACACTCTCTTTCCCACCAATTTCGCAAAAGTGAGGCGCATGCTTTCCTTTGCACTTTTTTTTCAGTATACTTTGTTGAAAAAATTATTCACCAATCTTTCATTGAGAAGAGAGCTACGCCACCGTTATGAGTTTATTGACCATGATATTCGGCACCAAGCAAAGCAAGGACCTGAAGATGCTTTGGCCTTTGGTGAAGAAAGTCAACGACGAGGAGCCTTGGGCCAAGAGCCTGAAGGACGAGGATTTTCCCAAACAGACAGCACAATGGAAACAAGAGGTCGCCCAAGGGGCAAAGCTTGACGACTTGATGCCGAAAGCATTCGCCCTTGCAAGAGAGGCTTCGCTGCGCGTGCTGGGACAAAGGCAGTATGATGTGCAGATTATGGGCGCCATCGTCCTGCATCAGGGCAAGATCATGGAGATGAAAACTGGCGAGGGAAAGACCCTCTCCTGCGTCCCTGCAGCCTACTTGAATGCGCTTGACGGAAAGGGAGTGCACATCGTCACCGTCAACGACTACCTTGCAGGACGCGATGCGGGATGGATGGGTCCCATCTATGAGTTCCTCGGGCTTAGCGTCGGTTCCATCCTCAGCCAGATGGACAACGAGACGCGCAGAAAGAACTATGCATGCGACGTCACCTACGGAACCAACAACGAGTTCGGCTTCGACTACCTGCGTGACAACATGAAGTGGAGCGCCCAGGAGAAAATTCAGCCCAAGCACCACTATTGCATCATCGACGAGATCGACTCGATCCTCATCGACGAGGCGCGCACCCCCCTCATCATCAGCGGGCAGGCGGAGGATGACTCGCGTCAGGTCATCGGAGCGAAACTCATCGCGCCGTTCCTCAAGGAGTGCGAGAAGGACCCGAAGACGAACGATTACTATGAGGAGGATCCTTTGGCGCGCTTTGACAAGAGTGCCCCGAAGTTCGACCCCAAGGGAGACTACAAGCTGGACGAGAAGCAGAAATCGGTCTCTTTCACCAACGACGGAATGATCCATATCGAGCAGCTTTTGCAGAAGAACCGCATCATAAGCGGAAGCCTCTACGACAACGAGAACTTCGAGTATGTGCACTATGTGACCCAGGCGGTACGGGCACTCAGGCTCTACCAGAACGATGTGGATTACATCATCAAGGATGGGAAGGTCCAGATTGTGGACGAGTTCACCGGCCGCATCCTCTATGGAAGGCGCTACAGTGACGGCCTGCATCAGGCCATCGAGGCAAAGGAAGGGATTAAGGTCATGGCGCAGAACAAGACGCTTGCCACCATCACCTTCCAGAATTTCTTCCGCATGTATGACAAGCTTTCCGGCATGACCGGTACCGCGGAGACGGAAGCTCCCGAGTTCATGCAGATTTACAAGCTGGACGTCGTGGTGATTCCGACCAACAAGCCGGTTGTCCGCACCGACAACTCCGACCTTGTCTACTTCAACGAGCAATTCAAGTTCCAGGCGATCTGCCAGGAGATCAAGCGGGTACATGAGAAGGGACAGCCGATTCTGGTGGGCACGATCAGCGTCGAGAAGAGCGAGCTTTTAAGCAAGCTCCTGTACCGCACCGGCATACCCCATGAGGTGCTCAATGCCAAGAACCATGCAAGGGAAGCCTTGATCATCGAGAACGCAGGCGCCAAGGGAGCTGTCACCATCGCCACCAACATGGCCGGCCGTGGTACCGACATCAAGCTCGGAGGATCTCCTGAGCATATGGCTCGCAAGCTTGTCGGCACAAAGGCTACCAGCGAGGAGTACAAGGCGGCCCTTGAGAAAGTGAAGCCGCAATGGCAGAAGCAATACGAGGAGGTCAAGGCACTCGGAGGACTGTATGTCCTGGGCACTGAGCGCCACGAGTCAAGACGTATCGACAACCAGCTCAGGGGACGCAGCGGACGCCAGGGAGATCCCGGTGAAAGCAGGTTCTATGTCTCCCTTGACGACAACCTGATGCGGCTTTTCGCCAGCGAAAACATGAAGGCGATGCTGGGAAGGCTCGGCATGCAGGATGGGGAACCCATCGAGCACAAGATGCTGAGCAATGCCATCGAGAAGGCACAGAAGAGAGTCGAGGAGAGGAACTTCGAGATCCGCAAGAACCTCCTCGAGTATGATGACGTGCTCAACGAGCAGAGAAACTACCTCTATGCGCAGCGGGATGAGATTCTTCTCAGCAAGGATTTGATTACCCGCGTGGTCTCCCACTGCCATGAGATGGTGAAGAAGATTGTCGAGGATGCATTTGCAGGAAAGAAAGAGGATGCCCCTTCGGCCATCGTCAATGAGTTCAAGAAGCTCTTCTTCTATGAGGTTCAGCCGCTGGAGGAAAAGGAAGCAACCAAGGAGCAATGGGAGAACCACCTTTGCGCTTTCCTGGATGACAACATCAAAGCCAAGACTGCACTCACCGGCCCGGCACCGTTTAACGAGTTCCTCCGCTTCAACTACCTGAGGCAGATCGACCTTCGCTGGCAGGACCACCTCGGAGAGCTGGAAAGCCTGAGGGAAGCGGTGGGACTGAGAACCTACGCTCAGCGCAATCCGCTAGTCGAGTACAAGGTTGAAGGCTTTGAGATCTTCCAGAAGATGCTGGACAACATCTCCAACTTCATGTCCCAGCTGCTTGTCAGGGTGGAAGTAAAGCCAAGAAACCCCCAGCCAATGCAAGGCAAGAAGCGAGGGTAATCCAAACAACCAAACCAGCAGGGGTCGCCAGAAGGCGGCCCCTGTTCGTACTCTCACCAATAAGGTGCCAGAAAAGGCACCCCGGAATCGGAACCACAACCTCTCAATCCCTGTCTAGCTGAATGGAGAGGCAAAACAACGAATAGAGAGAATCTCTCCCAGGTATCTCGGGATTGAGTGTGTCATCCTATCTCTTGTTGTCTATGACCACCTCGAACTTCTCAGATGATCCGTCTGAATACCCATGGACAAATTGGCTCTTCGGGGATATCTGTGGGTAGAACAAAAGCCATCAAGCAGACTTCTTCTG
>CAVESN010000090.1:0-3248 GCA_963618365.1 Bacteroides uniformis
AGGTGGTGGTCTCCGTCTACCGGGACGGCCATGGATACACGGGAGAGGAGGCTTTTGAGATTACCTCCCATGGAAGTCTTGTGGGAATAAAGAAGTTGCTTTCCCTTCTCTCATCCCTTGGTTTCCGCCAAGCGTCAAAAGGGGAGTTCACCTATCGAGCTTTCATTAATGGCAGGATGGATCTTACCCAAGCCGAGGCTGTCGAGGAACTTGTTGAGAGCATGTCCGATCAAGGCCAGAGCCAAGCCCTCGGGCGATTGAACGGCTCGCTCAAGGCTCGGCTCGGGGATATGCGTAGCCGCTTCCTTTCCGCCATGGCTGCAATTGAAGTCCAATTGGATTACAGTGAGGACGAGCTTGACGAGTTTGTCTTCCCGCGCATAAGTCTGGAGCGCATCCTTTCGGAAGTGAAACGGCTGGAGGCGACCTATCGGGTGGGAAGAGTATGGGGAGAGGGGGCAAAGGTGGTGCTTGCCGGCCATACCAACGTGGGGAAGAGCAGCTTGTTCAATCTTTTGCTGCATGAGAACCGCGCCATTGTAAGTCCTGTTGCCGGCACGACCCGTGACTGGTTGGAGGAGCGTGTGGTTATCGACTCCATTCCCGTCAGGCTCTTTGATACCGCAGGGCTGAGGAAAAGTGGTGATGAAGTTGAGAGCGAAGGAATCAGTCGGAGCCGGGATTTGATGAAAGATGCGGATCTCATCCTCTTTTTGCGTGATGGAGGGGAGGACGAAGTTCCTGAAGGATCAAACGTCCTCACCGTTTGGACGAAGAGAGACATTTCACCCCATGAGGGTCTTTCAATAAGTTCCAAGACGGGAGAGGGGGTAAAGGAGCTTCTGGATGCGGTATCCTCCCGGCTGAGAAGCAATCTTCCTGAGGCGAAGGGAGATTTGGTTATCCAGTCGCAGAGACAGCATGAACTTCTTGAGGAGATAGCCAAGGATATCTCCTGTGTCTTGGCACTGGAAGCCGAGGGTGTTCCCTTGGACATTGTCAGCAGCATCTTGCAGGAGGCTCTCTCCGCACTTGGAGAGATAACAGGCGAGGTGACCCGTTCTGAAATACTGGAGACGATTTTCTCCGGGTTCTGCGTAGGAAAATGAGCATGGATTATGATGCGATAGTTGTGGGAGGAGGACATGCAGGGATTGAGGCTGCCCTTGCAATTTCCCGGATGGGGTTCTCCACGTTGATGATTACCCAGAGTTTGGATGCCATAGGTCGCCTTTCCTGTAACCCGGCAATTGGCGGGCTTGCCAAGGGAAATATCGTCCGGGAGGTGGATGCTTTGGGTGGGGAGATGGGTCATCTTATCGACAAGAGCATGATCCAGTACCGGATTCTCAACCGCAGGCGTGGTCCTGCGGTGCAGGCTCCACGCGCACAGGCCGACAAATTCACCTACAGTCGTCTTGCCAAACAGACGCTGGAGGCCCAGAAGGGGCTCTCCCTCTTCATGGATACGGTGGTTGATTTGGTGGAGGATGAAAAGCATCGCTATCAGGGAGTTGTCACCGAGCGCGGTCACAGGATTTCCAGCAAGGTGATGGTGCTCACTACCGGAACCTTCATGGAGGGAAAGATCTTCATCGGCGAGTATGACGCATCCAGCGGAAGGCTGGGAGAACCTGCCGCAATAGGGTTGGGAACAAGCCTGCGCCGTCTCGGTTTCGAGGTGGGAAGGCTCAAGACTGGTACTCCTGCGAGGGTGCGTCGCTCCTCCTTGGATTTGGATGCGATGGAGCGGCAGGAGTCGGATGAGGTGGTGCTCCCTTTCAGCTTTTCCGATACGGTCGTCGAAAGGCCGAAGGAGCCTTGCTATATTACTTGGACGAATGAGAGGGTGCATGAAACCATCCGTCAGAATATAGGTCGCTCTCCCTTGTACGGGGGAAAGATAGTAGGCAAAGGCCCCCGCTATTGTCCTTCCATCGAGGACAAGGTGGTGCGTTTCCCCCAGCGGGACAAGCACCAGGTCTTCATAGAGCCGGAGGGAATGGGAAGCGAGGAGATGTACCTCAACGGACTCTCCTCATCGCTGCCGGAAGATGTGCAGGAGGCCTTCCTCCATCAAGTCAAGGGACTCGAACATGCCGAGATCATGCGCCCCGGCTATGCGGTTGAGTATGATTATCTCAACCCCCGTGGTTTGTTCCCTTCCTTGGAGAGCAAGAGGATGAGCGGGCTTTTCGTTGCGGGCCAAACCAATGGCACCAGCGGCTATGAGGAGGCGGCCTGCCAAGGGCTCATGGCGGGTATCAATGCGGCCCAGAAGCTGAAAGGAGAGAAGCCGCTTATCCTGAAGCGCAACGAGGCGTATATCGGTGTCCTGATTGACGATTTGGTGACGATGGGCACCAATGAGCCATATCGCATGTTCACAAGCCGTGCCGAGTACCGTCTTCTCCTGGGGCATGATACGTGCGACCAGCGTCTTACCCCGAAAGGGTTTCAGGTGGGGCTACAGAGTCAGCAAGCGCTCGAGCGACTGAAGCGGAAGCTGGAGGGTATCGAGGCGGTGAAGGATTTGCTGCATAGCCGTTCCTACAAGCAGAAGAACGCCTTCATCGCACTCAAGATGCCAGAGGTGGGGATTGAGGAGATGGCGACGGTGATTCCTGAACTCTCCGAGTATAATGAAGCGGTTCGCTACCAGGCGGAGCTTGAAATAAAGTACCAGGGATACGTGGATCGGGAGAATCGCGAGGTTGCCCGTTTCGAAAGGCTTGAAGGATTGGTCATTCCTTCCGAGATGGATTATGACAAGGTGCATGGGCTGAGCTTCGAGAGCAGGGAGAAGCTCAAGAAGGTGCTTCCTCTCTCGGTAGGGCAGGCAAGCCGTATCAACGGAGTGCGCATGAGCGATATTGCGCTTATCATCCTCTATTTGCAAAGAAAGGAGCACACACATGCATGAGAGCCTGATGAGGGAATGCCTGAAAGAACTGGGAGTGGCCTTTGATGAAGGGCAGATGGAAAAGCTTTCCCGGTATGACGAGCTGCTTCAGAGATACAATCCCCTAATCAAGATGGTGAAGGCCCAAGGGGACGAGTTTATCGTCCGGCATTATGCGGATACGCTTTCGGGAGTCCCCTTGCTGGGGAAAATCGCATCGCACTACCATAACCCGACAATTGCCGATCTTGGCAGTGGAGCGGGGCTTCCAGGCATTCCCCTTTCCATCGCCTTCCCCCAATACCGTTTTGTCTTGGTGGAGAGAATGCAAAAGAGAGCCGATTTC
>CAVESN010000090.1:3258-7670 GCA_963618365.1 Bacteroides uniformis
GGCAGGTGATAGCTTCTTGCAAGTTGGAAAATGTCCAAGTTGAAGAAAGGCGCCTCGTGGAGGTAAAAAGAAGGTTCACCATAGTAACCTGCAGGGCTTTCCATCCGTTTTATGACATAGAGAAAGAGGTTGATTCGGTGCTGGCTGGGGGTGGTACTCTCCTTTTGTACAAAGGAAGAAGCGAGACCATAGCTCAGGAGCTTGGACAGGTGAGCAGCCGGTGGCAATTTGTCATCCGTCCCGTTCGGGTACCCATGCTGGATGCCGAGCGTGCGTTGCTGGTAGGATCAAGGAAACTGTAAATGGCGCAGAATACGAAAAGAAAGAAAGGCCGAAAGCATCTTGCTTCGGCAATCGGCATCATGGGACTAGTGGTGACCCTGGGTGTCGCAGCGCTTGCGTACTCGAAGGTGTCAGGGAAGGCCATTCCCCTCATCGGTGTGCTCTTGCCCTTTGTCGAATCCCGTTTGGGCCTTTTCATCTTGGGCAAATACTCATTGGTTCCCTTCTCTCTTTTGCTGGGAGCCCTCTCGCTCGGCCTCCTTGTGCTGCCGAGACGCCATCCTTGCACCCTTTTCCTCTATCCCTTGTACCTTGCAATCTACTTCACTTTCAGCTTTCTCGTCTCCATGAGCGGTGACGGTTCACAGGTCTGGCCACACACTCTTTATGAAAGTTTGATGCGAGACAAAACGCCCAAGGAGGCCTCTTTATACGTCGTCATCGCTCTCCTTTTGGAAATACTTGTGCTTTTCATCCTTTCCCCTGTCGTCTTCCTCTTGAATCGGTGGTTGAGCCACAAAAGGGATTTTCAAAAGAGGAAGGAGGAGCATGACCTGAAAACACGGGTTCTTACGGCCCCTTCCCTCCCGGAAGAAAGAGATGAGTGGCGGGAGAGAGGAGAAGCAAAGATTGCCGCAAAACGACAGGCAAGGATGGAGAAGAGAGAAGCCAAGTTCAGGCAAAAAGAGGTTGCCAAAGCTGAAAAGCAGGAGGCAGAAGTGGCAACAGTCACCGTGCCCCTTCAGCAGGATGACGGGCATCTCCGTTTCCCGAAAGTGATGGATGTCCCCGCCATCGACCATCTGCTCAAAAAGGAGCCGCAGGCAGAACCGGAGAAAAATGAGAGGGAGCAAAGCGGCATCTCCCCGCTTGAGGCGGTCAAGGAGAAAGTGCTTCTGGAACATCCTGTTGCAAATCCTGTTTTGGTGGAGAGCGAGGAGGAAAAGAAAGCCCAAATCTCAGGACTCCTGCAGGGAGCCATGGAGAGGGTGGGATGGAAGGGCATTGCTCCGAGAAAAGATACGCCATCTTCTCATCCGGTACCGAACAGGGGATTCCTTTATGAGGCAGTGAAGAAGAACAGTCTCATGAATAAGGCCCTCGCCCACGCTGGGTCTTCGTTCAGCAAGATGGCCGATGGGGTAGCGGATTCCACTCCTTTGCAGAAAGAGGAGGTTGCTGATGTGGCTGCTACTTGTGAGCAAGCACCGATTGCACAGAAAGAGAAACCTTGCATGAAAAAAGCACTTGTGGAGCCTCCTGTTTCCCGCCCGGAACCAGTCAGAGGAGAGAGCGTACAAGAAGAAAGGGAACCAGCTTTTCCTGAGCCGAAGGAAGATGATGAGCTTGATGACTTGCAAAGCTATTGCGGAGTGGGTGGACTTGCAAGCGCCAATGCAGGAAAGAGCGCTTTGCTGAATCGGAAGCAGTTGGATTACCAGGCTCCTCCGATGGATATTCTCGCCGATTGCCCGATGGCAAGCCAGGAGCTGGATGAGACCACCAAGCAGAAAGGGGATCGGTTGGTGCAGACTTTGGACGATTTCGGCATATCGGTCACCCCTGTCTCCATCATCAAGGGCCCTACGGTGACCATGTATGAGATTGCTCCCGCCCCGGGGGTGCGTGTCGGCAAGATTCTGGGACTGGCAGAGAACATCCAGTTGAGCCTGCCCGCCACCCAAGTGAGAATCGTCGCACCGATTCCGGGCAAGAGTTGTGTCGGAGTCGAGGTTCCCAACCTGAAGCGTTCAACGGTGGGGTTCAAGGAGATGCTCCCCGCTTTGGATGAGAAACCGTACAAGGTTCCGATGATTTTAGGGCGCAACTTGTTTGGTGAACCGATTTGCTGTGACGTGGCAAAGACTCCCCATCTGTTGATTGCCGGTTCCACGGGAAGTGGAAAATCGGTCTGTGTGAACAGCCTTATCTGCTCGATTCTCTACAAGAAGAGCCCGAGGGAGGTGAGGATGGTCATGGTCGACCCGAAGGTGGTGGAGCTACAGATGTACAATGGTATTCCCCATCTCCTGACCCCTGTTATCACAGACAGCAAGCGGGCGTTGAAAGTGCTCGATTTCTGCGTGGACGAGATGGAGCGCCGCTATCAGCTGCTCAACAGCATGCGGGTACGCAATATCGAGGGATACAACGAGAAGGTCGCCCAAGGGAATGTGGCAAGGGAGAAGATTCCCTATATCGTCATCATCATCGATGAATATGCCGACTTGATGACCACTGTGGGAAAGGAGATGGAGCAGAGAGTAGCCCGGCTTGCCGCAAAGAGCCGTGCGGCAGGCATCCATCTTGTCCTAGCAACGCAGCGGCCATCGGTCAACGTGGTCACCGGAGTCATCAAGGCGAATGTTCCCGCACGAATCGCCTTCATGGTCAAGAGCACAGTTGACAGTCGCACGATCCTCGACACCTCGGGGGCGGAAAAGCTTTTGGGGAGGGGGGACATGCTCTACATGAATCCTTCAGAACCCAACCCGCAACGCATACAGGGCGCATTCCTCAGTGATGAGGAGTGCGAGAAGATTGTTGACTTCGTTTCCAGCCAAGGGGAACCGGACTATATCGACGAGGCTTACTTCGAGGATGAACCGGAGAAGGATGACCATATTGATGGGTTTGACGAGGATCCGGAGGATGTGGCTGATGAGGGGGATGTGTACCAGCAGGCCCTCTCCATCGTCGTTGAGCGCAAGTGTGCCAGCGCCTCGTTTTTACAACGGAGACTCCGTATCGGATACAACCATGCGGCGAGACTGGTGGAGCGTATGGAGGAGGAGGGAATAGTGGGAGCTGCCAATGGAAGCAAGCCAAGACCCCTTTTGCGCTATCCTGATTCTCCTTCGCTTCAGCAATTGGATGCGGGAGAAGTAGCTTCTCAGTCGGATATCGGATAGGGGTATCCGAAAAGATTTCTCATGAGTATCTTGCACAGGATATGAGGCGTGAAAATGGATACATGCGGTAAATTGGGAGACCATGTCATCAAGAATGGGCAGTTGATTCCTTCAAGCCATGCGGTGGTTCCTGTCCAACTGAGAGAGGTGCAATACGGATTTAAGACCTATGAGAGCCTGAGGGTGTTGGGGGGGGGCGTTGTCCACTTGGAGGACCACCTTTCCCGTCTGGCTCACTCCTGCGAGGGAATCCATCTTGTCCATCCTTTCGGCTATGACCAAATCGCCTTTTGGGTTCACAAATTGATAGAAGCTGACCACATAGGCGATGCGACCATGAAGATAGAGGTGTATGGAGGACCATCTTCCATGTGCTTTGTCATGGCCTCTTCCATCATCTCTTATCCGGAGCACTATTACACAAAAGGGGTGAAGTGTATTACCTATCATGGCGAGCGGCTTCTTCCCACCTGCAAAACCGGCAACCTCCTGCTCCAGTACATGGCTCTTGAGGAGGCAAAAAGGGATGGAGGCTTTGAGGCAATTCTGGTTGACCGCCATGGACGGGCCCTGGAAGGCACCAGGTCGAACTTCTATGCATTTCACCAAGGGGTGCTCTATACAGCCCCCGACGATTTGGTGCTGGGTGGAGTGACGAGGAGCCGTGTCCTGAAAGCATGCAAACAGCTAGGCATCCCTGTCCTTTTCCAGTCGCCATCAGAGCAGGAGCTAAACGAAGGATACTATGAGGAGGCTTTCATCAGCGCAACCAGCATGGGCGCTATGCCTCTATGCGCTATCGACTCCCGTCTTTTTTCTGGGAGCAAGGAAAGAACCGTCGCCATCTGCAAGTTGGTCCGTTCCTGGGAGTTGACCGAGAACTGATTCTCTTTACAAAGGCTAGTCTCGGACGGGACTCCTGGCAGCATAGAACGGCATCCTCCTCTCAAATCCAGACAGCGGAGAAAGCATTTATCTCAAGAGTAAGAGATTTCATCCACAAGGAATTTTCTTTACTCTTGGGTACACTTTGCAAAGTCATTAGCTCTAGGAAAAAGGGAAAAACTCCGTATTAGGTAAGTAGGGGCATGTTTTGGACATGCCCACTACCAATAAGAGGAGGTGTGAGATGGAACACGCCGGAAAAGAGGAAAGGAGGAAAAAGGAAGCCACCTTCCTCCGTGACGAGGAGCTGAAAGCCTGCTTTTCGAAGAAGGA
>CAVESN010000091.1:0-3596 GCA_963618365.1 Bacteroides uniformis
ATCATTTGGTTTGCCGGGTTATTGACTGGTGTATCATCGCGGTGGTGGTTCTTATCAGCTTTTGGGTCATCTTGCATTTCGAGGTGTATGCCCAGGACATGCAGAACGGTATTGTTACAGACCAGATCTTTTGGTTTGGCTTGATTCTCTCTTTGATTGTCCTTGAAGGATCGCGACGTGTCATCGGCATTGTGCTTCCCATCATTGCCATTGTCGCAGTCATCTACGCATTGCTTGGTGCCCATATTCCCGGTCTTTTCGGTAATCGCGGATATTCGCTCAGACGCGTTGCTCTTTCCCTTTTCAGCGATCGTGGCATCTATGGCCTTCCTACGGGAACTTGTGCCGATAACGTCTACTTGTTCTTGATGTTCGCCGCTTTTCTCAATGCTTCCGGTGCGGATGTGATTTTTCAGAACCTCGCCATTTCCCTTGCGGGTAAAAAACGTGGCGGCCCTGCGAAGATGGCGGTTGTGGCCAGCGCTTTTTTCGGCACCATTAGTGGAAGCTGCGTTGCAAACGTCGTTTCCACTGGATGTTTCACCATTCCTTTGATGAAACGTAACGGGTATTCTCCCGCAACCGCCGGCGCGGTCGAGGCTGTCAGCTCCACTGGTGGCCAGTTCATGCCTCCGATTATGGGAGCCGCCGCGTTTGTGCTTGCAGATATCGCAGGAGTTCCTTACTCGCAGGTGTGTATCGCTGCCATAGTACCGGCGTTGATGTACTACGTGTGCCTTTTCAAGATGGTTGACCTTGAGGCTGTCAAGAAGAACATCAAAGGGCTTGACCCAGATTCCATTCCCACTCTTTCCGAGACTTTGAAGCAGAGCTTGAAGCTGTTCATTCCCATCGTGGTCTTGCTTGCGCTGATGCTGGTCTTTAACTTCACGCCGATGAGAAGCGCCGTCTACTCGACAATCGCCATCATCCTTTGCGGTATCTTTGACAAGAATGACCGTTTCACGGTGAAAAGGTTTGTCTCCGGTGCGGTGGATACGGGCCATTCGCTCTGCTCCGTGGTAACCGCCTGTGCGACAAGTGGTATCGTGGTCGGAATCTTCTCCATGACCGGTCTTGGATTGAAGTTCTCCAACCTGATCGTGCAAATCGGTGCGAGTAACCTGATTCTTTCCTTGATCCTCTCGATGCTTGTGTGTGCGGTGCTTGGCATGGGTCTTCCCACTACGGCCGCCTACATCGTTGCTGCTACCGCAGTTGCGCCGGCATTGACGGGCCTTGGGATTGCAATGCTCCCCGCACACCTTTTCCTTTTGTACTTCTCCTGCATCTCGGCAATAACTCCTCCCGTTGCGGTGGCCTCCTATGCGGCGGCCGGTATCGCCGAGGAGAACCCGATGAAAGTCAGTGGTGCGGCATTCAAGTTCGGCATTGTCGGTTTCATCCTTCCTTTCGCGTTTGCCTTCAATCCTGAATATCTGGTGCTCAACCAGGGGTTCAATACGGTGAAGATGCTCGTCAGTGCCTGGGTGGTGTCTTTCTCTGTCGCCATCGCTTTGCAGGGCTATATTGAGAAGAAACTGAATTGGCCCATGAGGGGTTTGTTCCTTCTGATCGCGGCTTTGGCAATCACCCCGTCTCCGCTTCTTTCCTGGGTTGCTGCCCTCCTGTTCGTGGTTTGCTACTATGTGCCGGAATTCCAGGCAAGAAAGAATCATACGAGAGTTGCCATCGATATTTGAGCATTTTGTTGCAAAAACACATAGGTCTCTGATTGGGGAGGCCTATGTCGAAAGAGGTCCCTGATTGCTTTGAGCAGTGTGGGGAAATCGTATGGGATATTGACTTGGAGAAAAGTCGAAAGAGAGTGTGCTTTATGTATCAACCATTGAAGAAGAAACGGGAATTTCCTGATGTGTATGCGTTGCTTTTTCTCATCTGCTTGTTTGCCATGGTGCTCACATGGATCATTCCGGCAGGTGCGTATGACCGCATTAAGGATGGATCGGTCAACAAGGTGGTGGCGGACAGCTTCCACTATGTGAAAAGGGTTCCCCAGTCGCCATGGGATGTGCTTCAGGCAATCTATGCCGGTTTCAACAAGTCCAGCGGTGTCATCTTCATGATCTTCTTCTGTGGTGCGGGTGTCGCTATGGTTGAGGAGACAAAGAGCCTTTCCACCTTCTTCGGCATTGTTGCCAGGAAGCTGAAAGGGAAGGAGATGATTGCCATCGCATTCATCATGTTCGGTCTTGCTCTGGGCAATGCCGCCGGTGCTTTCGGCAACATCGGAGTAGCGTTGATGCCGATCGGCCTTGTCATGGCGAAGGCAATAGGAGGAGATGCGTTCCTTGGCTTCCTCATCATCTACTTCGGTCTTATGAGCGGTTTCAGTGTCGGTTTTGCCAACCCCGGTATTCTTGGAGTGGCCCAGACGATTGCCGAGATTCCAATCTTCAGCGGAACACCTCCCCGTTTCTTCGCTTGTATCGCCAACATCATCTTCCTTTACTTCGTGACTCTTTCCTATTATGCGAAAATCAAGAAGGACCCGACTTGCAGCTTGAATTACCAGGAAGGGAACGGCTCTCTTACTCTTGGGGAGAAAGGGGAGCAGGATGATGAGCGGGAGAAATATGTGATGACCAAACGGCAGGCAATCATCATCGCCTTCTTTGTGGTCGCAGTGATTCTTTGCGTCACTTTCACAATCAACTTCCGCTGGGGCACCAACAAGATAGCGGCCTGGTTTTTGGGCATTGCTGTCATAGTCGGACTTCTCTCAGGATTTTCGATGAATGAGATTGCAAAGAAGTGGATCAACGGCTGCAAGCCCATGATCTATGCTTCTTTTGTCACCGGAATCGCCAGTGCCATCTCCGTAATCCTCTCAAACGGTCAGGTGATGGACACGGTCGTGTATGCCCTTTCGCTTCCGCTCACTATGACGGGTCCTGTCATCGGTGCAGGGTTGATGGTGATATTCAATGGCTTGATCAACCTGATGATTCCTTCCGGTTCCGGTCAGGCTGCGGTGGTCATGCCGATCATGACCCCGATGGCGGATGTGGTGGGAATTACACGCCAGGTTGCCGTGCAGGCCTTCCAGTTCGGTGACGGACTCACCAACCTCGCGACTCCGCTGAACGGACCGATGATGGGATGCCTTGCCATCGCAGGAGTCGGTTTCCCCCGCTACATCAAGTGGGCAATCAAGTTCATCCTCATCGAGCTTGCCGCAGCGACCGTGTACACGATGATCCTGCAGGCAGTCGGGTACGTGGGTTTCTAAGGAGAGGCATATGATTGATTTCTACAAGGAAGTTGCGACTATCACACCAGAGATTGTGGCCATGCGCAACCATATCCATGAGTATCCCGAGCTGAGCTTGCATGAGTATCAAACCTGTGCGCTTCTTGAGGAGTATGTGCGGAAAAACGTAGCCTTTGACCGGTTGAAGAGAGTCGGGGAGACGGGCTTGTTCTTCGAGATCAAGGGGACCAAGCCGGGGAAGGGGAGAACTTTGGTCTTCCGCGGGGACATTGATGCGCTTCCCATCCAGGAGGATCCACGCATGAACCCCCGCAGCAGGATCGACGGAGTGATGCATGCCTGCGGCCATGACGTGCATGGT
>CAVESN010000091.1:3606-7662 GCA_963618365.1 Bacteroides uniformis
TCTCTATTTTTTCATCCAGCCCGCCGAAGAGATTCTCAAGGGGGCCCAGCTCTTCTTGCATGATTCCGAGATTGACTTCGACAAGATTGATGATGTGGCGGCCCTCCATTGCTCGGCTGAGCTCCCTGCGGGAAAGGTGGGAATGCGTTATGGAGCCATTCTTGCAAGCGCCGACGAAGTGCACATCACCATCAAGGGAAAGGGAGGTCATGCCGCACACCAGCATACGCTCAAGGATCCTGTGGTTGCCTCCAGCGCGGTAATCATGGCACTGCAGACACTTGAGAGCCGGGAGATAGTCGCCGCAAACCCGGTGGTGCTCACCATCAGCACCATCCATGGGGGCAAGGCCCATAACATCGTCCCCGACGAAGTAGTGATGACCGGCACCGTGAGAACGTTGAACGCTGATGACCGCAACCATATGGAAGAGGGAATCAAGCGTATCGCCACTAAGGTTGCCGAGGCCTACAGGTGCGAGGCTGTGGTCGACTACATCCGGGGTGTTCCTCCCTTTTTGTGCGAGGACGAGTGGGTTGACCGTGCCCGGAAAGCAGGCATCAAAATGCTAGGCAAGGAGAATGTGATCACCATGCCCTACGCGGCAATGGGGGGAGAGGACTTCGCCTTCATCAAGGAGAAGAAGCCCGGCATCTTCGTCCGTCTCGGATCCCGCACTCCCGGTGGTCCTTACGGATCTGCACATTCATCTACCTTCTACAGCGACCCGAAGTCGATTCCGACTGGCATGCTGATGATTATCGGCATCGCAAGCGAATACTTCGGCTTTCCTGCAGGAAAGGAAGAATAATCCTTTCGGGCCTCTCGTCAAAAGGCGAGGGGCTCAACTTTTCCAAGGACGGGAAAAGGTTCGATGATGCATGGGCATCGTTGCTCGCCACAGCATAAGACCGATACATTTGCCAGGCATACATCTTCCTCGAAAAGAGAGACGTATGCATCCACTCATTTCCCGCAAGAATGAAAGCATGGCTTCGCAGATGGTCCCTTAGTTTCTCCAAGAAGAGCCATTACGGAAGCGAAATGGAGTCGTTTCATCAAAATGCGGCCAATGCGCTTGCTCGGATACGTGCTGCCAAGATTTGAATACTTCTCAAACCTCGCATCTTGGACATGCAAATCACAAAAGCTTGCGAAAGCGTGTGCACCCTTTAAGGTTTTGCAAAGGAGTTCATGCTCCAAGCAGTGCACACGCAGGGGTAATGGCAGGCAATCCTCGCTAGAGATATTCGATAGGGAGCGCAAGCAGGTTTTCCCGCAGGAAGATCTTCTTGTTGACAAGGCAAAGGATTACTCCCATTCCTCTCTTCTTCTCGGGAATCTTGTCCAGGATTGGATTTGTCGCTCCCATGGCTGGCTTGGGATTGCCCGTCATCTTTATCTCAATCGGATAGAGAACTCCATTCTCCTCGATGATCAAATCGATTTCATTGTCGCATTGGCTCTTTTTGTCCTTGCCCCGGTAGTAGAAGAGGTTGAAATGATAATCCATTCCTTCGTTGATGAAGGACTTGATGATCTCCGAGACGACGAAAGTCTCGAACATGCTGCCTGCGACTGCGGAGTTCCTAAGCGCATCCGCACTCAGCCATCGCGTCAGGTAGCAAGCCAGTCCCGTATCACGGAAATAGATTTTCGGGCTCTTTATCGCACGGTTCAGAACCCGGTCGTGGTATGGCTGGAGGAGGTATATGATTCCCGTTCGCTCAAGAAGGGAGATCCAGATCTTTATGGTTGGTTCGCTCACTCCGACTTCGCTTGCAATATGGGCATAGTTGAGCATGCTACCGGTTCTTGCTGCGACAGAAGTCAGGAACTTGGAAAAGGTGATGCTATCAGTGCTAATCAAGTCATGGATGTCCCTTTCCAGATAGGTTGCCACATAGGAAGCATAGTATTCCTGCCAATCTCTTTGAAATGCATGCATTTCAGGGTAGGAGCCCTTGTGAATGATATCCCAAATCCCCTCATAGTGCTTCAGCTCCTTCTCTCGCTTCTCGAGGTATTCGGCATTGGGTACAAAGTGTTTGTTGAAGTCGACATGGAAAATCTCCCGAAGGGAGAGCCCCGCCAGCTCCTGGAGGGAGATCCTGCCTGCAAGGGAGTCGCTTACGCCTTGCATGAGCTCAAGTTTCTGGGAACCGGAGAGGATGAAAAGGCCCCTCTCTTCGCTCTCGTCCACCCGGATCTTGACCCCTTCAAGAACGGAGGGCTCCTTCTGCACTTCATCAATGAAGAGTGGAGTTGGATTGTTGAGGAAGAAGAGGTTCGGTTCCTCCCTCGCTTGCAGACGGGTAAGAGCATCATCGAAGTTCGCACGGTGATAAGAAGGAAACGTTTGTTTGATGAGAGTGGACTTTCCAACTTGTCTTGCACCTGTCACCAGGGTACATTTGCTTTGCTTCACCCGTGTTGCAAGCACTTTCGAGATTGCTCTTTCAATATATGCCATCCCTCTTTGCTCCGACTAATCTAAGATTGGATTATATTATAGTCGAAATAGAGGTGCGGTCAACATGATTCAGGGTCGCTGGTCTTCCTTGATGAGGGAGTCGAACCATTTCTTGCTCACCTGCATGGTGTGGTTGATGGTTCGTATTTTCCCCTCCTCGCAGAGCTCGGTGATCAGCTTGCTTGTGGTGACCCTGGCGCTTCCGACGATGTTGGCTATGTCATATTGGGTGTATTTGGTCTGCAGGGGATACCAGGCTCCGTCAATGAGATGGAAATTGTCCGCAGTGGAGCAAAGCAGATGGAGTATCCTTTTCTTGACGGGGGCGAAGGAGATTCTTCCTATCTCGTGGCGGAGGATCAGCATCTTGCGCGCCATGTTGCCGACAATCAGGTCCCGGAAGGCTTTGTTCTCGTCAAAGAGGGAGAGGAAGAATGATTTGGGGATGACCCAGATGGTGGTGGGTTCCATGGTCTCGCTGACCAGTCCGGTGGGGATGCCGACGATAATGGGTGTCTCACCGAAGAACCATCCGTCCCCGAGGGTGTACATGATTTTCTCCGCGCCCTCCTCGGAGAGGATGCAATGCTTGGTTCTGCCATGGTGGATGTAGTAGAGCGCTTCGAGATTCTCCCCTGCCTCAAGGAAATGCTTTTTTGCAGGGAAAAACCGTTCGGTGCTGTGTTCCTGAATCAATTTTTCGAGAGACTTGGGAAGGTGGAGAGGTTCGGTAAAGGCAGAGTTGGTGACAGTGGACATACATGCGCTCCTCAGACCAAAGTATAGTAAGTTTTGCCGTTATGCGCCACTTGCTTTTGGATATGATAAAGGACAAACGCATGAAAAGGTTATGCTAGGCGAAGTCAGCGCAATTCCCAGTTTTTGAAGCGTACCAATCGTCCATCGTTCCTACGCATATTCTTCAAATCCTCGTGTTTCGGGTCATTCGTGGCGTTTTGGGAAGCAGCCCGTCCATGTTCCATCACGCCCCGCCGGGAGGAGAGGCAAATCCGCCGGATTCCCTTTCATGCCCCGAGCCTTCCGTGGTCATACAGGATCTTCATGACGGACACCACCACCACGATCTCCTCGTCGAAATTCCTTCCTATGTGCGCCCTTATCCTGCTGAAGCTCTTGCCGTAGTAGGACTTGAGCACCTTCAGTATGGAGAGTACGAACCTCCTCCCATGCCCGAGGTTGTTCTTCTTCCTCAGGTGGTCCTGCCTGAAAGTCACGTCAAGCACCCAGTGCAGGAGATTCTCCACATGCCAGTGCCGGCGCACGCAGATCGCGAGGAGGTCGGCGTCCGCGGGGAACGAGCAGAAGAAGTACCTTTACTCCACGCACGACTGCCCGCTATTTATGTGTAGATATTGCGCCTTGTATCGATATTCAAAAATATGCTGCGAAATTTTTACCCATCATCAATGTGGAAATCTCCATCATTCCGTGGTAAAATGATGGAGATAAAAACGAAAAGAAGGAGATTCACATGAGAACATTTGACTATACGATGAATGCAGCCAAACTGTTGACTCCGGAAATTGTGCAGATGTTAGGCAGCATTCATGAGCATAAAGGCA
>CAVESN010000092.1:0-7543 GCA_963618365.1 Bacteroides uniformis
AAGCGACCGAATGTGATTTTAAGGTTGCGCTAGAAAAGAAAAAAGCCCAAAAGCTTGCTTAAAAGCGTCAGTGCCTTTGCAAACGGCATTGGTGGAACGCTCTTTTTCGGTATCGATAACGACAGAAATGCTCGCGGCTTAGACGATGCACAGAGTGATGCGGAGATCATCAGCCGATTGATAAAAGAGCGTATCACGCCTTAACCAAGTTTTATCCTTTCACCGGCTCAATCATAAATTCTGTGGGAGTAGGTTTGAGCGTTCGTTTCGGGCATAGGTCTTCATTATCTTGGGAGGGAAATATCCGTCATCGGAATAGCCATAGCTGGTACGCCTAATCGTCTTGGCCCTATGATGATGTCCTCGAAGTGGTTCTCAAAAAGATTGGCGAACCATATGAAATGCCCGTTCCTTGTGGCGTTGGGGGTGTCGATTATCTTCGTTATGACGTATGCCATATTTTGACAGGGTTGTGGGCAATGGGGCATGAAGAGGGGATTTTTGATGTATTGCCAGAAGTGGTGTAGTCGCATTCGAGGCGCTTTTGGATACTTCCCTTACGCCTACTTTGTCATATGCATGTGCAATCGTATCGTACAGGCTCGGAATATTTCATGACTGCCTGTAATCTACGATTTTTCCACAGGAAGAGGGAAAAGGGTGGTACTATGGGGTATGGAGGAAGATATGCAGGAGAAAGCCATTCTCTATACATCGAAGGCTGGCCATGCCCGGCAATATGCGAAGATGCTGGCATCGCGGATCGGGATTCCGGCGACAGAGCTGGGTAGCGAGCACCTTGAGAAGGAGAGTTCAGTCATCTTCATCGGATGGGTTCGTGCGGGAGTGGTTGTCGGGTTACATGATGCGTTGGAGCGCTATCGGATCCGTGCCATCGGTGTGGTGGGCTTGAATTACCAGAACTTGAAGTTGGTTGACAACCTCCAGGGGCGCTGCGGGGGTGCGAAGGTCTTCTACCTGCAAGGAGGGTTCGAGCCGGACAAGCTCAAGGGCTTTGACCGTTTCGCTATCAAGTTCGCGGCGAAGATGATGATGCACCGGCTTATGCGCAAAAAGACACGCAGCGGTGATGATGAGGCGATGCTCGCGCTCCTTAGGAAAGGGGGAGACAAGGTCTCCATGGAGGCGCTGGATACCATGGTGCACGCCATCAAGGAGTACGACAAATAAGAGGAAGCCGGCGTTTGCCGGCTTCTTCACTTACTCCTCATATCCGTTCGGGTTTTGCTTCTGCCACCGCCATCCGTCGCGGCACATGTCCACCAAGTTCTTCTCCGCTTTCCAGCCAAGAATCTTTTCCGCCTTGGAGCAATCAGCGTAGCAGGTGGCGATATCGCCACTTCTTCTCGGAGTGATCTGATAGGGAATCTTGATGTGGTTCGCTTCTTCAAAAGCATGGATCATGTCGAGCACGGAGTAGCCGACTCCTGTGCCAAGGTTGTAGATTTCCACTCCCGTGTGGATTCTCTTGCATGCTGCGACATGCCCCTTTGCCAGATCCACCACATGGATGTAATCTCTGACTCCAGTTCCGTCATGGGTCGGATAATCATTCCCAAAGACACTGAGGTGGTCTCTTTTCCCTACGGCAACTTGGCAGATATATGGCATCAGGTTGTTGGGTATCCCCACGGGGTCTTCTCCGATCAATCCGCTCTCATGGGCACCCACGGGGTTGAAGTAGCGTAGAATGTCCACAGAGATTTCGGGATGCGCATGGCTTGTGTCCTTCAGGATTTGCTCGATCATGTATTTTGTCCATCCGTAGGGGTTGGTGCATCCTCCCGTGGGGGTGTCTTCGTGAAAAGGTGCCGTGCCTGCCGAACCATAGACCGTCGCGCTGGAGGAGAAGACCATCTTGCCCACATGGTATTTTTCCATCATTTTTAGCACGTTGAGCATGGAGTCGATGTTGTTGCGGTAGTATGCAAGCGGTTTTGCCACCGATTCACCGACCGCCTTGTATCCTGCAAAATGGATTACTGCATCGAAATGGTATTTTGTGAACACGCTCTCGAGTGCGTCCTTGTCACAGCAATCTAGCGGGAAGAAGGGGATTTCTCTTCCTGCGATCTTACGGATTCTCCTTACTGCTTCCTCCTTGCTGTTGTACAGGTTGTCTATGATGACAGGGTTGAATCCCGCATTCGCCAATTCGATTGCGGTATGACTGCCGATGTATCCGGCACCGCCGGTAAGCAGAATATGCATGTTTTCCCTCCTCACCAAGTAGTACCATGTTTCGTTTCCTTCCGAAAGTAGTAGTTACGCATGAAAGTCCGAGAGAAGGGCAAAAACATCAAATGAAGCTGTGAAACGGGAGGATGTTCCCTTGGTGAAACGTGGAATTTGGTGAGTTTTCAACTCGTGTGGAAACAGGGTGCCGCCGGTGGGGTTTCCATCGACAGTGATTCACTTTTCCATTGTGTTCTCGGAATTTCTCAGGCCTTTCTGACACCCCTCATGTTCCGCCTTATCAGCGCATTGAGGTTCGTCTTCTTCAATAGCGGGGTCACGAGCGATATGAGCGCGACTGGGTCCTCCTTGTACCTTATGGTCGTCTCAATCATCGGCCTTCCCGTGACGGCTGCGGCGATGCGGTAGTAGGCGTAGACTATGTTGTTGATGGTGGCCATGACCTTCACGGCGTTCTTGTCGGTGAACGTGCATTCGTCCTCGCCCAGGAACTGGTCCTTGAAGAGGTGCAGCCCGTCCTCGATGTCCCACCGGTTGTCTATCGCCTCGGCGATGAGCTGCGGGTCGTCGATGGAGGAGACGAAGAACTGCGGTTCATGGCTTGCGTCCCTCTGGCCGTCCCTCTTGTGGGAGACCATCTTCACGTAGCTCTTGCATCCTGGCCAGTCCGAGTAGGAGCTGGTACCCCTCAGCGGCAGGACCTCGTAGTCGCAGTGGTTGTGCGAGAGGGACGCCGCCTTCCTTCCATGCTTCTCGAAGCATGCGCGGATGTCCTCGAGCAGAGATGCCTGGTTCGCCTTCGCCTTGAACACGTAGTGGCCCCTCCTCTTCCTCACAATCTCGCATGTCCTTCTCTGGCAGTGGAGCGCGTCGGCCGTCACCACCGTCCTGCGCAGGTCGAGCTTGGAGAGCGCGCACTGCATCGCGGGTATCTCTGAATCCTTGTCGTCCAATGGGATGGATACGGAACACAGCTTGTAGGTGGGGCTGTACACGTTGAAGACGTTGCTGTTCCTCTTCCCGCCGACCCTTCCGGAGCCGTTGAAGGTCTTTCCGTCCCCGGAGAGGAGCTTGTACTGGCCGCCGTCGGGGGCCGAGATCTCATACACCGCGTCGAGGAACGCCTTGAACCTGCCGATGAACGCGTCGCGCAGCGAATACGCGTCGAGGTGGTTGAATACATATAGGAAAGTGTCGTGCGACGGCAGGCTCCCTTCCTCCACCAGGCCGAGGCGGATGAATTCGTCCTTGTGCACACGCACATATGTGGACGAGTACAGGAAGGAGGTGAACTCGCCCTTCATGGCGAGATAGAAGCATATGCCCAGGATGTTCTCGATCTTGTACCTTACCTTGCCGCGCACGCGGAAGTCGACGACCCCGGACAGGAGATGCAGCAGCGTCCCCATCTCGTCCTTCCCCGGATCGTAGGGGGTGTCCATGCTGCGGAAGAAGAGCGAGAGAGCCTTCATCGAATCCTTGAGCTTTTTCGTGTCGTTCACCGCATTCCCCCCTGGTGCCTGCGGAGCATCTCCATTGCCGCATCCGGATAGGGTGGCAGGTCCCCGTCCCCATCGCCACAGACGCAGAGCCTCATCAGTATCTCGAAATCCCCCAGATCATCGCCGAGCAGAGCCTTCTGCAGGGACCCGATCTTCCCCGCAAGCCGCAAGACCCTCTGTGGCGAGGCCGAATTGCGGCACGCCATCACATCTTCCTCCGCAATCCTCGAGAGGCGGCAGCTGGAGATGGCTGTGTCCGAGACGCTCCCCATGACATACCGCACGATTGCGAGCACCACAAGAGAGCCTCCCTTCCCCCCTCCGTTGAAGGTCGACCTACTCAGCTCCCGCCCGTGCTCCGACATTATGAAGGAGCTCAGGCCGTATTCGAGCCACCTCCTGGAGAGCATCGCCCGGGGGCTCTCCTTCTTCGGCACGAGCTTTCCGTCCTTTCCGATTATCCCTATGTAGTGCTGCTCGAGCACCGGATATTTCCTTCCCGGCACCCTGCGGGAGGTGATCCTGTAGAGGAAGTACGTCCCCTTCCTCTCCCTCACGTCATACCCCTTCTTCTTGAAAGGCCGGGCAAAGTCCGGCAATAGCTCCGCTCTCATGTGGGTATTGTATAATAATACAATACTTATGACAAGAATCATTTCACTCGTGGCTTAAAACTGTCAGATTTCATGCGTAACTACTATTCCGAAAGAGTGAAACTTGACCGCATTGCAATCTCTCTTTATCGTACAAAGAGGAGGAGCCCCATGAAATTCCTGAAGTGCGCACATTGTGGCAACATCGTTGCATTTGTCGATGAGAAGCAACCGAGGATTGTCTGCTGTGGAAAGGCCATGCAGGAGCTTGTTGCGAACAAGTCTGATGGTGCGAAAGAGAAGCACGTGCCTGTCATCAAAACCGAAGGCAGCCATGTCACGGTCACGGTGGGAGAGGTTCTGCACCCGATGGAGAGTGGCCATTATATCGAGTGGATTGCGCTGGAGAGCAGAAGCGGAAACCAGCGGAAGCTGCTTCTTCCGAAAGAGGAGCCGAAAGCGGAGTTCGAGATGGTTGAAGGGGACGAAGTGGTGTCTGCCTATGCCTATTGCAACAAGCATGGACTCTTCAAAGCGTGATTGACCTTGAGCAGACGCTCCTCGGGGGGCAATGTTTCGGTTGGAGCAAAGTCGGTGAGCGTTATTGTTCCGTCATCGGTGAAAGAGTGGTCTCCCTTGCAGGTGAGGAGGATATCTCCTCCTCGGGGCTTGCTTCCTATTTTGACATGGGTTTCCCTTACGAGGAAGCAAAGCACCATCTCTCTTCATTGGGAGAAACTCTAAAAAAGGCAATCTCATTCTCCGGTGGACTACACATCCTCAATCAGGATCCCTGGGAGGCCACCATCAGCTTCATTCTCAGCCAGAACAACAACATCATCAGGATTCGGCGTCTGTACCGGATTCTTTGCAGGAGCTACGGAACGCATATCCAGGGAGAATGGTATGCTTTTCCTACAAGGGTGGAACTGGAAAGGGCAACAGTCGAGCAATTGAGGCAACTTGGTTTCGGCTATCGCGCGAAGTATGTGGTGGCGATGGCAAAGGCCTTCCATCCTATCCCTGCGCTTCTTTCCACACAGGAAGCGAGAGCACGCCTTTTGGAAAATCTAGGCGTCGGTCCGAAGGTGGCTGATTGCATCCTTCTCTATGGATATCACCGTTTTGACACTTTTCCGATGGACACATGGATGAAGAAGGTGATGCGCACCTATTTCCCTAGGAAAGAGAGTTCCTTCTTTGCTCCCTACCAGGCGTTGGCCCAGCAATACCTCTATCAGGCGGCAAGGGCGGGAGTCCTGCCATGCTGACCATCACAGGCGTAGCCTTCTATCAGGAGGCACCGGAAAAGAGGACCATCTTTCAGTACAAAGACCAAAAGCTCATGGAGGCTATGGTGCAAGTCAAGCGCCAAAGCCGGGCGAAGAGCGTCGCAATCCTTTCTACCTGCGATCGCATCGAGCTCTATGCGGAAGATGCAAAAGGGGATTTGCTCGAGCCTTTCTTAAGGGCCCTCGGCATCCCTGTCCTTGCATGGAAAATTCATGCGTACGCCTACAGGGAGGAGGAGGCCGAGGAGTACCTTTTCCAGCTCGCCGCGGGGCTTCATTCACCCCTTTTTGGGGAAGAGACCATCATCAGCCAGATGGAGCATGCCTCGCTCCTTTGCAGGATGGCAGGGTGCTCTTCTCCCTATTTGCAGACGATTATGGGATATGCCGTCTCTTCAGCGAAGAAAATCCATGCGTTTTGCAAGATGGACCTCCCTGAAAAGGAGCTTCCCCCTGCTCCAAAGCGGATGCTGGTAATCGGGTCCTCCTCCACGGCAAGGAGCGTTGCAACGTTTTTTCAGGGAAGGGGATGGGATGTGACCATGACGCTTCGTGATGAGAGGAAAACGGAACTGGTTCCTGTCGGGGTGCATGCAATCGCTTACGAGAGGCGGTATGGATTAATCGCAACGTATCCTGTAATCGTCAGTGCCACCAAGGGTCTCGGCTATGCATTGGAAGAGGATGCGCCATTAGGGAGCGGGCAACTTGTCTTCGACCTAGCCAGGCCGTATGATGTGGCCCCCTCTCTCTCTAGAAAATGCACTCTCGTGTTTGAGGAGACTCTTTCCTATGAGCGCAAGAGCCGGATTGGGGCTGTGAGGCAAAGCCTTCAAGTGATCAAAGAGAAGAAGGAAGCGTTCCACGCCTGGCTGAAAAGGTCCGAGGAGTGGGAAAAAGACAAGTCGCTGTGCGAGCATGCGGCGCAGGAGCTGCTCTACCGCCTTCACGGGCCACTGAAGGAGCTCAAGCTTGACGAGCAGCAATTGGCATCCTTCTCGGTGCAAATCGCAGACCTTGCCTACAAGAGCTTCATCCACGAGCTCTTCAGAAAAGAGAAGGGGAGGGTGCGGGACCTCACCCAACCTCTGCTTTCCATCAAGCCCCTTTATGAAGGGGATCCGCCTATCCGGATTGAAGGGTTCAATTCGGAGGGAATCCATCTCACGCACATCGACCTCGGAAGCCATAGCGGGACCCACATGGATGTCCCGAAACATGTTTTCCCTGAAGGGAAAAGCCTTGAAGCATATGCGCTTGATCGATTTCAGGGTGATGCCATGGTCCTCAAGCTGGATGCACATCTTTCTCCCATACAGGGATGCTCCATCATCCTCTTCGCAACAGGTTGGGATGAAAAGTATCCAGACAATGGTTACATGAGAGGTTATCCCACCCTCACAAAAGAACAAATCGAGATGCTCATTCAAAGCGGAGTCAAGATGGTGGGATTCGATTGCCCGAGTCCCGATGCAGAGGGAAGCCTCGACAACCATCGCCTTCTCCTTGCAAACGACATCCTTATCATCGAGAACCTCACGGGACTCTCCGCTCTTGCTGGCAAGCGGATCGAGCTTACCGTCCTGCCTCTTTCGATTCCCGGAAGTGACGGGTCTCCGGTGCGTGTGGTCGCCAGGAGTTGAAACGGAAACAATTCTCCGTGTGCGGATGCAATGGTAAAAGGCTTTTCAGCCGAAGAAGCAACCTGTCACGGAGACGACACCCCATATCCACTACGTGGAGATTTGGTGGATACCGGCTTTTGTCTTTTGCGGAGCATGCCGAAGAGATGGATTTGAAGCTTCCCGCTCTCTTTTTGCGGGGATGCAGTCGATATCCCCTCTTTGCGTTCCCGGAAAAATGTTGGTACCATGGAGCAAGGTGGAGGCAATGGGATGAAGCACATATCGACAAGCATCTACACGTTCGAGGAGATGAT
>CAVESN010000093.1:0-6281 GCA_963618365.1 Bacteroides uniformis
AGCCTACATGGCAAACGTCTTCAGTGAGTACTACAAGATGGTACGATTGAAGAACCATGAGAAGCCTGTGCTGTATGCCGCCGTGGTTGCTCGCAGCTACGGGTTTCTCCGCAATCAGACCAAAGTGATGATTGATGGGTGGACATATTCTCCCGAATACCTGAGAACCGGTGACAAGGTGCTGCTGGTTGATGACATCTTTGACACTGGTAAGACTGTCAATGCACTAGCACAGACCATCATGGAACATGGCATCCCGAGGGAAGATCTGAAAGTTGCCGTCTATGATTACAAGATGCCCGTCTACAAGAGCTCCGAGCCACTTCCCATCCAGCCCGACTATTATTGCCGGAAGCATGTCATAGAGGGACCAGACGAGGACAGGTGGATCCATTACAACTGCCATGAGTTCGTCGGACTTACCAGCAAGGAGATCGATGAGCAATACAAGGACCCAGAAGTGCGGAAGATTCTTCACGAAGTGAGAGGAGACAAATAGGATGTTCAGTTTCTTTGGCAAAATCTACAAAGGTTGTCTCAAAATTCTTATTGTCTTCTCCCTTGTGATCGCAATCCTCGCTGGCTATGCCTTAGGCAATTCCTTTGGGCACCCCTTTGCTGCCACCATCATCGCCCTCCTAGCCACTATTCTCCTTGACGGACTTCTCTTCGGACTTCTTGCCAACTTTCTTGAAATGCATGACGCAGTCTGTGAGATCCGGGATATCCTCAAGAAACAGCAGAACAACTAAAAAACAGCCTCCTGGGCATTACGGGAGGCTGTCTCTACGAAGTATCAAGCTCAAGTTACACTGAACTCGTACTGCTCGGCTACGCTGGATGACCCATTGCTGCTGCTGTTGCTGGTAACTGAGCCCCAATTGATGGTGACGGAGACCATGCCGCTTCCATTGGTGCCTACCAGCAAATTGCTCTTGCTGTTTGTCGAATCGGAGGAAACCTCGTAGAAGCAGTTGACAAGGTCGCTGTCAAGTCTCTGAGCAAAACCCTTGCGTAGGGAATTATCATCCAGGTAGGAGAAACTTGCGTCGGTCTCCAACGTGATGATTGCCCTGCTCTTGTAGTTTGGCTTGGTTATCAGATAGTCCTTGGACCCATAGCTAACATAGTACATCAAGCATCCATTTCCGTAGGAGTACCCGGTTGACCGGTAACCTTGATTTGTTGCTGTCTTGGTTGAGGAATCCAGAGAGTACCGATACAACCTTCCGTTGGTGCAAAGCACATAGGCTACGGTTCCATCGCTGTTGATGGCGAAATTGGCCGCACGGTAGGGGAGGGTATTGGTAGAGCTACTTACGGCATAAAGCTTCGGTATTCCCGAATCCAATTTGTAGAAATAAAGATCTGCGGCAAAATCCTCATCCGAATCCTCATCCGAATCTTTCTGGACCTTGGTCAGCATTGCATAGGTCGTGCTATTATTCCCCTGCACATAGTAGGATCCGACATTGTACTTGAGGGAACCAGAATCAGCGAGGTCAATCACTTGCCCATAACTGTCGGAAAAAATGAAAGAAACTTTCTTGTTAGCTGTATCTATTGCATCCAGATAACAGACATACGCCTTATTTGCTGATGAATCAGACACCACCAGGCTGCCATCTTCATGGACCCCTTTGATCCAATACCCTTTGCCAGAGACACCTGAATAGGAAGTTGAATCATTTGACAACTCCAAGGTGCATTCAAAAGGTGTGCTGTTTGCTATGTCGTACACACCGATGGTTTGTCTGTAGCCATCGTTCGAGTCTGGGTCGGTGCTGAAGAAGAGAATGTAATAGTTGCCACTGCATTCTACCAGGCAGCTGTATTGAACCAGATGCCCTTTGGAGTTCGCTACCAGAGTGGTTTCATCCGTTCCTCCTGAAATGTTGGAGAAAAGACCTTTATTGTTCTGGTAATAGACTCTGCTATCATAAATACCGAGTATTTTCTGATAGTTGTTGTTGGGTGAGTCTTCAGCGGTTACAACTTCCACCAGCACGGATCCGTCGCAGGAGACCATGAGGAAAGTAATCACAAGAACGAAAAGAAATTGTCTGAATTTCATCCCTTCTCCTCCTTAAAGGTTCCGGTAGGAGACGGAGAGGGTGATGGGAACAAGGCCTATCACGCCGTCATTCTCCTGTTCGCCGGAGTTGTAGTTGAATTCAGGGATGAGCCAAAGTCCGGAATTGATGCCGATGCCCCAATGCTCCCAGATGTAGAAGTGCATGCCGAAACCAAGGTTGAGCGAAAGGTTGAGCATGGATTTATCCTCTCCAAACCGCTCATAGGCGCATCCGATTCCCAAGCTGAGAGGAAGGTCAACCGTTCCCTGGACGGGATACCATGTCACCTTGAACTGAATGGGAACCGCAGTGAAAGGATCATCATTCACACAGTAGTTGAAATCATAACCCAACTCCCCTCCAAGGCTGAGGGTGCTTGAAGTGAAACGCTCAAAGCCTAGGGAGAAATAGCCTCCCCAGTTAAGCTTTGTGGCATTCTCATCCTCGCCCCAAAGCCAATAGGTGGAATCCAGCCCTTCCGCATCGCCGAAGAAATGGACGAAGGCGGGCATGCTTGTTCCTGCCGAGAAATGAAATATCATGCTTCCTGTGCGATACGTGTCCCCAACCCCAAAGGCCAAAGAAGGAAGGAAAAGGGAGAGTGCCAGAATGGCTGCTTTTTTCTTCACAATACACCTCTTGCTCATACAAACCTTACAATACTTGGGTTTGAGGCCTATGACAACAGGTTGCATTGTAAAGAAACTTGGTTTTCCTGTAGAGTTTGCCTTAAGGAGGCAGCTTGATGCGCCTTTTGACAGGAAAAGAAGTTGCAAATTCCATCTATCAGGAGATACGCGAAACACTCGCATCCCTTCCCGGCCTTAAGCCCACACTGGCAGTCATCCTCGTAGGAGACGACCCGTCAAGCCAGACCTATGTCCATTCCAAGCACAAGAAGTGCGAGGAACTTGGGTTTGGGCACCTTGATTACCATCTTCCCTCCGATACTTCCATGGAATGTCTCATCACATTGGTGGAACAATTGAACAATGATTCCTCGGTGCACGGGATTTTGGTCCAATCGCCACTTCCTCCTTCGCTCGATGAGCAAATTGTGGTCGAGGCAATTGATCCTAGAAAGGATGTGGATGGCTTTCACCCCGTCAATGTGGGGAAGCTTCTCATCGGCCTTGAGGGAATGAAGAGCTGTACCCCCTATGGTGTCATGCAATTGCTCTCCTATTACCAGATTCCGCTTAGGGGAAAACACGTGGTCATCATCGGCCGCAGCAATATCGTCGGCAAGCCGATGGGAGCCATGCTTATCCAAAACGGTGTGGATGCTACCGTCACCATCTGTCATTCGAAGACGGAGAACCTGGAAAAGCTAACAAGGAACGCCGACATCGTCATGGTGGCAGTGGGCAAACCAAACTTCCTTTCTTCCGACATGGTTCGCGAAGGGGCCGTCGTCATCGACTTCGGCATCTCCCGAATTGCTGATCCTTCTGCAAAAAAGGGATACAGGATTGTGGGAGACGTCGATTTTGAGAGCGTTTCTCCCAAATGCGAGGCAATCACTCCCGTTCCAGGAGGGGTGGGAGTCATGACCATCGCCATGCTCATGTACAACACCCTCAAGGCGGCCATCTCATGCTGAACAGGAGTTTTTTCATTGAAACCTATGGATGCCAGATGAACATAGCCGAAAGCAACGCTCTTGAAGCGAGGCTGTTGGGATGCGGGCTTTCCAAGACGGAGAAGGCAGAAGAGGCAGATTTGGTGATACTCAACACCTGCTCGGTTCGCAAGACAGCGGAGAGCAGGATTTGGGGAAGACTCGGTTTCTTTGCGCATGTCAAGAAAAGCCATCCACTCACTTTGGTGGTAACCGGATGCATGGCCCAAAGGTTGTTGGAGGAGATGCAGAAAGAGGCACCGCAGGTTGACTATGTGGTAGGGGTCAACGACAAGCAGAAGATTCTTGACATAGCTACGGAAGGAACCTTCTCAAAGAGTGAAGTCTATGCATTCGACCATCTTTCCTACCATGAGGGGGAACTCTCCTCCTACGTGCCGATCATGAACGGATGCAACAACTTTTGCTCCTATTGCATCGTCCCCTATGTGAGGGGAAGAGAATCCAGCAGATCGATGGAGGATGTGCTCTCCGAGATTGACTATCTGGAATCGAAGGGAGTCAGGGAAGTAACTTTGCTCGGGCAGAACGTCAATAGCTACAGGGGCTTTGATACAAAGGGGAGGGATGTGACATTCCCCTTTCTCCTCAAAGAGGTTGCAAGGCGATGCCACACAATACGATGGATTCGCTTTGACAGCCCCCATCCGAAGGATTTTTCTCCCGAATTGATCAAGGTCATGGCAGAGGAAGCACATGTCGCAAAGCATGTGCATGTACCCCTGCAAAGTGGAAACTCCCGTATCCTTGCTCTGATGAACCGCCATTACACCAAGGAGCAATTCCTCTCCTTGATTGATACGATGAGAAGGGAGGTGGAGGGAATCACCTTCGCTGTTGACGTGATGGTGGGCTTTCCGGGGGAGACGGAAGAAGAGTTTCACGATACGCTTGATGTCGTGAACAGGATGCGCCCCATCGAGCCGTTCATGTACTACTACAACCCTCGTGAAGGGACTCGTGCAACGACGATGGATGGGCAGATTGACGATGTGATTAAGCATCGACGCCTGGAAACACTGATTGAGTTCGAAACGGAAATCGTCAGGAAGGAGCATGAGAAGCGTCTCGGATCTGTGGCAGAGGTGCTACTCACCCAGCCAAGCAAACAGGATGGGAAGATCATGCTTGGCCATACGGAACACAATGAGATGGTGGTAGTGAGAACCGAAGCGAAGGCAGGTTCTCTTCTCACGGTAAAGCTTGTCGCAATCAAGGGTAATACCTTCGAAGGTCAGGTGCTGAATGGGTGAGTACAAGGAGGATGAAAAGAGCTTTCTTCCCAAACTCCAACAACTGAAGGAGATGATAGGTGCATCTCGCAGTACCTGCATCTTTACCGGTGCGGGTGTCTCCACCCTCAGCGGCATTCCCGACTTCCGGGGAAAGCACGGCCTTTATACTGACCCATGGCAGGGGATGGATGTGGAGGAGATCCTCTCCATCGGTTTCTTCGAACATAATCCCTCCATCTTCTACCAGTGGGCCAAGGATGTCTGGTATCACGTGGAGGAGTATCAGCCATCCATTGTCCACACAGTGCTTGCGAGGATGGAGGAGAAGGGGTATGTGCATGGCATCTTTACCCAGAACATCGACATGCTCCACCAAAGGGCTGGAAGCAAGAAAGTGTATGAAGTGCATGGCTCGGTGGCCCATCACCATTGCACCGAATGCGGTAAATACTTTCCCTATGCCAAAATTGCACCAATTGTCACTAGAGGTGAAGTTCCAAGGTGCGATGTTTGTGGACATGTGATCAAGCCAGACATAGTCCTCTATGGGGAACAGCTTGACAACCTTGTTCTTTCCCGTGCATATGAGGAGTTCTCCAACTGTGATCTCTGTCTTGCACTCGGTTCCAGCCTCACAGTCCAGCCTGCCGCTTCTTTTCCTCTTATGGCCATCAGGCATCATGCACATTTCGTAATCGTCAACGCGCAGCCCACCGATGAGGATGAACTAGCAGAACTACGCTTTAGGGATTTGGAGCAACTGTTTACATCTCTCAATAGTTGGATGAGAACGGTTCAAGCGAGAAAGATTTCAGAATATTGAGTTGCAATATGTGTGAATCTTGGGTATATTGCAATTGCTCCGTTCAATCGGGGGTGTATTGGTTTCGACAGGCGGTAGACTGGGTCTATGGCTGCGTGCAGAGCGCCAACTCTCAAAACTAGCAAAAACATTATCTGCCAAGAAAGAAGACGAGTTCGTCTCCGACGAAGCAGTACTTGCCCTCGCTGCCTAATTGCAGTGAGCACAAGCAGGCCGGATAGCTGCCGCTCTTAAGCGTCCGTATCCTGTAACAACAGGAGCTTACCTGGAAGAAGGACTGTGACTTTCAGGGAAAATGAAGCAGGATAGGATGGAAGTACGTTCGCCATTGTACCGATAGCCATCCGAAATCCAGAACAATGACTACGCACGTAGACGTCATAGGACGGCACGTTTGGACCTGGGTTCAAATCCCAGCACCTCCAATGCATGGCACCTGGATTTTTCCGGGTGTTTTTTTAAGGAGCAGCATGGCACTCAATCAATTCTCGCGCACACAGCTTATC
>CAVESN010000093.1:6291-7462 GCA_963618365.1 Bacteroides uniformis
AATGCAAAGGTCGCCATCTTCGGCATAGGGGGAGTTGGAGGCTATTGCACGGAAGCTCTGGCACGCAGCGGTGTCGGTTCCTTTGTGCTGGTTGATGATGACAAGGTGTGCCTGACAAACATCAACCGCCAAATCATTGCGCTTACCTCTACGGTCGGACAATACAAGGTGGACGTGATGGAGAAGCGCATCCATGACATCAACCCACATGCAATAGTGGATGTGCGAAAGTGTTTCTACCTTCCCGAAAATGAAAACGAGTTCCATTTCTCAGAGTATGATTATGTGGTGGATGCCGTGGATACGGTCACTGCGAAACTCAATCTCGTCCTGCAGGCGAAGAAAACGGGAATTCCCATCATCAGCTGCATGGGAGCCGGAAACAAGCTGGATCCCACCAAGTTTCAGATAGCCGACATCTACCACACTTCTGTTTGTCCCCTTGCAAGAGTCATGCGGCATGAACTTCGCAAAAGGGGAGTGGAATCCCTGAAAGTCCTCTATTCAACTGAAGAGCCGATTCGGCCCGTATTGGCTTTAGACAGCAGCTGCCGTTACCATTGCATCTGTCCTCCCGGGACTAAGAGAAAGTGCACAGAGCGAAGGGATATACCGGGAAGTATTTCCTTCGTCCCCTCGGTCGCTGGCCTCATCATCGCTTGTGAAGTGGTGAAGGATCTCACTCAAGCCCGATAAGGGGAAGGATGTTCCCCTTTTGCGTCATCTGGATTGATTGTATCGCCCCTTCAGTCAAATGGGTGTAGATGTAGGAGAGCTGCTTGCTTGAGTGCCCGATGGTCAATCTGAGCAAATACTCGTCCACCGAGCCCCCTAGCAGGGAGTTTGCCATGTGCCGGAACGAGTGTGAAGTAACATATCTCCTCAAAATCTCACTCTTTTCCATGATTCCACTCCGTTTCTGGCATGCATGGAATATCTGGCAGAAATAGTGAAATGAGACGTGGCCTCCGTTGCTCGCACTCAAAAACACCATTGTTTCTTTGCATCGGTACGGATTCGTGTGAGCAAAACTCATTTATTGGTCAATCAGCCTCTTTGGACAGGGACGGTACGGCTTTTCTTCCCTTTCGGATTCTTGATTCCAGCCAGATTTGCAAATGCCCTATCCACTTTGATGGACCCATCGCACAGTTGTTCCACGGTGTAAGTG
>CAVESN010000094.1:0-7421 GCA_963618365.1 Bacteroides uniformis
AGGCATCTTCCTACCACCTTTATGGCAAAGTGGAGGACCTTGTCGTCTCCGATGGTGACATCGTTCTCGAATCCAATGCCGAAGTGGAGGATTTCTCCGTAGCCAAGAGTGCGCCAAACAACGGTGCAGACCTTACCATCAAAGTGAACAATCCTGAGAAAGTCACTGTGTTCGCCTACTATGGGGCTTCTGAAGAGGGTGGCAAGGAAGTGAAAGTCAACGGGGAAGGACCGTCTTCCGTATTTCCCACCAAGTCCTTTGTAGAGATTACTTCTGACTCACAAGTAGCCAGAATAGGGACACAATTATTTGAAGCCATCCCCTCTGATACTAGTGGAGTAACCTGGCTCGTCAATAAGTTCGAGGCTGACTCTGCTGACGATTTGGGAAATACTCTTGCTGCCAATAATACTCTAAGAGTTGGGGCGGGTGTGGAGCTTACTGTAAGTGCGGATATCAGCATAGCCGTTGATGGAGCCCTTGAAAACTTTGGTGAAACTATCGTCAGTAAATCAAAAAATATTGACGTTCTTGGAATCCTGAAAAACTATAACATCCTCAACAATTCGGGAGGAGAAGTTTCTATTACCGGTGACAACTTTTATGCAAACATTAATAACTATGGCACCATTAACAATACAGTTATAGATACAGTTAAAGGGAAAGTGACTGTCAAAAATAAAGCGAATTTGAATAATTATGGTACTCTCTCCAATGAGGCAGAAGTGACTGTGGAAAGTGGAGGGAAGTTGAATAATTATGGCTATATCGAGAATAAGAAAACGAATACCAATGAGGGAAAGATTACCAATAATGGAACGATTAACAATAAGGGAACATTCGAGAATAGTGGAACTGTTGATGGTACGATTAACAATACCGGAACTATCTCCGGTTCCGGGAGTTTTGACCCTGCTTTGACTGACTAAATACGCATCTCTGCATTCGTCCCCCTGCAATTTCTTTTTGTGGGGGGCGTTCCTATTTAGGTGGTTCCGTCTTTTCGTTCGATGGCAGTGAGCTTAACCGATTCGCAGCCAAAGTTGCGGGATCGTATAGCAATCTGGGCTATGCCGATTGGTTTCTCCCTTCAGTCGGGGAACTGGAGCTTATCGACAAGTACGAGAAGCTTTTGGTGTTCCCCATGCGTGCTTTCTGAGGTTTTAGCCTGCCAATTTCAACAGGAGAGGGAATGCGACGATTGTCCCTAGGGAACTTCCTATGGAGCAGGTCATGAAGGCGAGCAGGGCATGCAGGATCCTGTTCTTGTACCAATGGGAGAACTTTGAGGTGTCGTCGGCAAGCGTCTCGAAGTCATGCACCTTGGGCTTGTGCAGCGTCGCCTCGACAAGGCCGCTTACCATGCCGACTCCTATGGTGGGGACAAGGCTGGTGATGGGGCTTGCCAATGCGCTGAGGATGATGGTGAGGGGATGGGCGAGGGCTGCGATGCCACCAATTGCGGTGAGAGTGGAATTGGCGGCGATCCAATAGCCGAGCAGGCGTGCTCCCTGCTGCCATCCCGCACGGGAGATGCCGAAGAGGATGATGGCGATGATGGCTGCGGGGATAACGAGCCCGATGTATTTGCTAGCCTTGGAAGGGGAGGGAATCTCGCTGATTTTCTTGAGGTCTGCGGTCTCTCCCCCCTTCTCGTAGGATCGGAGCTGGTTCACGATGCCTCCTTGGTGGCCGGCACCGATGACGGCGACGATATTCTTCCCCTCCGCGTTCCAGATGCTTGTGGCGAGGTACTTGTCCCTCTCATCAATCAGCACCTCCTTGACGGTGGGAAGCTCCTTGGCGAGGTCTTTCAGGAGCGTTTGCATGGTTGCGGTGTTCTTCAGTTGCTCAAGTTCCTCCGGGGAGACCTCCTCATCATCAAACACAGCCCCGAACAACTCGCCCAGCAATTTCATCTTCATCCACAGCGAGGACTTTCGCCATGCTCTTTTGAGCGTGACCTGGATTTCCCGGTCGCATAGCGAGTAGGGGATGTGCTTCTCCTCGGCGATTCTGCCTGCGCACATGATCTCCTCTCCCGGAGCAGTCCCTGTCTGGTCCCCCATCCTCTTCTGGTAGCCGGCGAGCGCCATGTTGGCAACCATCAAAAACGCTTTGTTCTCCTTGAAGATCTTGCGGATGTCCTGATTCTCCCACTCCTTCTTCTGGGTCTTGCTTTTCCACCGGCCGCTGTCAAGCTCAAGGCAAATATGGTCGGGATGGACCTTGTCGATGACGCCCCGTACCTCGTCGACGCTTTTTCGGGAGACGTGGGCGGTCCCCACGAGGGTGATGGTTTTGCCATTCTTGAAAAGAAATTGTTTCGCATTGTCGCTGAGCTTGTGTGAAATCATAGGCGAAATGATACTCTTTTCAGCGAGGATTGGGCAACCAAAGTAGCTGCACCACCAGCACCAGCGCATTCTCTTTGATGAGGCGGAGGTAGAGCGGATTTTTCCCTCTTTGCGCGACATAGGGGCCGCACTCCTCCCTGATGGTCCCCTTTTCGGGAAGATGGTCCAGTTGCTCGAAGTTCCAAGTGCCCGGAGCCAGAGAGAAATCAAAGGATTGCTCCTTGTCCGGAAGACCTTGCGCCACCAGGAGCCTCTCTTCCCCGCTAGGGGCTTTTTTCCATCCATAGTCGATGGCTTTGAGGGACGGGTCCAGCACGATGCAAAGTTCGCTTCCCGTCTCCATGTTGTCCGCTTTCGCCAGCGCATGGCTCCAGCACTCTTGCAGTTGGGAGGAGGGGAGAGCGAGCCGCTTGTATGGCAATTGTTGGAATAAATGGAGTACCATGGCCACAAGATAATGAAAATCGTCGGCAAAGTACAACAATATATCTATACGCTTGTCTATCGGCGCGGGGCCCGCAGGATGGTGCTCCGCTATGATGTGCACGGTTCCTTGCTTGTGACGGCCCCATATTCTGTGTCACGGGGCGAAGTGGAGAGGTTTATCCTCGAATCCGCACCCAAGCTGGAGAAGAAGAAAAAACCGGAAAGGTCCTGGCTGGAGGGGATGGAAATCTATGTCGCGGGAAAGCCGTGCGTGCTGGCTTTCTCCCCGCAGGCGCTCAAGCCCTATGTCTTGGGCGGGAAGCTCTTCGTGAGGCCTGGGGTGAGGGACGAGATCCAATGGATGGTCAAGTGTTTCTATAGCGATGAGCTGAAGCGGAGGGTGGTCCCTCTTGTCAACTCCTGGTGCAAGCGGCTACAGGTCTCTATTGGTTTCATCAGCCTCCGGGATTCCCACAGGGTATGGGCGAGCTGCTCGGCGCGTGGGGACTTGAACTTCTCCCTCCGGTGCGCCGGGCTCGGGGATGAGGATTTGTCCTATCTGGTGCTGCATGAGCTTGCCCACCGCGTCAATTTCAACCATGGGCCCGGATTCTACGAGTTCTTGGACCGGCACATGTCCGACTGGAATGTGCGGGAGGACCATTTGAGGTTGATGCAGGCAAAGTGCGATATTTTCGATTGAGCGGATGTTTGCTATCCTTGGTGCAAGGAGATATTCATGCAGAGAGCTGACAAACTGGCGCCGTGCGTGTATCGCGTCTCGGCAAAGATCGGAAACAAGGAGTTGTTTGAGGGCATATGGCCCATCCCCAACGGGGTCATGCTCAACTCCTATGTGCTCAAGGGAACCAGGAAGAATGTGCTGATTGACCTGGTCAAAGATTGGGATGGTGCATGCGATGCCATCGAGGCACAGATGCAGGAGCTCGGCTTGAGTGTCTCGGATATCGATGTCCTGGTGATTAACCACATGGAGCCCGACCATACAGGGGCGCTTTCTTCCTTCGTAAAGAAGAACCCGGAAATGGAGATCTACACCACCGACAAGGCTGTTCCCCTTATTAAGGCATTCTATGGGGTTACCTCCCATATCCATCCAATCAAGGACGGGGAGACCTTGGATATCGGCGGACGCACCTTGCAATTCTTCCTGACACCCAATGTCCATTGGCCGGAGACGATGATGACCTATGATGTGGAGGACCAGATTCTCTTCAGCTGCGATGCGTTCGGTGCCTACGGGCAATACGACCATTGCTTTTATGATGAGCTCGATGCGAAGGAGCTTGATCTTCTTGCCACTGAGACGGAGCGCTACTATGCAAACATCGTCGCCGCATTCAGCACTTTCGTCACTCGTGCAATCACCAAGCTGGTGGATGCGAAGATCGGCATCCGAGTCATCGCACCCAGCCATGGCGTGGTGTGGCGGAAGAATCCTCTTGAGGTGGTTAATTGGTTTTCAAGGCTTGCGGGCTATGCCACGGGATCGAGGGAGAAGGAGATCACGCTAGTCTGGTCGAGCATGTACGGCAATACCGAGGGCATGGTCTCCACAATCAGAAAGGCGGTGGATGATGCGCATGTGGTGCTCCATGAAATCCGTATCCCCCAGACTCACGTCTCCTACGTGCTGGAGAAGGCGTGGAGATCGAGTGGCATCATCTTCGGTATGCCGACTTACTCCTATAAGATGTTCCCTCCCATGTATGACGTGATGGATGAGATGGAGCGCAGTCGCTTCTCCGGGAGGAAGACGATGCGTTTCGGCTCCTATGGATGGTCCGGTGGAGCGGGAAAGCAGTTCGACGAGTTTGCCACGGCGATGAAGTTCGAGCATCTGGGGGATGTGGAGTTCCAGGGTCATCCCACAGTGGAGGATCTCGAAAAGGGTTACGCCATGGCCTTCAAGATGGCCACTGAGATCAAGAACAGCTGACAAGGAGAAATAAGGAGCGTGAAAATCACGCTCCTTATGGATAACTTAGTCGAGGATGGAGAGAAGGTGCTTCACAAAGCTTGCCATTTTCTCGCTTGAGGGGATGGAGAGCTTCTCGTCCACCGAGTGGATGGCCTTCATTTGCGGGCCGAGGGAGACGCTGTCCATGCCGGGGACCTTGCTGTTGATGATGCCGCACTCCAGTCCCGCGTGGATTGCCGTGACCACCATCTCTTTCCCTGTGAACTTTTTGTACGCCTCTGCGGTGATTTTTGCCAGCCTGCTCTTCGGGTTGGGCTCCCATGCGGGATAGGATCCATCCACAACCACATCCATTCCCGCCCTCTTGAACGTTTCTGCAATCATGTCGCTGACAAGCAGTTTCCTGCTTTCCACCGAGGATCTCTGGCTCGTGGTGGCGAAGAATTTTCCTTCTTTCATGCTGACAATGGCAAGATTGCTGGAGGTTTCCACGAGTCCCCTGATGGTTTGGCTCATCGCATAGACGCCATGGAATGCCAAGAACAAGGAGGTGATGAAGGACCTGCTTTGCTCGCAGGAGGCGGCCTGCTTTGCCACTTCTGCCTCATTGAGCGAGATGCATATGTCCGGGTCGTTGTATTGGTACTCGTTCCTGATGTCCTTTGCGGACTCCTTCACCCTGGCCTCGAATGCGCTTGCCTCGTTTTCGGGAATCTGGAATGAGACATTGGCGCAGAATGGTATGACATTCATCCTGGCCCCTCCCTCGAAGGAGGAGAGCATGATGTGCGTTTGATCCTTGAGCAGGCGTGAAGCGACCTTTATGGCATTCGCCCTCTCCTTGTGGATCTCATCACCCGAGTGCCCGCCGCAAAGCCCTTGCACGTTGAGCGTGTATCCTTTCCATCCCGACGGGACCTTCTCCTGCCTGATTGGCATCTGTCCTGTGGTGTGCAGCCCTCCTGCGCATCCGATGAAGAGCACTCCCTCATTCTCGCTGTCAAGGTTGAGGAGCATTTTGCTCCGTATCTCGTTTCCTTCCAGGCCGACGGCACCATCCATGCCTGTCTCCTCGCTGACGGTGTAGATGAGCTCGAGCGGGCCATGCTTGCATGCGGGGTCGGTGATTACGTCAAGCCCAAGCGCGATGGCGATGCCATCATCACCTCCCAGGCTGGTATCCCTCGCATGGAGCCACTCTCCGTCGACTTCGACCTCGATGGGGTCCTTGGTGAAGTCATGGGTGCTTCCCTCGCGCTTTACGCACACCATGTCCATGTGCCCCTGCAGGGCGACAGGAATCCGGTGCTCATACCCTTTTGTCGCTTGTGCGCGGATAATTACATTTCCTGCTTTGTCGCTGGACGCTTCAAAGCCATGCTCCTTTGTCCATCCGAGCAGCCAGGTGCGCACTCCTTTCTCGTTTCCGCTTTCACGGGGGATTTTTTCCAGTTCGAGAAAGTACTTCCAAAGATTTTTCTTCTGCAAATCCTCAAGAGTCATGTTGTTCCTTCTTTTTCAATCAAGTCTGTTGCGAATCAACTTTCCTCCGACAAACAGCCCCTTGAACTGCAAGTCTTGTCCGAGAATGGTGAGATCCGCACGAAAGTCCGGTATCAGCATTCCCTGGTCTCTGAATCCGTAGATTCTCGCCGGGTTGGTGCTTGTCATTTGCACGATGTCCTGCAGGCTGATCCCCCACGAGGCCGCATTCTGGAAAGCCTTGAGCAAGGTAAGCGCGCTGCCTAGGAGAAGATCGGGGTCCTTGGCGCTCACCCATGCGCCCGAGGGACTCAGCATCGCTTCCATGCCGTTCGCGGTAGGGATTCCGCTTTTCTGCTTGGTCGGCTTTAACGAGTCGGTAATCATCACCACATGGCTCACCGGTTTCTCGCGGAGCAGCAATTTGACGAGTTCGGGATGGACATGGACCCCGTCGCATATGACCTCACAGTCCATGTTTTGCTCGATCAGCACGGCACCGACGGCGCCGGGATTGCGGTGATGCATCGGGCTCATGGCGTTGAACATGTGCGTCGCATGCAAAATGCCACATTGGATTCCCTCAATCATGTTCTCGTAGGTGGCATTGGTGTGGCCTGCAAGCAGGACGATGTTCTCCCTCCGGGCAAGAAGCGCAAGCTCGCGCATCCCTTTCAGTTCAGGTGCGACCGTCATGCATACGACATGCCCTTGTCCCGCTTGTATCAACCGCTCAAAGAGCTCGCAATCGACACTTTGGACCCCATGGGGGTTTTGTGCATTGGTTTTCAGGGGGGAGATGAAGGGACCCTCAAGGTTGATGCCAAGAATACGTGCCCCCTTCTCCTTCCCCATGGCATCGACAATCGCCTTCTCGGCGCGAATCATATCCCCGGGAAGATTGGTGTAGACGGTGGGAAGGAAGGACGAAACACCATAATCGGCAAGCCGTTCACTCATCCCGAGGATCGATTCCTCTTTGCAATCCTCAGTGCCGAAGCCGCCAATTCCGTGGATATGGGAGTCGAAGAGACCGGGGATGATATAGTCCCCACCCAAGTCGATATGGATCGTGTGCGGGGAGAAGTGTTTCTCCTCCAGCCGCTTCATGTTGAAGATGTCGCTCACCAGTCCGTTCTCGTCAATGGAGAGCGCGCAATGCTCAAGCTGCGCGAAACCAGTGATGATGGTGCTGTTGGTAAGAACAATGGGGG
>CAVESN010000095.1:0-5876 GCA_963618365.1 Bacteroides uniformis
CCATTGCGTTTACCGTTACAAGGCCTAGGGAAGGGGGGCAATCCACAAAGATGAAGTCGAACATCCTGTCAGTTGCGGCAAAAGTTTTCTTCATGAAAAGCTCACGCTGCTCCTGATCCACCAGTTCCACATTCAAACCATCCATATTGATATTGCTTGCCACGACAAACAAATTGGTAATAGGGGTCGACTGACAGCATTCAGCAACATTGGCTTCACCCACAAGAACTTCATAGGTTCCGGGAAGATGAGAATCTGCAGACACAGAACTTGTGAGATTACCTTGAGCATCAAGGTCCACCAAGAGAACCCTCTTCCCCTTGATGGCCAAAGCAGCACCCAAGTTGACTGCGGTCGTAGTCTTTCCCACGCCACCTTTTTGATTAAGGAAAATGACTTTTTGAGCGCTCATACCACCAATATAGAGGAATAAACAGGAAAAGTCACCTTACTTTCCCCATTATTGACCCAGCAGAATGGGTTGGGTATCCTATGTGCAGGAGAGTCCTTATGGAAGAAAAAGTAAAACAAGCAATTGAAAATATTAGACCTTCTCTCCAGAACGATGGAGGGGATATCAAATTCATCTCCATGGAGGGAACAAAAGTCACAGTTCGCCTTGTAGGCGCCTGTGCTGGCTGCCCCATGAGCCAGATGACACTCAAGTCCGGAGTAGAAAGATACCTTAAAAAAGTGGTAGATCCCGCAATTACGGTAGAGAACAGCACTCTCTAACGATAAATTCAATCATTCTCAATCTTATAGGCGTTTCACATTGTTTCACGTGAAACGCTTTTTGTTTTTCTAAAAGGAAGCATCCCATCCCATACACCCTCCAAATAATAATCAGTCTAGAAATCGCCACCCAATCATGGTGTTTCACGTGAAACATAATTTCCTCTTTCGTTTTTCTTTTTCACAAATGGTAGGTTTTATTTTTTGGATTATCCCCTGCTACGAAAACATGCATTTAAAATCGCCAAATGAAAGGTTCAGGGTGTCAGTTTCTATTAATAGGTACAGATTCGTGTGAGTTCTTTATCGCTTTCGTTTCTCTTCCCTCGCATCTCCCAAGAATGCTCCGTGCAGTCAGTATTCCCTCCATAAAATCTGTTTTCATGCTATCAATTTATTATTCTGCATACAAATACACATAGGGGATGCCGTTTGGCACCCCCTATATGCGTATTGCTTGGAATTTACTGATTAGTTTTCGCTCGGAGTATCCAAAGTTTTGGAACCATCGGTCGTTTCCTGTTGCGCGGTTTCTTCCTGTGGATCTTCCCCATCATCGTAATCGGTAAGTGCGATGGCAATCACCTTGTCCTCTGATGTTTTCATCCTTACCACGGAAACTCCTGCGGCATTTCTTCCTTGCAGTGAGATATCCTTTACATGGACGCGTACGGTCTGCGCTTTGCTTGTAACACACACCACATCGTTTCCGTCGTTCACGCTCAGGGCGCCCACGATGATGCTCTCGTCGTCAAGCCGGTATATCTTCTGTCCCATAGTGCCTCTACCATGGGCCATAAAATCACTGTAGCGTACCCTCTTTCCCTTACCGTTGGAGGTCAGCATGAGGATTTGCCTTGTCTCGTCGACTTTGAGCAATCCGGCAATCTCGTCATCCTCGGCAAGCGACATGCCCCTCACTCCGTGGGTCGCCCTTCCCATCGCCCTGACGGCATCCGCCTGGAAGCGCAATCCCCTCCCTTCCTTGGTGATTGCCATAACCTCGTCGCCATCCTGAATCAGTTCGGTGTCCAGAAGCTCGTCACCCTCGTCGAGGATGATCGCCTTAACCCCATGGGTCTTGGAATTCTTGAATTGGCTGAGCACAACCTTCTTGGCTACTCCATGCTTTGTAATCATGAAAAGATACTTTCCACCGTCTTCCTCAAAATTCTTGAAGTTGATGATGGTGGTGATGGTCTCTCCCCCTTCGATTTCCAGGAAGTTCTTGATGCTTGTCCCCTTGGCCGTCTTTGACGCCTCGGGAATGTCAAACGCACGGGTGAAGTATGCTTTTCCGAAGTTGGAGACATACAGCACGTAGTCATGGCTGTGGCAGGAGAGCATGTGGTTGATATTGTCCTTGTCAATCAGGCGTGCCGTCCTTGTTCCCTTGCCGCCACGGGCTTGCACCTTGTACTCGGCTATCGGGATACGTTTGGCAAATCCCTTATCGCTGACAAGGATGACAACCTCCTCGCGCTTGATGAAATCCTCATCCCTGCTGTCTCCAAGCTCCTCGGTGACAATCTGGCTGCGCCTTCTGTCGTTCGGCGCAAATTGCGCGGGAAGCGCCGCTGTCTCGCTGGATACGACGCCGAGAATCTTCTCGTCGCTGGACAGCAGGTCCTTGTAATAGACAATCTTGGCCTCAAGATCTGCCAGCTCCGAGAGGATTTTTTCCGTCTCAAGGTGGGAAAGACGGCCAAGCTTCATGTCGATGATGGCTTGCGCCTGGATTTCGTCAATGCCAAGGGCCGCCATCAAATTGGCACGAGATTCCACATCGTCCTGGGATTCCTTGATAATCCGGATCACTTCATCGATATGGTCAAGCCCCTTCTTCAACCCTTCAAGGATATGAGCTCTCTCCTGCGCCTTCTTCAGGTCAAAGGAGGTGCGACGAGTCACCACCTCCTTGCGGTGCTTGATATAGCATGAGAGCATCTTCTTCAAGGTCAAGGTCTCGGGTTTTCCGTCAACCAAGGCAAGGTTGTTGATGCTGAAGTTGCTTTGCAGCGGGGTATCTCTGAAGAGCTGGTTGAGCACCACGTTGGTGGCGGCCTCAGGTTTCAGCTCGACCACCACACGGATCCCGTTACGGTCGGATTCGTCGCGAATGGAGGATACTCCCGGGAAGAGCCCGTCCTTGCGCATGTCGTCGATGCGCTTGACCATTTCCGCCTTGTTGACCGCATAGGGAATCTCCGTGAAGACAATATTGTCATGCTTCTCGTGACTCTCAATCTCGTAGCGGCTACGGATGACCACGCGCCCCTTGCCCGTTGCAAAGGCATCCTTTATCCCCTGGATGCCACAGATAATGCCACCAGTGGGGAAGTCAGGCCCCTTGATATACTGCATAAGCTCGTCAAGGGTAATCTCGGGATTCTTTATCTGTGCGCAAATGGCGTCGCAGATTTCCTGCAGGTTGTGCGGAGCCATGTTGGTGGCCATACCGACTGCAATACCGTTGGATCCGTTGGCAAGAAGGAAGGGAAATGCTGCGGGGAGTACAGAAGGCTCCTTCATGGATTCATCGTAGTTGGGCACGAAGTCCACTGTGTCCTTCTGGATGTCATCCAGCATCGACTCTCCAATCTTGCTGAAACGGGCCTCGGTGTAACGCATTGCGGCCGCCGAGTCTCCGTCGATGGATCCGAAGTTTCCCTGCGGGGTAATCATCGGATAGCGAAGAGAGAAGTCCTGTCCAAGGCGCACCAGCGCATCGTAGACGGAAGCATCCCCGTGGGGATGGTACTTACCAAGCACGTCACCCACGATACGCGCACTCTTCTTGTTCTGCCCTGTCGCACGCAGTCCCATCTCATACATGCCAAAGAGAATTCTGCGGTGAACAGGCTTCAGACCGTCCCTGACATCAGGCAATGCACGGCTCACGATGACGCTCATCGCATAGGTGAGATAGGCGGTGCGAATCTCCTTGGAGATATCGGTCACTATGATTTGTTCTTTCTTTTCCTCTAGTTCGTCCATGTAGCTCTTCCTCACGCATCCAAGTTGGTCACATACTCGGCGTTCTGTTCGATAAACTCACGCCTCGGCTCAACCTCTTCTCCCATCAGCATGGAGAAATTGCGGTCCGCCTCTTCCGCGTCAGTCAGGCTGACCTGCCCCATGCGCCGGGTCTCCGGGTTCATGGTGGTCTCCCAAAGCTGCTCGGGATTCATCTCACCAAGACCTTTATAGCGCTGTATCTCCACCTTGCCGGATCCAGATACCCCGTACTTGTTCAGGATTTGAATACGTGCCTCCTCATCATAGGCATATTCAACCCGCTTGCCGATTGTAATCTTATAGAGCGGAGGCATGGCAAAGTAGACGTATCCCGCCTCGATAAGAGGCCTCATATACCTGAAGAAGAAGGTAAGCAGGAGCGTTCTGATGTGGCTTCCGTCAACATCCGCATCAGCCATGATGATAATCTTGTGGTAGCGGCACTTCGAGAGGTCAAAGTTGTGGCTGGCATCCTTCAAGTTGTCACCGAAATCGCTTGTCGTGTTGTTGTATCTGGTCAACCCTGCACCGATGGAGGAGATGACAGGCTGCAACTTGTCATTACCAAGCACCCTGAACTCGGGAGCCTTCTCCACATTCAGCATCTTTCCCCACAAAGGAAGAATCGCCTGGAAATGGCGGTCCCTGCCCTGCTTTGCAGAGCCTCCCGCAGAATCACCCTCGACGATGAAAATCTCGCATTTTGCAGGATCCTTTTCCGAGCAGTCGGCAAGCTTTCCGGGAAGACCTCCACCACCGTTCTCGCTACGTATACGCTCCCTAGCCTTGCGGGCTGCAACCCTTCCAAGTGCGGCAGCGATGATCTTCATCAAGATTGCAGAGGATATGTCGGGATACTCGTCGAGAAAGTTGTTCAGCTTCTCGTAGACAAGGCTGCTGACCAATCCGGTAACATAGCTGTTGCCCAATTTCATCTTTGTCTGACCCTCAAATTGGGGATTGGGAACTTTCACGGAGATCACTGCAGTCAGACCCTCGTCGATATCACTGGCCTCAAACTTGTTCTCCTCCTTGGAGATATCGTATTTCTTCATCAGCTTGTCATTCTTCCCCATCTGGTTGTTGATGACACGGGTAAGACCCATATGGAAGCCGGTGAGGTGCGTACCGCCCTCATGGGTGTTGATGTTGTTGACAAAGGAGAGGATCTTCACATCATATTTCTTGTTGTACTGCAACGAAATCTCGACTTTTGTACCATCCTTTTCCCCTTCTATGGAGATAGGATTCCCAAAAAGAGGTTCCTGGTATTTGTTCAAATGCGAGACAAACTCAGGAATACCTCCCTCGCTCTTGAACACCTCTTTCTTCTCCACACTCCCACGGCGGTCGATGATGGTAATCTGCACACCCTTATTCAAATAGGAGAGTTCGCGGAACCGACTGGAAAGCACACCATAGTCAAACGAGTTCTTCTCCATGATGGAGAAGTCGGGAACAAAGCTGATGACGGTACCGGAACGGTCGGAATTTCCCGAACGCACCACATCCCCAAGAGCGACACCTTTGCTGTAGCGCTGGAAGAAGACACCGCCAGGATGGGAAGGATCCTCGGTGGGATATCCACCCGCAAGGCGGTAGACACGTGCCTCAAACCAATCGGAGAGGGCCACCACGCAAGAGACACCGACACCATGCAATCCTCCGGAGACCTTGTAAGCGTTCTTGTCAAACTTACCACCCGCATGGAGCTGGGAAAGCACAACTTCAAGCGTGCTCTTCTTCTCGGTGGGGTGCATGTCGACAGGAATACCCCTTCCGTTGTCCTCCACGGTACAGCGCTCTCGTCCCTCCTCATCTAGGTCAAGACAGACGGTAATCTCATTGCAGAATCCTGCCATGGATTCATCTATGGAGTTGTCGATGACCTCATACACCAATTGATGCAAGCCGGTTATTCCAGTAGACCCTATATACATGCCAGGCCTCAGCCGGACAGCTTCGAGGCCCTTCAGCACCTTGATTGTTCCCGAATTGTATGCGCTTTCCGCCTTCTGGATGACGGCTTTGTCTTGCTGTTTGTTCGGGACAAGCTTCTCTTCATTTTCGTTTTGTTCACTCATGTTTTTATTTCCTTGAAATCCATACAAAATACATACGAC
>CAVESN010000095.1:5886-7411 GCA_963618365.1 Bacteroides uniformis
AAAAGTTATTAATTGATTAGATTCTGCCATTTTGAAAATTCAAAAAACAGTTTTACAAAAGGCAAAACAGAGAGAAAAGAAGAGGCTTCATGTGGTTGCATCCACCTAAAAGGAAGGGTAAAATGAGTGAATCATGAGCCAAAATTATCAAGAAATATGGAAACAATGTAAGGAAGAATTACGCCTGAATGAAGAGACAAAGGATTTTGGACCATTCGCATCAAAAATAGGGTATGTCTCCTCAGAGGAAGGTATGCTCAAATTGGAAGTTCCCAGCCAATTCGTCTTCGACAGACTCAAAAAATTCACTCCCATCATAGAAAGAAGCGTAAGTCTCCTCGCCAAGGAAGAGGTGCATGTCCAATATGAGATTAACAAGGAAATGAAAATGGGAGGTTCAAGCGAGGCTCCAAGCTTGGCAGTCAAGGAAGAGATGCTGCTGAAAAACCAGAAAATGCAACGAGCCTCCTCTTTTGTGAATCCCGACTATACATTCGACAATTTTATCATGGGAAACAACAGCGCCTATGCATTCAACGCCGCATTGGCAATTGCCAAAAATCCGGGGCGCAGCTACAACCCTTGCCTCATCTATGGCGGAGTAGGGCTTGGAAAAACCCATTTGCTCAATTCAATAGGAAACTATGTGCTCAGCCATCACCCGGACCTCAAAGTGCTCTATATCACTACCGAGGCCTTTGCAAATGAATTTATCGCCACCATTACCATGGGAGGAAATGTCGAAAAACAACAACTCTTTAAAAAGAAATTTCGGAATGTGGATGTGCTATTGCTGGATGATATCCAATTTCTCCAAAAGACTTCACAAACACAGGAAGAATTGTTTCATACGTTCAATGAGCTCTATGAGTCAAAGAAACAAATGGTCTTCACTTGTGACCGTCCCCTTAATGAACTCAGGGGTGTAATGGAACGCCTTACCAGCCGTTTTGATCGAGGATTGAATGCAGATTTGCTACCACCAGCCTATGAAACAAGGGTAGCAATCCTGCAAAATAAGTGCAGATTACAGGGAAAACCAATTGCAGAGGACATCATTAAATATATTGCAGAAAAAGTTCAATCCAATGTAAGAGACTTGGAATCCTCCCTCACCAAACTCCAATCCTACAGTGAGCTTCTGGGTGTGGAGCTTACCTTGCAAAAAGCAAAAGAGCTCTTAGCAACCATGCCATTCATGCAAACAAAAAGCAAGGATTCGGAACTGGGAATTCAGGCCATCATCAAGGTAGTATGCAACTATTACAACCTAAGCGTAAGTGATTTGAAAGGTAAGAAAAAGAACAAGTCTCTTGTACAGCCAAGACAAATTGCCATGTACCTTGCAAAACAGCTTACAAATTTTTCATTCACCGACATAGGATCTGAGTTTGGCGACAGGGACCACACCACTGTCATGCATGCATGCGACAGAATAGCATCCACATGCAGCGTGGATCCTGAAATCAAGTCAGTCGTAGACAAATTAAGAAAGGAGATTCAAGAAAGTGCATAACCTGTGCAC
>CAVESN010000096.1:0-7379 GCA_963618365.1 Bacteroides uniformis
GCTGGAAGTTGCGCTGATTCAAAGTACCGGTGCATCCAACAGAATCGAAGGTATTTATACAAGTGATGCACGTTTGGAAGAACTGGTGAAGCAGAAGGCAGAACCGCGTAATCGTTCAGAGCAGGAAATTGCAGGTTACCGTGAGGTGCTTGCAACAATTCATGAAAGCTATGAATTCATTACACCAAGACCTAATATCATCTTACAGCTCCACCGCGATTTGTATTCGTACTCCCTGGGAACCATTGGCGGCGAGTTTAAGAATTCAGATAATGTGATCGCTGAAACGGATGAGGAGGGACATCAAAAGGCTCGATTTATACCTGTTCCTGCGTTTCAGACAGCAGAAGCAGTAGATGTGCTCTGTGCTCGCTTTTTAGAAGCCTGGGAAGAGGATTATATTGACAAACTGATCCTGATCCCGATGTTTATCCTCGATTTTCTGTGCATACATCCATTCAATGATGGCAATGGGCGCATGAGTCGATTGCTGACATTGCTGCTTTTCTACAAAGCCGGATACATTGTCGGAAAATATGTCAGCATGGAGATGCTGATCGAAAAAACCAAGGAAACCTACTATGAGGCATTGCAGGCGAGCTCTACAGGATGGCATGAAAACGAGAATAGCTATGAACCATTTGTACGATATTATCTGGGAATCATGCTGAAAGCATACTATGAATTTGAAAATCGGGTTGAGCACTTGCGGCATCGAAAGCTCTCGAAACCTGAGAGGATAAAGGCAATAATTGATAAGAAAGTGGGGAAAATCACAAAGAAAGAAATTCTGGAGCTTTGTCCTGATATAAGCAAGATCACAGTGGAGAGAACGCTGACAGAGTTAGTTAAGAACGGATATATTGCAAAGGTAGGTGCAGGACCGTCTACGGCATATGTTCGGATTTGATGATAACCTCATACTGTATGGTGTTCCTGGTGCTGCCCGTCACCTCGTTGACGAAGGCGACCCCGCTGTGCCCGAGCGCCTGCGCGGCGCTGCCGTAGAATATGCGCTTCTGCTTCTCGTTGAGGAACGGGGGAGGAGTCAAGGAGTATCTTCTTGACCGCCATCCTGGTTTCTATCGATGCAGACATTCTTGCAAACCCTCTGGCTGGAAGAATACCACAGGCGGGTCAAAACCGAACAAGTTGTTACAAAATACGCAACTTGTTTTTTGTCGAATCCTAAATGCAGAGTTGGTGACAGTGGACATACATGCGCCACTTGCTTTTGGATAGGAAAAAAGGGCAACCAGAAGTTGGCTGCCCTTCTTGTGCGAAATCGGACTCAGTTTGCTTCGGGTGGTACGATTTCCATCAGCTCGATATCGAACTGGATCGCCTGGTCGGGTTCGATGTCACCCGCACCGAACTCGCCATAGGCAAGCTCGCTGGGAAGCCAGAACCGCCAGGTGGAGCCGGTGGTCATGAGGGGGATTCCCTCGACAAGGCCCTCCACCAGGTTGTTGATTGCCATGGTTGGAGCCTCGTCAGCCATCGTCTTGGAGTCCTGCAGGATGTTGCCATCAAGATCCTTGAGCTGGTAGTGGAACTTGACTTCGTCGGTGGCAAGGGGATGTGTGCCATCTCCTTCGATGAGAATCAGGTATTGCAGTCCGCTATCGGTGGTGATGACACCTTCCTCGTTCTTGTTCTGGGCGAAGAATGCCTCGGCCTGCGCGATGTTCCTCTCGCTCATCTGCTTGCTTAGCTGCATCTGGAACTCCTGGAAAGCCGTTTGCATCTCCTCGTCGCTAAGCATGGCGTTCTCCTCGTTGCCCGCATCCATCATTCCGTATGCGAAGTAGGGTCCGTTGACGGTAAGCCCCTGGCTTGCCATGTTGTAGGTGACGAGATACCCGTAGACATAGCTGAACTTGTCCACATCTTCTTCCGGTTTTGCGAGGAGTGAGAGGGCTTCTATCTTGCTCTCGTGGTTGCCGGTGTACTCGATGGGTGCCTTCCCCTGAGACCAGATGGTCTCCTGGTAGTTCGCCAGGATGGCATCCATCTCCTCATTGGTGAAGAAGAGAGCGGGCTCTTTGCCTTCGGTGAGGGCGATAGCGTCAAGCGAACCACGGATGAAGTAGTCTACATTGAAGTAGAGCCCCTGGCTCGCCAGTGTCTTGAAGAGCAGGTAGCCGTAGGTGTAGCTGAACCTTCCCTCGAGGTCACTGGGTTTTGTGACGGTGCTCTTGCTGATCTGGTATGAGGTAAGTCCGAGCGCCTGTTTGAGGACTGCGTTGTCAAGTGACGTGGCGTGGTTGTTGCCATCAAGGACCACTTCGATGTAGTCCCCTGCGACAAGCGCTTGCACCGGCCAGTTCGATCTGGTGGTCTCGTCGACTTTCACCGTGGCGGTGTTTCCGTCTTCCATCCTTACCAGGTAGACGCTTCCCTCTTGCTTGGAGAGAATGCGTGCAGCTTTGCTTTCAGCGCTTTTTTCCTTGGCTCCTGCCGCGAACAGGCAACTAGAGATGGTCAGGCTTGCAAAGAGAGCCAGACCCACTTTCTGCATTTGGTTCATATGATGCCCCTTTAGCGTTAAAGGTGGAGCATAGCCGAGCAAAAGTCAATCTGTTTCACTACCCAACAGAGAGGGTAACGGATAGAATGCAAAAGGAGGCATTATGCATATCTATCGAGTCACTGATGCGGAATTTGGCGAGTATGGAGCAATCGTGGAGGATTTCGACAGCAAGGAGCTGCTCTCTTGCCTTGACGCAGGAACTCCCTGCCCTGAAGAGGGTACCATCTATGTCCCTTCCGACAAAGCGCTGGAAGCTCTTACCGTCTTCCACAAGCTGCAAGCAAACGTCTATGGAGGAATGCCCATACAGATCGGGTATTGCAACGGAACCAACTTCACGCTTAATTGCCTTGAATACCATCGCGGATGCGAAGTCAATGTGGCAAGCAAGGATTTCATCCTGTTGCTGGCTCGGGCACGCGATATCAGGATGGGCAAGCTTGACACCTCCCTGGTCAAGGCGTTCCTTGTTCCTCAGAACGTTGCCGTGCGGGTCTTCGAGACTACGCTCCACTATGCGCCATGCGGCGACCTCTTCAGGGTGATTGTCGTCCTTCCACGGGGCACCAACACGGAAAAGCCGGACCTTTTCCCATCCGCTTGGGAGGATAGGCTGCTGTGGGCGAAAAACAAGTGGCTTCTGGCACATAAGGAGAGCCCTGAGGCAAAGATGGGCGCTTACGTGGGGCTTGTGGGCGCCAACCTGAATATCCAGCGTGACTGATCAGAAAAGATCCATCTGATCCCCTTCTGTCCGCTTCTTTTCCTTTTCCCTGACGGCTTGGTACATCTCTAGCGCCAGCCTCGCTTTCCTCTTTATCTCCTCCTCGTTGCTCTCTTCAAAAGGTCTCGATGGGAAAATGGCAAGGGAATCGCACCATCTGAGAAATAAGGGAAGATCCGAAATGGCGGGGCCGTTCTCATAGGAGTAGAGCATGAGGGGTGTGATCTCAAAGTTGAGGGAGAGCGACTTTCTTGGCATTTGCTTGCACTCCCGCATATGCCAGGTAGGCTACCGCCATTGCCGTCTTCTTGAGAGAATCGTTTCCCTTCATCAGGAGCTCGCCGCGATGGTCTTGAGGAATTTCCTGAAACAGAAGGCGATTGCCATCGTCCCGAGGATGATGATGAAGGAGAGCGCGTTGATCACGGGGCTCACCCCGTAGCGTATCATCGAGTAGACGTATAGGGGCAGTGTTCCGCTTCCCGGTCCGGAGACAAAGAAGGTGATGACGAAGTCCTCGAGGCTCATGGTGATGCACATCATGAAAGCGCTCAGGATTCCGGGCATGAGGCTGGGAATGACCACCCTTGTCATGGCCTGAAGCTCGGTGGATCCGAGGTCATGGGCTGCCTCGATGGTGGAGTAGTCGAACTCGTCAAGCCTCGCGCTTATCATCATGAAGGCGAATGGCAGGTTGAAGGTGGTGTGGGCGATATAGATGGTCGCCATGCCCAGGTTCATCCCTGCGGCGCTGAAGAAGATCAGCATGGAGACGCCGATGATTACCTCGGGAAGCACCATGGGAAGGTAGCTGAGCAAGGTGATATACTCTTTGCCTGGAAAGCGGTACCAGCGGATGCCAATGGCGGCGAGCATGCCCAGAAATACTGCGCTCAAGGCGCTGGCAAGGGCGATGACAATGCTGTGGAAGAATGCGTTCCAGAGCCTCGGGCTGTGCAGGAAGAGCTGCTCGTACCAGATGAAGCTAGCAGACTCCCACTCCGACCCCTTGTTGCTGTTGAACGAATAGAGCACCACCACGAACAGGGGTATGAAGAGGAAGACGATCACAAGGCAGAGAATTGCCTTGGAGAAGGAAAGGTTCAAACGCCTCTCTTTCATCGTGTTCCCTCCCTGCGCTTGGTAATCGCCTTCTCCTTCTTGCCGGTTCCCAGCATCCAGAAGACACCCGCAAGGCTGATGAGGGTGAGCACCATGCTGAATGCGCTTGCCAATGGCCAGTTGCGTGTCTTGGAGACCTGGTCGACGATGATGTTGCCAATCATCGTGCTCTCTTTCCCCCCAACCAGAAGAGGCACCGTGTAGGCGCCGAAAATCGGGATGGATGTGAAAATCAGGGCGGTGGTGATCCCGCTTTTGATGTTGGGAAGCAATACGAGGAGCATGCTCTGGGCTTTAGTGCAGCCGAGATCCCTCGCCGCGTCAAGCAAAGAGAAATCGAAGCGGTCGATGGTGGTGAACAGCGGGAGGATCGCAAAGGGGATGTACATGTAGACCAATACCAGGATGACACTCCCGTTATGGTAGATCAGGCGTAATGGCTGCTTGATAAGGTGCAGGAAGATGAGCATGTTGTTAAAGAACCCATCGGTGGAAAGCAGGCTGATCCATGCATAGATGCGAATCAGGCTGTTCGTCCAGAAGGGGATGATGACAAGGAAGAGCAGGAGCGTCTGGTGCTTGCTTCGTGCCATGGCATAGGAGGCGGGAAGCGCAAACGCAATGCAGAGAAGCGTGCTGGCAAGGGTGATCCACAAGGTGCGAAGGAGCACCTTCAAAAAACTCGCCTTCATCATTCCCTTATATGAGGCGAGCGAGAACTTCCATACGACTCCCCCATAAAGACCCCTTCCCAGAAAGCTGTAGAGGATGATGATGGCAAGAGGGATTGCAAAGAAGAGGGTGAACCAAAGTCCCATGGGCCATGCGTAGGCGCATCCCTTGAGCTTCTCCTTGCCGATCAATTGGTTCGAATCGTTCATTTGTCCAGTTCCTTGACAAGGTATCCGTCCGCCGCGGTCCAGTTTACGAACACCTCGTCCTTCCATTCGATTTCAGGCCCGTCGTCAAGGAAGGTGGTGTGCTGCTTGAAGACCTTGATGGTCGGCCTGTTTCCGTCCAGCTTGACAAAGAACTTGGACTGGAAGCCGTTGTAGACCGGCTCGGAAACGATGCCGTGGAACGAGTTCACGAGCTGTCCGGCATGGACAGCCGGGTCATGGAGCGTGACCCTGATCTTCTCTGGGCGGATGGTGAACGCTTGGTGCGCACCTATCGGCTGCGGGTCATAGTCGGTGACCAGCACATGGCTTTCCAGTGCGGGGACATCCACCTCCATGAGGTACTCGTCCCCCTCCTTCCTGCATGAGAGGATGGTGCAGTCGAAGTAGTTGGTCTCCCCGATGAATTTGGCGACAAACTGTGTCTTGGGCGCCTCGTAGATCTCGTAGGGGGTTCCTATCTGCAGGACCTTGCCCTTGTTGAAGACGGCGATATGGTCGCTTACCGAAAGCGCCTCACTCTGGTCATGGGTGACGAAGATGAAGGTGATGCCCACCTGGTCATGGAGCCTGTCCAGGTCAATCAGAAGGCTTTGCCTGAGCTTTGCGTCGAGCGCGGAGAGCGGCTCGTCAAGCAGAAGCACCTTCGGCTCGTTGATAAGGGCGCGCGCGATGGCCACCCTTTGCTTCTGCCCGCCGCTGAGCATGGATGGCTTCTTGTCGATATGATCATCAAGCTGCACCATGTGGATGTACTTGCGTACCTTCTGGTCGACCTGGTCGCCTGGCACCTTCCTTATCCGAAGGGGAAATGCGACGTTCTCGTAGACACTCATGTTGGGAAAAAGCGCATAGGTCTGGAAGATTGTGTTGGATTGCCGCTTGTTGGCTTCCAGATGGATGACGCTCTTACTGTCAAAGCAGACATCTCCCGAATCGGGGAAATCGAATCCTGCGATGATCCGTAGCAGGGTGGTTTTCCCGCATCCGGAAGGGCCAAGCAGTGAGAAGAACTCCCCCTGCTTGATCTCGATGCTCACTCGATCAAGTGCTGTGAAATCCCCGTACGTCCTTGAAACGTCCTTGATGGAAACTGGAACTCCGTTCACTCTTCGTACGCCTCCCCAAAGAGAGTTCTCTGTTTGTTTTGGAATATCGGTCAATGTGCTTTGCGTGTCAATGCGTTTTCACACAAAACTTCATGTTCGTTCTTCCCGGAATTGAGTATCCTCCTAATCATAGGAGATAATGAAACATGAAGAAAAGTTCGATTGTCATGCTGGTCGTTGCAATAATCTTGGTGCTTAGCGGTGTAGGGCTTATGGCAAGCGGTACAATTTGCACTCAAACAGTCACTTCTTATGGCGGATTCACCTTCCGCTACTACCACAACTTCGTTAATGCGAGCCAGATTGCACGCATCGTGATAGGAGGTTTCCTTTTCTTGGGAGGAGTAATCTTCTTCGCAACCCTTTCCATCCTCGCGCAATTGCATCCTTGCCACTCCAAGGAGAAGGAGTGCATGAAGGAACAACCCCAAGCGGAGAGTCCGAAAATCGCAGTGAAGGTGGAAGAGGAGAATAAAACGGCTGTCGAGCCACGGGAGAAAGCCTAAGAGGCGATACTTGCCATACGGACCGTCTTTGCGCTATAAAGAGTCTCGGACGTGCCCATAGCTCAGTTGGATAGAGCATCTGCCTTCTAAGCAGAGTGTCGTAGGTTCGACTCCTACTGGGCATAATGCGGTCTCCTTTGGGGGACCGTTTTTTTGTCCAGCGGGGATAGTAAACTGAGCGGTAAAAGACAATAGGACAACTGCAAAAGACAAACGAAATATGTTTCTCCACGCTTGTTGCTTTTTCCTGGTTTGGGTATATTTCAGCCGAAAACAAGGTGAGAAAGAAAATGGAAACCATCGATGAGGATGCAGGAAAGAGAAATGCGATCGAACTCTTGATCAAGAGTACCGACATGTTCTCAGAGAAAGACTATGAGAGGCTAGCCACGCAAGTGAGCGGCCATAAGTATTTTTTGGGGCAGAACCTGGGAAGGAATGTTTCATGGGACGAGGCCGCCTATTCCTGGCTGGACAACGTATATC
>CAVESN010000097.1:0-7243 GCA_963618365.1 Bacteroides uniformis
CTCTTCGACCAACTCAGCCAAAGGCGAAAGCTCGGTACTCTTATTCCTGGTCCACTTCCGCTCCGGTGATACCCTCGAATTTCACGTCAACGTTGCGCAGCCTGATGCCACGACTCTTGGCCCTGGGAAGCCCCTTGTACATCTCGCATAGCTCGGTATCCACCAAATCCGCATCTTTGGCAAGGGAGAAATGGCAGTTCTTGATGGAGAGGTGCTCGATGGGGGCCTCTGGAAGGCCTACGATAAAGGCGCTTGTTGCACGCACTCCACTCGCCTGGATATCCTCAATCTCCACGTCATGGATATGGGGCGTAGTCTCAGTGACAGGTTGCTTTTCCAGGCTGAAGAGCCTTTCGTCATTGCTTCCGCACACGTAGTACATGTTCACCGTAATCGGGCAGAGCACATGCTCCATCTTCAAGTGTTTGAAAGAGAGCCCGTGGATATCTCCAGCCCTACCTCGACGCGTCTTGATGCGCACTCCCCGATCGGTTCCGACATAGGTGCAATGTTCAACGCGCACATCATGGACTCCACATCCCGTCTCGCTTCCGATGACGGCTCCGCCGTGAGCGGCTTCGACCACGCAATCATGCACGTAGATGCCACTGGAAGGAAATGCAACCTCAAGCGCATCTTCCCCGACACCGCTCTTGATGGCAATTCCATCATCACCCACATGGACATGACAATGGGCAACCTCTACGTCACAGCAGGAATCGATATCGATGCCATCGGTATTCGGCGCATCGGCGGGATTGGTGATGGTAACATTAAGGATCTTGAGCCCTTTGGAGAAAACGGGGTGGAAGGTCCAGAAGGGGCTGTCCTTCAAGGTGAGCCCGTCAAAGGTGACATCCTCGCAACGATACATCTGCACAAGCGGCGGCCTAAGAAACTGGCAGGGTCTGCCACCGCCACCACCGGGTTGGTTCTCATAGTTCGGATTCAACGCCGCAAGGCGATGCTCGGCAACCGAGTACGGCCCTTTCTGGATATGCTTCTTACGCATCGTCTGTTCCCACCATGGCTGTCCGTTCCCGTTCAGGACTCCTTTTCCGCGGATGGTGACTCCTTTTGCCTCATGCACATAGAAGCAAGGATGCATCGCATAGCAACGCTGTCCCTCCCACCGCGTAAAGACCGGCATATAGAGCATGTCGTCATAGATGAAGAGCAGCTCAGCACCATCTTCGAACGTGATGGTCACATTGCTTTTCGCAACATCAATCGGCCCGACTTTCCAAACCCCCTTGGTAATGACGAGCTCATCTCCCATATGAAGAGCATCGATAGCCTTGTTCAGCATCGCGGTGTTGTCACCGTCAATACCTGTGAATGTATAACGCGCCATGGTTTCTCCTTTTTGCTTTGGTTATAACAGAATTATCTCAGGTTGTGTGTAGAAGAATCCCGTACAATACTTGTCCCTTCCCGTAAGTAATTGTACTTTTAAGCCATGTATCCCATCGGACTTCGCGCCCATGATTTCGGATTGCACCCCACTATCGGCGACATGGCACGCCACATCGCTTCTTTTGTCAAACCTGTTTCTGTGCATCTCGCACCGCGCCGATGTATCGCAAACGCTCCAGACCCCCTCTCCTATGACGAAGCATATGCCAAGAAGATGCAAATGGATCTGGCTGCCGAAGGCGTCTCCATCGCAATCCTCGGCTGCCATATCAACCCCATACATCCCGACAAAAAGGACAGGAAGTCCGACCTTGAGCGATTTTGTGCTTCGCTTCGATTTTCCAAAGCTTTCGGCACCAATCTTGTCGCTACGGAAAGCGGCAGCGCGAACGCTGATTGCTCCTACACCCCGGAGACCTACGAACCATGCTGGTTCGACGCACTGTGCGAGTCAACATCCCTATTGGTCGAGGAGGCATCAAGATCGGATGTGGTGGCTTGCTACGAAGGTGGCATGCATGCGCTCAACACACACATGCGTCTTGAGCGAATCTTGAGGGAGTTTCCATCACCTCATTTCGGCCTGCTCTACGACCCGGTAAACCTGGTCCCCTTCACCGGAATCCCCGAGAAAGACGGCAGCGTAAGAAGAAAACCCTCCCTTGACGCGCAAAAAAGGTTTGTCAGTGATGCACTGGATCGTTTTGGAGATCGGATCATGGCCATGCATGTCAAGGATTACCGGATGGAAGAAAACGGACTGAAAAGCGGAGGAATTCCCGCAGGCAAAGGGGTGCTCGATTGGTCTTTGATTTTCCGACTGCTAGAAGAATACAAGATTCACGTCCCCATGATGCTGGAGAACTGCGGAGAAGCTGACGTAAAGTTTTCCTTGGAGTACCTCGCTTCTTGCCAGCCTTGAATGTTGCTTGTATGCTTTGCGCATGCAAAGAACCATCGGATTCAGAGCCCATGACTTGGGCGATTTCAATTCTCTTTCGGATCTGGCGAAGTTTGCCTCTTCGTTTCAGAAACCTTGCGTCATCCATCTTGCTCTCCACAAAGTGCTAAAGGGGAAAGAGCGTCCTGTCGAGGAATATGATGAAGCCTATGTGAGGGAGATTCACGACACATTGGCCAATGAAGGCGTCGCTATTTCCATGATTGGCTCTTACTTCAATCCGATTCATCCGGATTCCGAGACACGGAAGGCACAAATCAACCGCTATATCATCAACCTCAAATATGCAAAAACGTTCGGAACCCCCATCGTCGGCACCGAGACAGGAAGTCACAACCCCGACATCAAGTACGACATGGCAACCTACGAGCCAAAGAACTTCGATCTCTGCCTGGAGACAATAGACAAGTTGGTGGACGCCGCAGAGAAATATGATGCAATCGCATGCATCGAGCCTGTCAGCCATCACCACACCATCAGCACGGTGGAACGGGCCATGAAAGTCTCGGAGACCTTCAAGAGCGACCATTTCGGATTCATCTATGATCCGGTCAACCTGGTTCCTTACACCGGAATCCCCGAGAAAGACGGCAGCGTAAGGGAGAGGCCATCCGATGAGGCGCAAGAGTCTTTCTTCCGCAGCGCTTTCGACGCATGGGGAGAGCGCATCAAGACCATCCACATCAAGGATTACCGCCTCAATCCCGAAAACGGGACCAAAATCGGCAACATCATGGCGGGTACCGGTGTGATCAACTGGAAGTTGTTCTTCCATCTCATGGACGAATACAAGGTGCATGTTCCCATGTCCATGGAGAACATCCAAGTGCCGCTACTAGCACAGGAGCTTAAGGAAATCCTCTCCTACTAAAGAAGCAGCATTTGCTCGAAATTTACCGGCCTCTTGCTGTCCGAGAGCACTTTCGCCATGTACCCGGCATCGAGGCCAAGTTCGGTAACAATATGCCGTAGAAGCTCCTCTCCGATGACATTCTGCTCGGAGAAGAGCCAGCAAAGCGCTTTCTCCGCAATCCGTGAGATGCAAAGGCTGTGCAAGTACACCTGCCCATCCTCCCTCTCCCCATAGCTTTTCATCAGCGATTGATAGAGCAGGGAGGAATGGACGTTTTCCCTCATCCTCTCCAGCTCCCGGACCAAATCCCGGCCCTCTCCCTTGGCCGCATCTTGCCCTAACGGCTTGAGCGTCAAAAAGGCATACTCCTTGCCAGGAAGATAGTGATGCTGGTCACACCTAGAACCGTAGTTCGGATCCAGGTCTCCTTGCTTCTTCTTGTCTCCGCCCACCACAATCAGCGGGTCGAAGTAGAGCGCAGGACACTCCTTCCCTTCGACCATATAGTAGCGATATGTGTAGAATGCATCCATCAGACAGTCGGGATGCTCGCAATAGGCAGTCAAGGGAACCACATCGGTGGCGATATCCAACATCAGCCGGGCCGTGGCGTTGAAGAACTCCCTTCGGAAATTCAGGACAAGCGTCGGGAAGACCCACATGATCCCCTTCTCCAAGCTTGCCGAGCGCACCACATAGGCAAGTCTTTCATCAAAGAAGGAGGCTTCGTCGATGATATAGGTGCCGACACGGGGATTATCCCTTATGACCGCCTCAAGGTCAAACGAGTCACGGATGAAGGCAATATGGTCGCCACAGCTGACATACCCGCCCCGATAGGCAAGCGCATCAGGCGGATATTCGGAAAAACGGTTCTTGTCCAGGATGGAACGCACAAAAAACACGTTCCGCCGATCCACATCCCCACTGGAGGTGAGCGAAAGCACCTTTCCGCTCTTGCTACGGGCAACCGCTGCATCCCTCCAAACCCTGGCAGCCGCCTCCGTTTTTCCACTCCCCATCGGTCCGACAAGGAGCACGCGCCTACCAGGCGTGGTGAAATCAAAATGGGTGAACGTGTCGTGGATTTCCACTGTGGGGAATCCAAGGCTCTTGAGGAAGTCCGCGCTGCCCGTCTCAGACGGCAGCATACTGCCCCTTGACAATAGCAATTCCGCTCGACGCGCCAATGCGGGAAGCTCCCGCGCCTATCATTGCCTTCGCCTGAGGATAAGAATGAATGCCACCGGAAGCTTTCACCCCCACCCTTTCTCCGACTGTGCGCCGCATCAATGTCACATCATCAACAGTTGCACCGCTGGAAGAAAAGCCCGTAGAGGTCTTCACATAGTCCGCTCCGGCGCTGACCGCAAGGCGGCAAGCCCTGACCTTCTCCTCCTTGGAGAGCAGGCAGCACTCGATGATGACCTTAAGGAGCCTACCTCGGCAGGCGAGTTTCACCGCTGCGATATCATCCTGCACGAGGGCGTCATCATGGTTCTTCAGCTGACCGATATTGATCACCATATCTATTTCGTCCGCACCGTCGGCAACAGCCTGCCTCGCTTCAAACGCTTTGGAGCGCGTCGACATGGCCCCTAACGGAAATCCTACCACGGCACACACTTTCACTCCGGTTCCGCTGAGCAGTTTGGAGCACAAATCGACCCAGCAAGTATTGACGCAGACCGAATGGAAATGATATTGCTCAGCCTCCTGGCACAGTTTCTCGATTTGTTCCTGTGTGGCATCGGCTTTCAGCAACGTATGATCAATGTAGTTTGCAATCGGTTCCACTCTGCAACCCTCCTTCTGTTTCTTGGTGCTTTCAGCATACTCCGAAAACGTGGAACGGGCAATGAAATCCTCCCTTGACCAGCAAAGTGACGAGCAATACTCTCAAACCATCATGTTGCATTTCATCGACAAATACTTTTCCTTTGTGACGATAGCCGTGCTTCTGGTCTATATAAACCAGAGGAAATACGAGAGAACACACGTCAAGAAGCAAGCGTTGGTATGGATGGTGGTTCTCATGTGCCTCTTCCAGGTTTCTGTATCCACCACCATTCTGCTCGAATGGCCAGTTGTGGTGGCATGGCTCTCCCTTGCCATCCTCATCTCTGTCGCCCTCATCTTCCGAAGAAGGGTGTTCCCCTTCAAGCTTCATTGCCCCTCCTGCAGGAAAAAGCTCGACTGGGAGCACATCATCGGCCATGACGACTGCCTATGTGAAGCATGCTGGGAAAAAGCACATCCGGAAGAAGCCAGAAAGAATAAGGAAGAGAGACCTGCTTTTGTCATGCCAAGCTGCGTGGAGGAGATGGATTGGGACAATTGGGAACCAACCGACATTTGCGTAATCACCTACTTGATTGAAGGAGACAAAGTGCTCCTGATTGACAAGAAGCAGGGATTGGGAACTGGGTACATCAATGCTCCCGGAGGGCACATCGAGCCAACTGAAATGGCAGAAGAGGCAGCAAGACGGGAATGCAAGGAGGAGACAGGACTCACCATCAAGAATCTTTCCCTTCGCGGTGAGTTGTTCTTCCAGTTCAAGGATGGCATGGCCGAACATGCCTATGTCTATGTTGCAAACGGCTACGAAGGCACTCTTTCCGAATGCGAGGAGACCCGCCCCTTCTGGTGGGCCGACCGTTTCCACCTTCCCTTTGAACGCATGTGGGCTGACGACCCCCTATGGGTACCACAAATCATGGAAAGCAAGAGCATCAAAGGATACTTCCTGTTTGACGGAAAGCAAATGATAGACAGCAAGGTGGAGACCATTGCAAAGGCAGAGTGATCTTGCGCTTGGCTCATGGGCATTTGCCGGCAACGCGGGATTCTGGGTGGACCAGGAGAGAGGAGATTCCCTCAAGACCATCCACCTTGCCATCCGCAGCAACATCAGAGCGTTCGACACCGCATATGCCTACCAAAACGGAAGGGCAGAGCAGATGATAGGCCAGCAGATCAAACGGTTCCCCCTGCAAAGGAAAGAGTTGTTCCTCTCCACCAAAACCATGGGAAGAGACAACTTGCAGGACAGCCTCAAAAGGCTACTTACAAGCTATGTGGATGTCTGGTACCTCCATTGGCCAAGCTCAAGAAAGGATATTCGCCCGTTGCTTGAGAAGATGGCAACCCACAAGGAGGCTAAGATGATAGGAATATGCAATGTCACACCGCAGTATCTCGAACCTCTAATCTCCTCTTTCCCTCTCAAAGCTGTCCAAATCCATTGTTCCCTCCTTTGGACAAGAGGGATGCGGGAGATGGTCTCCTTCTGCAAGGAGCGAAACATCTTTCTTTCGGGCTACAGCCCCGTTGGGATGGGTCTCTTGGGCGGAAGACACCTCACAGCTCCAAGCGATGCCAGAAAAACAATCTATTGCTATGACCATCCCAAGGAATTCCAAACGCTTCTCGAGGGAATCAGAGAGAGAGCTCTCGCACACCAGTGCACCATGAGCCAAGTAGCCATTGCCTGGGCAAGAAGCCAAGGTTTTGACCAGATTGTGCTTGGAGCACGCACAAAGGAGCAACTGGCGGAAGATCTGGTACCCCTCACCCTTGCAAGGGAAGAGCTTGCCATGCTGTCCGAGTTGGGAGACAAGCTCTCCGCTCTCGCTCCAAGATGGCAGGATACAGTCTTTGCCCATAGGTGGTAACCATGAAGGAGCTTCTGAACGAACCCACATTCCCATGCGAAGTAAAGAAATCTAAGTTCATCGCATACGCAAAGAGATGCGACTCGCTCGGAAAAGCGAAAGAGCTGGTCAAAGAGACCAGAATCCTCCATCCGGATGCGAACCATGTGGTCCATGCGGCAGTAGTTGGCAGCCAAGGAAGCTTGTTCAGCTCCAGCGACGACAAGGAACCAAAAAACACCGCAGGACGACCCACACTAGAAGTAGTAAGAGGCAGTGGCATCACCAACATCTGTATCCTGATAGTTCGTTACTTCGGAGGAACACTTCTCGGCACAGGAGGCCTCGTCTCCGCCT
>CAVESN010000098.1:0-7183 GCA_963618365.1 Bacteroides uniformis
CCATTATCTTCAAGCCTTCATCACTCGGCTATGGTCGACGATTTGACGCTTACGTCTGTTGCAAGCCACTTCCTTGGCCTATTTTCGTGGCACTACCCTTTTTCGAGACCTGTGGCATAGAAGAAAGCAAATTGCCCGATGTGCAGGGACAGAACAATGCCACCTTGGACATCCGCCACCACAAGGCAATCAGGCCCACTGACGAATATCGCCGACATGGCAACCTACAGGCACCCTCACACCTGGCAGAAGGCCATCGCCTACCCGCCAGACGGAAAAGGCAACATCCTCTCCACTTATCCCAAGGAGCATGGAATCCGATAAGATTACGATTCCTCCTGGTCAGTCCGTGAAGATCACCTTGTGTTCCCGGATGTCTCGCTCAATGTGGTCCCAGCAGTTCTTCAGAATTAGGAAATAGTTGCTGTCCTTCTTGAGGAAGTTGGAAGGATCCGCGCCATGGCCGGCCAGGTTGTGGACCATGCTCCCCTCACTGATGATGGTGCTGCAAATTCCGTAGAGGTGTTTCTCAAGAACATCCCTGTCACCCTCGAACGCGGAGGGAAGGATGAGATGCTTGATATAGGAGAAATCCTTGAGCTTGTCGTAGAATGTCTTCTGGAAATCATCCTCTTGTGCACCTTCTATGAGCGCGGGGAAGTTCTTGATGTCTCCTTGCCCGATGCGCGAGGCCAATGCGACAAAGGCAATGCAGATGGTCCGTGAGTTGTGGGCGAAGAGAAGCAGGTCCTTGCGTCCTTCATTGCGCGCATCAAAAACTTTTACAAAGCTGTTCTTGAAATAGCAATTGATGAAAAGGAGGTCGCGGATGCATTTGCTGGCAATGGCAGGCTGCTCCTTGAAAACCGGGTTGTAGTACTCTTCCCTGTACATGGAGGAGGGTTTGTTCCTGCTGGTGGCCGGCAGTTGGAACAATCCGGCAAGAGCGAGCTTTCCCGCTTCGGCGATATCGGTGTTCTTGTATTCCGCCTTGTACTCCTTGGGCACCACTTCTCCCCGCTTCGTCCGGTAAAACACCCCCACATTGCGAAGCTCCTTGGCAAAGCGCACCTGCTCCGGCTGGTTCGCTTTCAGGTCGCTTTGCCTGATGGGTTTCTGGGAGTTGGTCGATTGCGCCACTTTGAGAACGAACATCTCCTTCTCTTCCTCCGTAAGCCCCTGTGCTTTGATGACCTTGCACGCGATGAAGAAGTCCGGGGAATCGGAATCGAAGTGGCTCCTGTACAGAAGCGTGGTGGTCTGCCCGCCATTGACGATGGAGAAGTTCGAGAGCTTCAACTCCTTTCCGTCGACCTCGAAGGAATCGCACACGATGGTGATGCCGTTGTTCCTGTACCAGAAATGGTCAGATTCCCGCTCAATCGTATCCCGGACCGCCCTATTCACATCAGAGTTCCCCTTTATGAAATAGCGCAGGTTCATCGAAAGCAGGTTGTTGGCATGCAGGGCATACAGATCCTTGAGCGAGCGCGCCGAGATGTTTACCACGATGGCCTCCCCATCCTTGTAGGAGAGGATGTTGTGCGGTGCGTCAATGAGCAGTTTCCCCGTTTCCACGCTTGGCTGTCTCGATTCTGCCTCCCTAATCTCCTCGACTATATCTTTTCCCCAGAATAATCGGAGCTCGTATTTCTCGCTCTCTCCCACAAGCGTACGGAACTCTCTCTTGATGCGCTCCTCCCGTATATTGTTCTGCGGGGAGCTCGTGTACAAGGCAAAGACGATCTTGCTCTCATCACCGACTTCCGCATGAAGCGAGCAGAACCGCCGCACCACCTCATCCCTTGTGTGCTCGAACCTCTGGCTTGTCATCTCCCGGTAGAAACAAACCATCTTGGCAACAGCGTTCTTTGCATCCTCGAAACTGAGCGGGTTGGTGTAATACTTGGATTGCCCGATGATCAGGTCATACGCCTCCCTGTTGTTGGGATCCAGCAGGAGAAAATCCACCCCGTTGTCATGCGGCCCGTCGACAATGGCCTGGGAGAACACCTCCGAAGAGAAGGGCAATGCCGGATCCTTGTAGATGCTGTCCTTGATGCAGAGAGCGGAGAAGACGTACTCGTCGGACTTGGAGCGAAGAACGGAATATTGCGACTTAAGCGCACCAATCTTTCCCCCAATGAAGGAAATGGCCGATTCCTGGGAATGCGTCACCATACGGAAAACCTCCAGATGATGCTATTAGATCATGGAGAATCCGTCAGTACAAGATCTTTGGCGTGGAAAGCTTCGAGGAGATGGCCGCCATTGCTTGTCCGAACCATTTCCGCCATTTAATCCTAAAACAAGAGCGCAAGCGAATGGAACTTTTCCAATGTTTCTGTAAAGAGTATCTTGACTTCTCTTTTGTTTCTTTTTAAAGTAACACCCGAGAGGTTGATTATGAAGAAACCATTCGCAGTATCCGTTGTTTTGTTGAGCATCGCGGCATCCCTTTTCGCGCAAGGCACCAAGGAGGAGACCAAAGGTGGCAAGAAGAGCTACCTGGTCGGCATCTCGAAGATGATGAGCCATCCGGCCCTTGATGCCATCGAGCAAGGCATCATCGACTATCTTTCCACCACGGACCTTGATGTCTCGTATGACCGGCAGAATTGCAATGGCGAGGTTTCCACAGCCATCTCCATCGCCCAGAAGTTCAAGGATGCGAAATGCGACGTGGTGGTAGGCATCGCCACTCCTCCCGCCCAAGCACTGGCCACGACCTTCCATGACATCCCGGTGGTCTTTAGCGGTGTCACCGATCCGCTCTCCGCAGGACTGGTAACCGGATTCGACCACAAAGAGGAGACGAATGTGTGCGGCGCAAGTGACAAGAGTCCCCAGAAAGAACAACTGGAAACCTTCTTCAAGGCATCGAACGTGAAGTCGATAGGCATGGTCTACACGGCAAGCGAGGCAAACGGCGTCTACCAGATGGAAGTGGCAAAAGAGGTGTGCAAGGAGAACGGCATCGCCTTCGTCGGTGCGGCGGTCCAAAACAGCAGCGAGGTGAAGATGGCGGCCCAGTCCATCATCGACCGTGTCGACGGCATGTACATCGCCATCGACAACACGGTTGTCAGTGCGATTGCCAGCGTGGATGATGTGTGCTACCAGGCGAAGAAGCCGCTGTTCAACTCGGACACGACCTCCAGCGAGGGAACCCATTTCTTCATGAGCTCCTCTTTCAACTACTACAATCACGGCTATGAGTCGGGAAAGATTGTGGAGCGTGCGCTAAGAGGCGAAAATCCGAAGGATATCGGAACCATCTTCTTCACCGACATGAAGTTGCTTGACCTTGTCTTCAACTTGGACTCCGCCAAGGAGCTCGGCATCGAGATTCCAGAGGAAATCATAAGCCAGGCGAACTATGTGGTAATGGATGGCAAGACGATAGCGAAATGAACAGTCTAAAACTTGCATGCATGAACGTTGGATTTTTATTCACGTTTATGTATACAAGCCTCCGCCTCCCGTGATATACTCCCCCACAATATTGTTGTTCTATACACAATGGAGGCATCTCGTTATGAAGAAACAGTGGACCATGTGTGCGATTGCGCTCTTCGCATCGCTATCGCTCAATGCTGGCGGACAGAGTGAGGGAGCTAGCCAAAGCTCCACGGAAAAGAGCTACAGGGTCGGAGTATCCAAACTGCTCCCCCATCCGGCCCTCGACAAGGTCGAGCAGGGGCTTCAGGATTATCTTGCGACTACCGACTTGAAGATTTCCTTCGACCTGCAGAACGCCAACGGCGACATCTCCACGGTCAACTCCATCACCCAGAAGTTCAAGAGCGAGCATGACGACCTTGTCGTCGGCATCGCAACTCCCAGCGCGCAGTCGCTGGCTAACGCATTCAGCGACATCCCCGTCGTCTTCTCAGCAGTGACCGACCCCGCGCAGGCGGGACTTGACACCGGCAAGATTTGCGGCGTCTCCGACATGAACTCGGTGGAAAGCCAGATCGGGCTTCTTGTCGAGGTGACCAAGGCGAAGACCATCGGCAACATCTATTGCGCAAGCGAGGCGAACGGAGTCGTGCAGATGGAGCAGGCGAAAGCGGCGTGCGCCAAGCTCGGTGTTCAGTTCGTCGAGGTTGCAGTCAACAACACCAGCGAGGTGAAGATGGCCGCCCAGTCCATCATCGACCGTGTCGACGCCGTCTACATCGCCACCGACAATGCCGTCATCAGCGCCTTCCCCGCTGTCGACGAAGTGTGTAACAAGGCGAAGAAGGGGGTCTTTTCCAGCGACCCCTCCGTCGCGCCGGACTCGAACTTCCTAATCGCATGGGGCTGTGACTACTACGCTATCGGCATCAATACCGGAAAGGTGATTGAAAGATGCCTCAAGGGAGAGGATCCCCGCTCCATCGGAGAGAACGGCACTCTCTTCATGACCAACACCAGCGATATCGAGCTGTGGCTCAACCTGGACCAGGCGAAGAAACTTGGATACACATTCAGCGACCAGATGATCGCCGATGCTTCCGTCATTGTAGAGAACGGAAAGCAGGTTTCCAGGAAATAAGAGAAAAGAACAAAGGTGCCGTCGGTTATCCGGCGGCATTTTCATGAGGTATTTATGATTGAGGGTATTTTTGTCGACGGACTGATTTTCGGCGTCATGGTGCTGGGAATCCTGATCTCATTCCGCATCATGGATGCGGCCGACCTGACCTGCGACGGGAGCGTCGCCACCGGTGCGGCCATCTGCGCAGTCTGCATCACCAAGGGCATGCCGATTCCCGTCGCCATGCTGCTTGCATTCATCGGAGGAGCGCTCTGCGGCCTGGTCACCGCGGAAATTCACAACAAGCTCCACATTCCCGCCCTATTGGCGAGCATCCTGACCATGACGATGCTCTACTCCATCAACCTGCGCATCCTGGGCAACAAGGCGAACCTGCCACTTCTCAGGGTGACGACGATCTACACGCTCCTTCCCAAGTGGTTCAGCTTCCTTCCCAGCGAATATGCGTCACTTGCGGGCACCATACTGCTGGTGCTTCTGATCAAGGGGGTTTTCGACTACTTCTTCCGCACCGACCTCGGCATAGCCATCGGCGCCATGGGAAGCAACGAGCAGATGGTGATCAGCCAGGGAATGAACCCCGCCCTGTTGAAGGATATCGGCTTCTGCCTCTCCAACGGACTCATCGGGCTCTCGGGAGCCATGCTGGCGCAATACCAGGGATTTGCGGATGCGAACCTCGGCCAAGGAATGGTCGTGCAGGGACTTGCCGGCATCATGCTGGGGGAGTTCCTCTTCTCCAGCAACCGCATCGGCTTCATCACCCTCCGCGCCCTGCTCGGCGGCATCATCTACAAGGCATTGATGTTCTTCGGACGCAAATACGGATATCTGATCCACATCACCCCCAATGACTTCAAGCTGCTTACCGGCATCCTCGTCATCGCCAGCCTCTATGTGGCCGAGATGCGCAGCCGCGCCAGCCAGAGCGGAGCGAAGAGGAAAGCCTTGGAGCGCCAAGCGAGAAAGGAGGCGGACCATGCTTGAGATCAAGCACATCACCAAAGTCTTCTACCCGGGCACGGTCAACGAGAAGACCGCGCTGGAGAATGTCAGCCTGACAGTCAACGACGGCGATGTCGTGTGCGTCATCGGCTCAAACGGAAGCGGAAAGAGCACCCTCTTCAACCTGATCAGCGGAACCTTTCCGGCAACCAGCGGCAACATCATCCTCAACGGCAAGGACATCACCCATATGCCCGAGTACCGCAGGGCTTTCACCATCGGCCGCATCTTCCAGGACCCCACCAAGGGAACCGCCGCAAGCATGTCGATTGCCGACAACATGATTACCGCCTCCACCAAGGGGATGAAGAGCCTCAAGAGAAGCCTCAACAAGGCAAAGAAGGAAGAGTACGCCAAGCTCCTCGAGCCAATCGGCCTCTCCTCCCGCCTGGAAGACAACGTCGGACTCCTCTCGGGAGGACAAAGGCAGGCGCTCACCTTGCTCATGACCGTCATGAGCAAGCCCCAGTTGATCCTCCTTGACGAGCACACCGCAGCCCTCGACCCACGCAACGCGCAGATAGTCATGGACCTCACCACCCAGTTCATCACCAAATACAACCTCACCGCCCTCATGGTCACCCACAACATGGAGTTCGCCATCAACTACGGAAACAGGTTGATAATGATGGATGAAGGACAAATCGTCCTCGACCTCAAAGGAGAGGAGAAAAAGCAGATGACCGTCGCAAAACTGGTGGAACTCTTCAAGACAGTCAGGAAGAAGGAATTCTCCAGCGACGAAGGACTCCTTACAAGCTGACAGACCGGCAGCACACACAACGACACAAGACGTCTTCCGAAAGGAAGGCGTCTTTCTTCACCCAAACCAAGGCAGTTTCTGTTGATTTTGAAAGGTTTCCCCGCCCTTACAGGGTAATAGTGATGGTGCAATCAAGAAGCACTTGTCGCCTTTGATGTACTGCGTAAAATCACATGTAAAGTACAAGGTAGCACCCAAAGTACAGAAAGCGTACCATTGTTTAGCAAATGAGTTAAAGCTTATTTGTTTATTCCCTTTTCGGTATATTTTTTGTTTTATTTACCAATCTATTTCTCAAAATCCGCTCGTTAAAGTTGTTTTCAATGATGCCATAACTGCGCAAAGCCCAAGCACACCCAAGCGATATACTTAATGGCGCAAACAAGACAATACGTGTAAAATAGAACCATGAAGAAGCGCATACCGGTATCCAACCCTTTGTTTGAGGAGCTCAGAAAGACCAGTTGCATCTATGTCGACAAGACACGGTACATCTACGACCTTGTGAGTGATGAAGTGAATTACTACTACTTCATCTCCCGCCCGCGCCGCTACGGCAAGAGCCTCATGTGCTCCACGCTTCAGGCCCTGTTTGAGGGGAAGCGCGAGCTCTTCGAGGGGCTTTTCATAGCCGGGACCGACTATTCCTTCGAGAAGCACCCCGTGCTGCACTTCAACTTCGCGAAGTACAACACAACGAGCTACGAGGCGTTCCTTGAGGACTTGCAGATGGCATTGGCTGGCAATGCCGGGAAGTACGGAATCAAGCTTGAGAAGAGCCAGCCATCCTCGATGCTTTGCGAATTCCTGTACAAGGTGGAGGAGAAGGTTGTGATCATCGTCGACGAGTACGACACGCCGATCATCCA
>CAVESN010000099.1:0-3956 GCA_963618365.1 Bacteroides uniformis
AGAGCTCTCCTCATCACCTCCCGAACAGCCAAAAAACAACAATGCTGCCATCGCCAGAACACAAAACACCATCTTATGGAAACTTTTCATCGCTCACTCCTTTTGAGAAACACGCAGGGAGACAAAGGGTGTCGCCGAAGCGGCACCCAATGAAGAAATCTTTATTTGGGATTACTCTTGGTCCTGAGGCATATTCTTTAAATAATTTGCCATCAGGAGTTTGCAGAAAGAAGTCTCACTTGCACTACTACTCAACACATTGCTAGCAATTACATTCTCATACTCCACATTATCAAGTACGACAGTGGTTGTGCCAAATTCGGTTTCCGATGTAATTGCGCCTTCGCCCTTAATCCAGAGGTGATGATCCCCATACTCCATGAAGAAGTGAATAGTTCCCTCATCGACTTCACCACTCGATGACCAGGTAATTTTGGATGGAATGTTAAGTACCCACTGAGTGAAACCATCGCCATTGACCTTATACGCATACTTCTCACTGGAATTCGTTGATACTACAGTTCCGCTATTTGTTCTGTCTGAATCACCGGCTTTATTCCAAAGCGCGATCAAAGCTTCTTTAAGATCACCCTCTCCCAAAGCGTTATCTTCCCCGCTCTTTTTGATGGAGAGCTTTTTCCCACCATCGGCCCAGGTAAAAACATACGTAACCTCACTAGTTCCGATAACCCCAACAGTAGAACTTGCGGCGATTTTCATAGTCACGTCTCCTGCGCCAGTATCCCAGCTACCGTTAAGAGTGATGGAGGCATTTCCTTGGGAGACGCCATCAATCTCTACCTCCAGATTATTGTACACAGCATCGCTCCACTCAATTGTGTACTTTTCATCAACCCCTTCACTGGCAGTGTCGTACTTGGTGCTTTCGGCTTGCAATTTGGCCATCTGATTGAGCAAATCAACTACCTTAGTTCCATCGGAAAGCGTGGTATCAGATGCAAGTGCTATTGCCGTCTTGGATGAGTCACTTTTCTTGTAGTCTGTGGAATCGATGAGCGCTTCCACCTCCTTCACGGTAAAGGTAGTAGTTGTTGTGGTGGTTGCATCATCCCCGTCATCACATCCGACCATAAGGCATGCCATGGCCAGCAATGCAATCAGCATTGCTTTGTTTCTTGTTTTCATTCTCAATCTCCTCTACACGAGAAAACAGATTTTTCGCATCCATTTTCTCTATGTAAAGAGAGCATACCCCCCCCCCTTGTATTCCCGTCAATGTTTTTCTTCTACCATGCTCTTCCTCCACCGCCACCGAAGCCACCCCCTGAATGGCCGGAAAAACCTCCGAATGAACTTACCGGGCCTATACGACCTCCCTTGGGTTCGGGGTGGTATGCCATGCCGCTTGCAATGGGTGTACAGAATTGGCGGGTGAGGGCATAAAAGAGGAGATAGCTTCCGATGGGGTTTCTTGTCTCCAGCCATGAGGGATTAAGCATTTGTTCTCCCAATCTTTGGAAACTACTCGTCCACTTCTTTTCAAGGTCCAATGCCATGGCATATCCCAGCACATGGAAGAAGAGTTCCGGCGTCTCGGAAACGAGAAGCCTGAGCCTGTCCATCTCCACTTTCTCGATGAAGTCACAAAAGCCGAGGATACGTGAATGCATTCTTGCTCCATACGGGCTGCGCTTTTGTGTGGCCTGGGCTGTCAAGCTCATCACCGAGGGAAGAATGACGGTGACTAGCACCACCATCACTCCCTGCCATGGGGAGAGGTAGAGGTATTGTAACGCAAGGGTGAAGTTCAGGAAGGAGGCAAAGAAGAGAAGCAGAATTACTCCTGTAGCTTTTGCTATCTTCTGGATCCATTTCAGCGTATAGGCTTGCACGAGGAGGGAGTGTGCAATATTGGCAATAAGCAACTCACACATGACTCCTACCGCCATCATCCCCACCATCACCCCATCGGGATAGGGCCAGGAGGCGCCGATGGCGCCAAGGGTGAGGGGAAAGAGCAGGAAGAGCTGGATGGAAAGCTTTTTTCCTTCCGCCTTTTCATCTTTCAAAGCTCTCTCTCCACGGAAGTAGCGGCGCGTCTCACGTGCCACCCTCTGGCAAGCCTTGGCAAAGCTCTCGCTTTGAAGGTCCCGTGTCGTGACAACCGTTCCATCTCCCTCCTTGAACAAGTCGTCGAAGAACCGCTTTTCAAAGCTCCGTTCCGTTTCCGGTTCCTTGAGCTTGGTGAATTGCCACACTCCCCTTTTCAGTTCCTTCATGGAAAGATAGCCTTGGTCCGCCCAATAGAAGAACATGCCGGCAAGGTCCCTTCCGTCCACTTTGCAGTCATAGAGGTATCCCACTTCCAAGGGACTTAGACCATCAGGGGCATGCCAGTCGGGAACGGGAGAAATCAGCTCGTCCCTTCCGTAGCGGGACCAAATGAAGAAGGCAAGGAGGGTAAGGAATATTCCGAGTGCAAGAGAAGCGACAAGCATCGAGGAACCCCAATCAATCTCTTTCTGCACTTCGCTGAAGTACCCCTCGGGAAGCTCGATGCGGATGGTCATTCCTTCCCCGGGAAGGAGGTTCATGACGCTGCCGGTGAAGGTGAACGTCTTTTGGTTGTAGGAAAGAGGTGCCAAAGAGGAGGATCCTTTCATGCCATAGGTGAGCCATGCGTCTGGATTCACCCCGGGGTCTTTGGGAAGAGTCAGGGAAAAGGAACCCTTAAGGATGTGACTGTCCCATTCGTTTCCTATCAGATTGAGGTAGATTTCATCATACTCTTTCTTTCCGTCATCCCCCACTGTGTACCTATAGGAAAGAAGGTATTGCTTCTTTCCTGTCACCAATTTGTCGGCTGACCCAAAGCGCATGAGTGCGACACTGGGATCGGAAAGATCAACTGTCATGGGCTCGGAAGAGTGGAAATCATCGATGGTAACCCGCTTTCTGCCAAAGAGAAGAGGGATATCCTGAAGAAAGCCATGGCATGGCCTTTGATAGTCGACTTCCAGGCTTTGCGTGATCGCATAGCTATTGGAGAGATCCACCTCCACATCAAGATGGAAGTCGTCGATGATGAAATCAAAGGCGAAGAGGGAGCATGCCAAAAGCAGCATGCCCATGGTGGCAAAGAGCCGTTTCATCGTCAGAACTTCACCTCGACTCTGGCTTTGGCCTCTTCTTCAATCGCAAGGTAGGAGAACGGCTTGTAGTGGGCAAGGGATGCAATGATATTGGTGGGGAATGTCTCCACGATGTTGTTCATCAGCTTGACGTTGGCGTTGTAGTACTTGCGCGAGAGCTTGAGGTCCTCCTCGATGGAGGCAAGCTGCTTCTCAAGGTCGACGAAGGAAGTGTTTGCCTTCAAGTCGGGATAGGACTCGCTTAGGGCGAACAATCTCCTCAAGGCGGAAGTGAAGTTCTTGCTCGCGCCCTCCTTCTCTTCCCGCGTGGTGGCGCTCACTGCGCTGTTGCGTGCCTGGATCACCGCCTCCAGGGTTCCCTTCTCGTGGGACGCATACCCTTTTACCGTCTCCACCAGGTTGGGCACCAGGTCGTACCGTTTCTTGAGTTCGGTGTCGATGGCGGCTCCCGCCTCCTCAATCTGGTTCTTGGCACGGACCAGCTTGTTGTAGGTGCCGGCATAAAAGAGGCCACACACGATGATGATGGCAATCAGGACAATCAATGCGCTCATATTTCGCTCCTAGGGTTATTCTTCCCTACTTCGAAAAGAGAGTCAAACAAAGTTTGCGTTTGCGGGAAGAGTAATGTATATTTATGCAGAAGAGGGAGAGACCATGCGCGAAAGGAACAACCGACTTGCTGTCGTCAAGGAATTGATAAAGAACAATAGGATCGACAATCAGGACACCCTGCTGGACATGCTCAAGCATGAAGGATACCACGTCACCCAGGCAACCCTGAGCCGGGACTTGAAAATGCTGAAAGTAGGGAAGATCTCCGATGGATGGTCGGGATACTAC
>CAVESN010000099.1:3966-7178 GCA_963618365.1 Bacteroides uniformis
GGATACTACTATGCGCTTCCCGAGAACGACATGGTCAGCGAGAGCGAGAAGAGCTATATCCAGGACGTCCGAAGGGGCATCCTCTCCATTGAGTTCTCCGGGAACATGGGGGTGGTCAAGACCAGACCTGGCCATGCGAACAGCGTCGGCATCGCCCTTGACATCCTCTCGCTTCCGGAAATTCTCGGTACGGTTGCCGGAGACGACACCATCTTCATCATCCTCCGAGAAGGGATGACGAAAGAAGACTTGCTGGACAGTTTCAAAACCAGAATCCCGGAGGTGGAAGAGTAATGGAATACAAGAATCTTGACGAAGCAAAATCTTTCGGAGCACTTACCCATGCGGAGAAAGTGTCCGTAAAAGAGGTGCTTGACGCCCAACGCATCAAGGACTACCAAGTGCAGGAAGCAGGAGGGCTCCTCACCTACAATTGGGCATGCATGCCGGTGGATGATGCAATCCTCGACGAGCTGCAAAAGCTCAGTGACGAGCAAATGCTGATTGCCAAGTACAAGGCGCTTCTCTCAGGAGAGGTGATGAACACGGGAGAGAAAAGGCTTGTGCTGCATCAGCTCTCCCGCGGTCAGGTGCTCTCCTCTCCGGTAATCGCCGACGGGGAAGACAAAGGTAAGTTCTACCAGAGCCAGCTGGAGAGAATCAAAGAGTACAGCGAGAAGGTGCGGAGAGGAGAAATTGTCGGCTCCACGGGCAAGCGCTTTTCCACCGTATGCCAAATCGGCATTGGTGGCAGCGACCTCGGCCCGAGGGCGCTTTATCTTGCCCTTGAGGGATACGCCCAAGGCAAGCACATCCCCAAGCTGGAAGGGAAGTTCATCAGCAACGTGGATCCGGATGATGCCGCGCAGGTGATCAGCACGCTCGACTTGGAGCGCACACTCTTCATTCTCGTCAGCAAGAGCGGCACGACATTGGAGACATTGACCAACCGGGACCTTGTCATTGACGCCATCAAGCACTCCGGCATCAAAGGGATCGACCCTGCCAAACACATGGTGGCCGTAACGAGCAAGACCAGCCCCCTTGCAACCAGCAAGGATGTGGCAGAGTCCTTCTTCTTCGATGACTACATCGGCGGGCGCTACAGCTCCTCTTGCGCGGTAGGAGGGGTCATCCTTTCCCTTGCATTCGGCTATGAGGTGTTCCAGAGGCTCCTTCACGGAGCGCACAAGGCTGATGTGGCGGCACTAGAGAAGGATGTCCGCAAGAATGCATCATTGCTTGATGCTCTTATCGGCATGTATAACCGCAACATCCTCGGATATCCTGCTACGGCAATCCTTCCCTACTCGCAAGCGCTTTCCCGTTTCCCCGCACACCTGCAGCAGCTCGACATGGAGAGCAATGGCAAGCATGTGAACCGGGACGGAAAGCCGGTCTCCTACCCCACAGGACCTGTAATCTTCGGAGAACCAGGAACCAACGGACAGCACTCCTTCTACCAATTGCTCCACCAGGGCAGTGACATCATCCCGCTGCAGTTCATCGGCTTCAAGGAGAACCAGAGAGGAAAAGATATCACCATCCAGAACTCCACAAGCCAGGAAAAGCTTTGCGCCAACCTTGCGGCCCAGATTGTTGCTTTTGCGCGCGGAAAGGATGATGCGAACCCGAACAAGCAGTTTGAAGGAAGCCGCCCTAGCTCTCTCATAGTTGCAAAAGAGCTCACCCCGGAAGTACTGGGAGCGCTCCTCGCCCACTATGAGAACAAGGTGATGTTCCAAGGGTTTATCTGGAACTTGAACTCCTTCGACCAAGAGGGTGTGCAGCTGGGGAAAGTGCTCGCCAAGCAAGTGCTTGCAGGATGCCCCGGGGATCCGGTGCTCAAAGCCTACAGCGACTTGCTCTAAGCATGCAAATGCCTCCCTTGCGGGAGGCATCTCCAAGGAGACATAGACTTGGAGGGAGAAAGAAGTTCTTTCCATGGCAACAACACGGAAAGAACGAGACAGAGGGGGAACAGGAACCAAATCCTGTTCCCTTTTCAGTATCCCCCACCTTTTGCCATTTGTGAAGAGGCGATTTTACACTTCTGCCGCCGCCAGGAGGAAGGATGGGGTGCCATGGGTGTTGTCCACCAGCTTTTCCTCCCTGCGGGTGTAGTACTCGTAGGAACCATCCCGGTAGGGGCTGGTGGGAGAAGCCTGGCCGAGGCCTGCGCTCTTACAGATATTGGCAAGATGGAGCTGTCCGTCCTCGCTTCTTGCGACAAAGCGCTGCACCATGCCGGCAAACGCCTTTTTGGCTGTCTTTTTGTAGAGTGCGGGCTCATACGCATACCCCTGCCTGACCATGTGCGAGAGGAAATAGACATACATGCTGGTAGCGCTGGTCTCCAGATAGTTGTACCTACGCTCCGGCTGGTCGACAATCTGCCACCACATGCCACTCTCCTTGTCGGTAGCGCGCACAAGGGCCATGGCAAGGTTGTTGGCAAGCTCGATGAGGCGTGCACGATACGCGAAGAAATCCTTGGTGGAAGGAAGCAGGTCGCACACCTCGACAAGGGCCATGGTAAACCATCCGAGGGCACGCCCCCAGATGTAGGAGGAGCATCCAGTCTCCTGATCAGCCCAAGCCATTTGTTTGCTCTCATTCCAAGCATGGAAGAGAAGTCCACTACGAGAGTCAAGCGTATGCTCGTAGGTCAAATTGAACTGATAGACCATCTCCTTTGCCGCCGCCTTCAAATCTCCCCACCGCGACGCGTACTTGATCAGGAAGGTACCGTACATATAAAGGCCGTCAAGCCAGACCTGGTCTGGATAAATCAGCTTGTGCCAATAGCCACCGCTGGGAGTCCGGGGATGGGTCTTGAACTCTTCCCACATGTAGTCCATAGCTTTCTTGTATCTTTCGTCGTGGGTGTAGTCGTAGATGTCAAAGAAATTCTTTCCCGGTGCAAGAAGATCCCAGCTGTACGCCTTCTGGTCGTAGCCAGGAACGGTACCGTCGGGAAGGACAAACTTCTCCATCCACCTTGCAACCCACTCCTTCCATTCGGGATGGTGCAGCGTGGTGCTGGTTCTCCAAATGAATTCAAGAGCGATGCCAAGGCGGTAGTTGTATTCATTCAGCTCCTTGTCGGCTCTCGCCATCAGCGATTGGGCCATCTCTTCTGCCAATTTCTGATTCTCGGTCATATTCTGCCTCCTCAAAAGGTTAGGTCAATTACACCACAGGAGAGGGAG
>CAVESN010000100.1:0-7157 GCA_963618365.1 Bacteroides uniformis
TCTCCGTGACAGGTTGCTTCTCAAGGGTCATTCTTCATTGCTTTCGCACACGTAGAAAATATTACGACTTTGGGCAAGGTAATGATGCCACTCAAGAGTCACAGCGATGGATGAAACTAATAGATGCAGGATATAACCCGAAGACAAGAAACCCGAATAAGGTTGCATGCCGGACTAGATGGTGCATAAAGCGGCTAGCAATGCCTTTTCGGATAAAAGAGGAGCCGTAGCAATGTACGGCTCCTTTGGGAAAGGTGTCCAAAAACTCAATCCTTCATGCCTGTGGTGGCAATTCCCTGGATGAAGTATTGTTGTGCGGCAAAGAAGAGAATTACCGGAGGAAGAATCGAGACAATCGACATCGCCATAATCCTGTTCCAGTCGAAATCGGTGGAGATGTCCATGGTCATTCTTAGTCCCAAGGCCACAGGATACTTGGCAACACTGGAGATGTAGATCAGCACGTTGAGGAAGTCATTCCATCTCCATACGAACTGGAAGACGATGATGGAGAAGATCATGCTTGTGCAAAGCGGGAGCAGGATCCGCGTGAGAATGGTCAGGCTTCCACATCCGTCAAGCTTCGCAGATTCGTCAAGCTCAATCGGTAGCCCGCGGAAGAACTGGACGGTCATGTAGTTGAAGAAGGTGTAGGTCGCCAGTGCCGCGGAGACGATGAAGGGAAGATAGGAGTCTAGCCACCCAAGCTTGCGGAAGAAGATGTAGCGGGGGATGATGACAACGGTACCCGGCAGCATCATCGTGCTGAGCATCAGCATGAAGAGTGCTTTCTTGAAAGGGAACTTGAAACGTGCGAATCCGTATCCGACAAGCACGCTGCTGATTACGGTGAAGATTACTGTCGGCACGACAAGCAAGAATGAGTTGCCCAGAAACCGTCCGAAAGTGTACTGTCCGGTGCCCCTCCACCCGTCTTTCCACGCGTTGAAGACAGGGTTCTTCGGCCAGAGGCTGATTGTGCCGAAAATCTCCGCATTGGTCTTGAATGCGGCGCCGAACATCCACAATAGCGGATAGATCATTATGTATGCGAGAAGGATTAAGAGCACATAGGAAAAGAATATGCCGGTTTTGCTTCGTTTTCTCATAGGTTGTCTCCATAGTGCACCCAGGACTGAGATGAGAAGAAAGTCAGTCCGGTAAAGGCCAAGATGATGGCGAAGAGGATCCAGGAAAGCGCCGAGGCATAGCCCATCTTGAAGAACTTGAAGCCCTGATTGTACAAAAGCAGGCCGTAGAGGTAGGTGCTGTTCAGCGGACCTCCCTGGGTGATGACGAAGGCAGGGGTGAATTCCTGGAAGGCGTTGATCATCTGCATGATCAGGTTGAAGAGGACGATCGGGCTGAGGGAGGGAAGGGTGATGTTCCAGAACGTGCGGAGCTTGCCTGAACCATCAAGCTCGGCCGCCTCATACAGGACGGTAGGAATCTGTTTCAAGCCGGCAAGGAAGATCAGCATCGAGCTTCCGAACTGCCATACAGTCACCAGTCCGATGGTGGGAAGAGCAAGTCGTGGGTCCCCAAGCCATGAATGCTTGGGCAGGTGAAGCGAGGCGAGGATGTTGTTGAGGATGCCGTTGTCCATGAACAAATAGCGCCACAGCACGCTGATGGCGACACTTCCTCCAAGAATAGAGGGAAGGTAGTAGAGGGTGCGCAGCAGGTTGATCCCCTTTAGCTTCTGGTTGAGGATGAGGGCGACCAGCAATGCGAATCCCACCTTGCAGGGAACAGCCATCAGCACATAGAGGAAGGTGACTTTCATTGCTTGCCAGAAAAGCGGATCTGAAACGAGCTTGAAGTAGTTTTCAAGTCCGACGAACCGCTTGGTTCCCAGCAATTGCAAATTGGTGAAGGAGTAGACAAACGAGTTGATCAAGGGAATCAATTGCAGGGCGAAAAACCCGACAACCCAAGGAAGGATGTAGAGGTATCCCACATATTGATAGTCTTTGTTCTTTTTCATACGGAAATCCTTTGGAAAACGGGGGCCGTAGCGAAATGGCCCCCGTGAAAAAACGTGTTAGAGAGAGGCAAGAGTGGAATTCAGGTTGGCGATAAGGGTGTCGGCGGCTTCTTCCGGGGTCAGCTTCCCGTATCCGAGCCGGTCGATCACATCCTGCATGACTTCGATGACCTGACGGTTCATCTGCCATGTGCTTTGCGCTCCGCCACCTTGTGCGATTCCCTCGTTGGTGCCGATTTCGGAGAGCTTGTCGATCTTGCCTTCGTCGGCAAGGATTTTGCGTCCGATCTCGGTGGAAGGAATTCCGCGCGCAGTTCCGAGAGTGCTGATTGCCTCTTTATCATAGAACAGGTAGTTCAGGAGCTTGATCGCCTCTTCCTTGTTCTTGGAGCTGTTGTTCACGACAAAGATTTGGCTGGGGCGGACGAGGACTCCCGTGTCCACTGCTCCTTCCATGACTGGGAAGGTGCGGGTTGCCATATTCTTGCGGCTTCCCACGTTTTTGCCCAGCGAGCTGACCCATGCCCATGCGGTTGCAATCTTTCCGTTGACCCAGTCGGGATCATCGTCGAACTTCTGATAGAAGAGGGAGGTCTTTGAAAGAGGAGCGGTTACTCCGTTGTCCCACCATGACTTGAAATAGGTGAACGCCTGGATTGCCTGGTCGCGGGTGAAGGCAAGACTCTTGTCCGGTTTTACCACGCATCCGGCAAGCTGCGCCATGTACATCTCGAACCAGAAGCGGAGATGGTCCGGAGTTCCTGATTCAAAGTAGCAATCCGGGTTGGTCTCGTGCACCTTCTTTCCTTCGGTGACGATATTCTCCCAGGTCCACTTGGTGTTCGGGTCAATTCCAGATCTTTCCAGAAGCCCGACATCAACCAGGAAGGTGTTTGCATTTGTTCCGGTCGGATATCCCATGACTTTTCCGTCGTAGCTGCACATCGACTCGAGGAACTTCGCGTCAAACTGGGAGAGATCCTGATTGGAGAGGTCCGCGAACACTTCTCCTTGCGAGCAAAGCTCAAAGAGCCATGGCTGATCGATTTGGATGAGATCCGGCGCTGTACCACCGGCAAGCTGGGTGACAATCTTCTGGTAGTATCCGTCCCATCCCTGGTATTCACCACTGACGGTGACGTTGGGGTTTTTCTCGTGATACATGTCAAAAGCCTTCAATGTTGGTGTATGCCGGGAATCTCCTCCCCACCAGGAGACTCTGAGTGTCACCGGTTTTGCACCAGCGCCATTGGCTTTTTCACTGCCTCCTTGTGCGAACAGGTTTCCCATCGCTGCAAATGCAACGCATGCCAGCAAGAGTTTCTTCATAACACAATCCTCCTTTTTGGTTGCAGATATGAGCATTTACCCCATTGTCATGGGCAAAAATTATGTTGGAAAGTACGATTTGCTTGCACCTAGAGTATCATTTTTTGCTCTGTTGACAGGCGCACGGGAGGAAATCACACTTGATGCATGAAGAAAATAATCGATGCGCATGCACATGTGTTTGATCGGCTTTGCGGCTTCGGCAGCGAAGGGGAGATGCGTCCAATAGGGGACGGAATGGTCCGATGGGCGGACGGAAAAGAGCAAAGGGTGATTCCCAAAGGTATGGGTGATGCCAGCTTCCCTCTTGAGAAGTATCTTTCGGTGATGGATGCATACGGCATTGAGCGTGCCGTGCTTTTGCAGGGAGGCATGCTTGGCTTTGAGAATGAGTATGTCGCCTCTTGCATGCTATCCCGTCCGGACCGTATTGCGGGGGCGGCGACTTTTGATCCTTTCTGCAGGAAAGCGGATGAGATCTGTGACCACCTGCTCGAGGTTTTTAGGATTTTCAAGTTCGAGGCTTCCATGGGCAACGGGCTGATGGGGGTCCATCGCTCTTTCGGGCTGGATGGAGAGATGATGATGCACTTCTATGAGAAGATCGCAAGGCAGAAGAAACCCGTTGTCGCCTTCGACATCGGATGCATGGAAGAGGAGAGCAACCAGCCAGAGGCGCTGAGCCATATCGCTAGGGCCTTTCCGGAGATGACGCTCGTCGTCTGTCATCTTGCCGGACCAAGGCAGACGCAGGAGGACTTGATGAAGAAGAAGCTGGCCATCTTGGCCCAGCCCAACATCTTCTTCGACCTGGCCGCCTTGTTCTGGAAGACTCGTCCAGGTTCCTATCCCTTTCCCGTTGCGCAAAATTTTGCCGCCATCGCCAAGGATATCGTCGGAGTAGAGCACCTGATGTGGGGAACGGACAGTCCGAGCACCCTAGTCAAGGTGCCCATGGACCAGCAGATCGCATACCTTCAGCCTTCCTTTACCCAAAAGGAGCAGGAACTCGTTTGGTACGAGACGGCAAAACGAATCTACTTCCTTGACTGAATGGGATGTTTCTTGAACTGCTGTGGCGTGGTGTTCCAATAGCGGCGGAAGGTGCGGCAGAAGTTTTGGGTATCCTGGTACCCCAAGGCGGTGGCGATTTCCTTGTTGGTGTATTTCTGGTTGCCGCAAAGCATGTCCGCCGCCTGTCGCATCCGTGTCTTTAGCAGATAGCTCTGGAAAGTGGTGCCCATCGTTTCCTTGAACAGGCGCGACAGATAGCTTTGGCTGATGGACAGTTCCCCGGCTACCGATTGGAGCGAGCACGTTCCCGTCTTGCGGTTGATGAGGGAAATCGCCTTTGAGACGAGCGGGTTGTCCACCTCGTCAGGGGCATGCTTGACGTTCGCTTCCGGCTTCCCGTCAAGCTTCGCACGAATCCTTTCCATGGTTGAGGCGATGTCGTCGAACGAGGCAGGCTTTACCAGGTAGTCTTCGACGTTCAGCCGAAGCGCCTGCTGCGCATAGCTGAACTCGCTGTAGGCACTCATGATGCAGAACAGCGGATGCCTGTCGTGTTCCTTCAAAATCTGGATCAGGTCGAATCCTGTCTGAAATGGCATGCGGATGTCGGACAGGACCACGTCGACGGGATGGTCCTGGCAAAAGGCAACTGCTGAACGGCAATCTCCAAAAGTCCCGGCAACCATGAAACCGTGCTTCTGCCAAGGGAAACATGTTGCGAGACCTTCCCTGAGTTCTTCTTCATCGTCCACGATGATCAGCTGGTACATGGAAAAAGTATACACCATTTGATCTTTCCCTGTGAAAAAAGATACTTCAGGTGGGATTGAGGATAAGAAAAGATACTGTTAAGCAAAAAATGCAAGGTGGTTTCTTCTTGCTCAGATGAGGATAATGAGAGCATAGCGAAAGGAGGCTCTTCTATGAAGAATGTACGAATTTGTATCATCGGTGGTGGCAGCCGCATGTGGGCGATTGAGTTCATGCGGGATCTGACCATGCATGATGATATCACCGGGACCTTGGTTCTTTACGACCGGGATTATGAGGCAGCCAAACGCAATGTGCTCGTTGCCGACCAGTGCTTCAAGGTGAATGACTGGCAGGGCAACATGGAAGTCGTCGCCGAAAAGGAAATCGGCAAGGCGCTGGAAGGGTGCGATCTCGTCATCATCTCCATCGAGCCGGGACGCACCGAATGCCGTTGGGGAGACTTAATCCTTCCCGAGCAATACGGCATCTTGCAGACTGTCGGCGATACGACCGGTCCTGGCGGCATCATGAGGGCCCGCCGCTCGATTCCGTTGTTCATGGGTTTTGCACGGGAAATCAAGGCCCATTGTCCGAATGCCTGGGTCGTAAACTATACCAACCCGATGACTCTTTGCACCGCTGCCTTGTATCGCGAGTGGCCCGCCATCAAGGCTCTGGGATGCTGCCACGAGGTTTTCCACCTGGAGAATTTCATCGCCGACAAGGTTGCCCAGTGGTTCGATGTGCCGCGTCCGGACAGACGTGACATCCAGGTAGACATTACCGGCGTCAACCATTTTACCTGGATTACCAAGGCTGCTTGGAATGGGAATGATCTGATGCCGAGGCTTATCGAGCTCGCCCATGATCAGAAGACATACTCCGATGAGACTTCCCTCGCCAAGAAGCGTATCTCGGAGAAGAAGTGGTTCGATTGCGAACACCTCATCGCTCTTGCCCTTTTGAGGGATTTTGGAGCGCTTGGAGCAGCGGGAGACCGCCATCTCTCCGAGTTCATCCCTTGGATTCTCAAGAGCGAGGAAGAGCTGTGGCGCTATGGCGTGCCACGCACTCCCTACGAGTGGAGACTTTCGGAGCGTGAGCGCAAGCTGCACAAGGTGTTCACCGACGAGGAGCTGAAGAACAAGCCGACCGATGAGGAAGGGGTGGATATCATGCGTTCTTTGATGGGAGATCGCACGCTCTACACCAACATGAACCGTCCGAACGTCGGGCAGGTCTCCTTCCTCCCCGAGGGAAGAGTCGTCGAGACGATGAACTACCTATGCAAAGACCAGATTGTCTCCTCGGTTTCGAGCAATCCGCCACTTGCCGTTCAGCAGATGATCCGCCATGTCAGCGATGTGCAGCAGATGACCCTCGATGCCGTTTGCGAGCAGAACGACGAGCTGCTCTTCAGGGCTTTCGTGAATGACCCGCTAGTCAACATTCCTCTCTCCAAGGCTCATGAGCTTTTTGGGAAGATGCTCGATGCCTGCAAGCTGGTCTATTAAGATTCCTCATCCCCCGTACCACTTCGTGCGGGGGATGCGCTGCTTTGTTTCCTTGAATAAATAGTATTCCTGACAACAATCATTCGGACGGGTTACGCGAGGTCTTTGCCAACAGGTCATCAGTTCCATTCAGGATGACTTTTATCGTCTTGAATTTCCTGGTGATGTTCTTCTATGCACCATCGGAGGGTGTGTATGGATGCGAATAAAATTCTGTGCCGAATGGGAAAATATAGTATTAGCAGGCAGTTGTCTCTCTTCAACATTATAGAGTGTGGTGCAGAGGTCTCGCCTCTCTACTTCTCCCGGGTCCGGTTCTTGAGGCACATCGGCTCCATCCAATCGGCTTTTTCTCTCATCTCTTTTGTCAAGCCGGATTTTACTAGAACCAGGTCATAGGTCCTTAGAGGCAAGAGCTAATTCCCTTACTTTTGCTGTGCTTCCCATGCCAATAGCCTACGTCAAGGCCTATTGGCATTTATTCGTCCGGCGAAGATACGTTTACGGTAAGCGTCAAATCGTCGACCATAGCCGAGTGATGAAGGCTTGAAGATAATGGT
>CAVESN010000101.1:0-7106 GCA_963618365.1 Bacteroides uniformis
TGCAGGATCTCTCCCCCCTTGGGGAGAGGAAATTCGACCTGATCTTCAACCCGACAAGCACCTGCTTCATCGAGGATGTCGAGAAAGTCTACAGGCAATGTGCCAGGCATCTTGTTCCCGGAGGGACATTGATGACAAGCGCCACAAACCCCGCAATCTACATGTTCGACGAGAAAAAGGCGCTCAAAAACAAGCTGTGCGTGAAATACACCATCCCCTACAGCGACCTCAGGAGCCTGAATGCGAAAAGGAGGGAGAAGATGAGAAAAGCGCATGACACCTTCGAGTTCTCCCATACCATAGACGCACTTGTGGGAGGACTTTGCCGCAGTGGCTTTGTCATCTCCGACCTTTACACCGACACCTCGGAGAACGAGGCTATGGACAGTTTCCTCCATGATTGCTATTTTGCCATCAAGGCGGAAAAGAGATGACAGATTTTATCCAAAGAGCGAAACTCCCCTCCTCCTTCCATGATCTTCGGCTCTTCGCAAAAAGCGAGGAGCAGGTCTCCTATTGGGAGAACCAGCTTTCTCTGCGATTCGGCACCTACGGCCCGTTAAGCAAGGAATACCAGAGCGCAGAGCGATGCTTGATCGATGCCCACATGAAGGCGGAAAACTGGGGCGAAGCCTTCCTTCTCGCACGGAAATGGGAGAAAAGTCATGCAGGTGAGACGACATGGCAGCGGGCGGAGAACTCGCTCATCCTCGCCACATCCCTTTTCAAGCTCGACAAGGTGATTGAATGCAAGGAACTTCTTGGGATGCTTATCTTCTCCACGAAAAAACCGATTTTCGGATGGTGGACACTCTACTACCACATCTGCTATCTCACATTGCTCTCCGACATGATTGAAAAGTATGGGAAGACAAAAGATGAGTATGTCGAGGCACTCACCATACGCCATGCGAATCTTCTTGGGGCAAAGCAAAATTTCGGCAGCGAGATCACTTTCACCATGGAGATGCGTCTATTGCTTGCATTGTCCGAGGAGAGGATGTCGGACGAGGTGTCTGCACTAGAAGGCTACAAGAGTGTCTACGATCATCTAAAAAGGAGGGATTTGTTCCCCGACAATGCAACGAAAATCGGCCTGCTATGCCGCATCTACCGCATGCAAAAACATCTGAAGCTCGAAGAGGAAGCGAGAGAGAGCCACATGTGGATCAAAAGCCTGCTTGAGGGGGATGCCTCCCTTACCGCACCGACGGAGCGCTATCTGGACGAATCGTAAGGGAAAGCGCCTTTTTCGGGCACACGTGCACGCACTTTCCACAGCGGATGCAGAGGGATTTCTGCCCAGGCGATGCGGGCTTGAGCTCCATCGGGCAAAAACGGGCACACATACCGCAGTGGATGCACTTTCCTTCTTTCCATGCAAGGATGAGGGGGCTTATGTGGTTACCGAGCCCGTACAGTGCGCCAAGGGGACAAAAATAGCGGCACATAGGTCGAAACACGACCATGCTGCCAAAAACCAGCGCGGCAAGAAGCGCCATTTTCCATGCGAACAGCCAGGAGAGCAGAACGCGCAAGCTTTTATTCCACACCGCATAGAGAAGCCCACCCTCTAGTGCCCCGGCAGGGCAGAGGTAGGCGCAAAACCAATCTTTTCCATAACCAAAGGAGTCGCATGCGAAAAGGGGAAGGATGAGGCAGAAAAGCACAAGAAGCAGATACTTGCACTTCTCCCAATGCCTGCCGCCGGCAAAGCCTCCCCGCTTGGGAACAAGGGGAATTTTGTAAAGAAGTTCCTGGAGAAGGCCGAACGGGCAGATCCATCCACACACGAAACGGCCAAACAGCGACCCGAAAAGCGCGAGCATGCCCGCCACGTAGAAAAACGCACCCAAATCCTTTCCCGCAAGAGAAGCTTGCAAGGATCCAAGAGGGCAGGACACCATACTTAAGGGACAGGCATAGCAATTGAGACCTGGAAGGCAGAGGCGCTTGCTCCAACCGGTGAACAACTTGTTATAAAGAAGCCCATACAGGTACCCGTTGGAGATGGCAGTGGCGCATAGCTGGAAGAAATGACGTTTAGCCAATGCCGACACACTCCATGCAAAGGATTGCACCCTTCTGCCACACACTCCGCGCTCCTCCAAGGCCAAGCCCCAGGGCAATCAATCCAAGTGCCAACAGAAGCGCCACGCCCCACCCTTTCACTTCATCGCCTCGAATTGCCTGGCAAGCTCCTCTTTCTTCTGCATACCGAGAATCGGACCGGAAAGGATCTCGCCATTCCCATCCACCCAGAACGCTGCGGGAATACCGGGAAGGTCGTCCAGCAGGAAGGAAGAAAGCGATGGAGAGGGAGCGATGGTGAGCACATCCAGCCCGGCTTGCCGCATGATGCGCTCGGCGCTCTTCTTCTTTCTGGAATCGATGGCACCAGTGCGGTCGGCAAGGTCGGTGCATATGCCGATTACCTGGATGGAAGGATACTTTCGGGAAAGAGAGGCGATATCCGGCATCTCGCTCCTGCAATAGCCACACCAGGTGGCCCACACGAAGAGCATGGTGCGTTCCTTGCGCTCCAGCTGGTAGGAAGAAACTGGAAGGCCGGAAAGAGCTGTCCCCCCGAAATGAGGACGGACCGATACGGCAAAAAGCCGTAACGAGAGAAACAGCATCCATGCCAGAACCATTGGTCGTCGCATGGCTTCAGTATAGCAGAGGAAGAAGGTGTTTCCTAGCGGACAATTTTACGGACCACGGCAATCACCACCCCGCTGATTACAAGATCTTCCCCATATAGGACACGCAGGTCCTTGTATGCGGGATTTTCCGGATGCAAAAGGAGTTTCCCTTCCTTGTGGAGAAGCCGCTTCACCACAAAGGCACCATCATAGACAGCAAGGACGATATCGCCGCTTCGTGGCCGTAGCTGCCGGTCCACCAGGAGTATGTCGCCATGCACGATATGGGCTCCCGACATCGAATCACCCGAAGCCCTGACGCAAAACGTATTGTAGGGATGATCCACCAAGTAGGAGGAGAGCTGGATATGCTCCTCCCTGCTGTCTGTCGCAGGAGAGGGAAAGCCGCAAGGCGCCACCAGCTCCATCAAAGGAAGTTCGTCACGTGCAATCATATTGCCAACCTTATCATTTGATTACTATTTCGTAAATACACATTGACATTTGTTACCATAATTTTATGCTTTATCCCATGTGGTATGGTATTTGCGACTGCAATGCGTTCTATGCTTCCTGCGAGCGGCTCTTCCGCCCCGACTTGCATGGCAAACCGGTTGTGGTGCTCAGCAACAATGATGGCATCATCGTTGCGCTCACCACCGAGGCGAAGGCGCTTGGTCTCAAAAGGGGCGATGCGCTCTTCAAGGTGCGTCCGATTGTCGAACAAGGGAAAGTCGCACTCTTTTCCAGCAACTATGCGCTCTACCAGGATATCTCCGACAGCGTCATGGCGACACTTCGCAATCTCGTAGGAACCATCGAGCAATACTCAATCGACGAATCCTTCTTCACTACGCATCATGCGGCACAACCTTGGTGCGAGAAGCTGAGGGAGACGATGGTGCGCACAACCGGCATGCCGGTTGCCATCGCCATCGCGCGCACACGCACCCTGGCAAAAGCGGGAGAGAACCTCATCAAGCACTCCGCCCACCCTGCCCTTGTGGTCACAGAGCGGGAAGAAGAGGAGATTCTGAGGAGAACCAGCATCGGAGATGTATGGGGAATCGGTCATAGCGGGAAAGAGGCGCTTTTGCACAAGGGGATAAAGAGCGCATATGCGTTTGCAAAAATGGATGACCACCAGGTACGGAGGATGCTGGGGATCCAAGGGCTCAAAACGGTGCAGGAGCTCCGGGGCAAGCCGCTCATCTCCATCGCCGAGCCGGAAAGAAAAAGCCTTGCGTGTGGAATCAGTTTCGCCGAAGCAGCATCTTCACCTTCCGTCTTGAAGAAGGCGGCATCCTGCCATGCCGTCATGCTTGCGGAAAAGCTCAGCCGCATCCACATGGAGGCTTACACCGTCACCTTTGGCTGCTTCACCGACCGCTTCAAGGCAGGTTTTCTCTCCCCGCGGGGAAGCATCAGTCTCCCTTTTCCTACTAGCTATGCTCCGGAGATTGCAAGCGCCTGCCACCGCATCATAGACCGCATATGGCAAAGTGGCTCCTACAAGGGATGCCGAATCTGGGCCACCGACCTCGTCCATGAGGGAGTGACGCAGTTGTCGCTCTTTGAGGATGAATCGAAGAGAAAGGAAAAAAGAAGGGCGACCCATTGCGTAGAGGATCTCCATGCACGCTACGGAAGGAAGAGGATCACCATCGCCTCCACCTATCTAGAGAGCAAGGATGACTTGATGAGGCAAAGCATGCTCAGTCCGCGCTACACCACGCGCATCGAAGATATCCCGTGGGTCAACATCAGCCCGGTTACACGTCTTTTCTCCGGTTCAACCTAAGGCGCGTTGCGCTATCCGCAAAAGATACGCAAAGAGCGCACGATACCCCTTCTCGAGAGAGGAGAGCTTGACGTATTCCTTGCGTGTATGCGACAAGCCTCCCTCATAGAGACCGGGGCAGATTGCGGGGATTCCCAATGAGAGCGGGATATTGCAATCGTTCGAGCCGATACCGAGTGTCGGAGTCCCACCCTGGTCCAGAATGGATTGCCTGCACAGACTGACCATCTTCTGCTCCATGGGGGAATCCAAGGTGCCGCAGGGTCTGCTTCCCACAAGCTGGAGTGTCAGCGAGATTCCTTTCTCCCTGCAACGGGCGACAATCTCATCCATCTTGCGGCGCATCGCATCAAGGTGCGCTTTCTCCAGGGCGCGGTACTCATAGGTAATCTCGCAGGAGCTTGCGATGGAGTTGACCGTACTTCCTCCCGTTATCGCACCCACATTGTAGGTCGTGTGCGCTCCCTCCACCGTCTGGGCATAGAAGAGGGAGACGAGGTATGCCATATCCGCTATCGCGCTACGCTTGCCAAAGCCAGAAAAGGAGTGGCCTCCTTCGGTATGGCAGGTGATTCGATAGCGCTCGCTGGCGAGTGCACGATGGACAATCGACCCCCAATGGGAATCAAAGCTGGTGAAGGAGTGGATTCTTTTCCCATAGGTGGCGACAAGCGCACGGAATCCCTTGAGGTTGCCAAGCCATCCTCGCAGGAGTTTGCGGCGTAGCCCATGGGCCGGTGGGGGACCACACCGCTTTTCTCAACTCGCGGATTGCCAAAAGCAGCAAGGCAAGGCTGGCCGAGTCATCACCGCAGCCGGGGCCGATGAGAAAATCTCCCCTCCTTTGCATGGCTAGCGGCGAGGGGTCATCAAACGCCACATCAGTGTGCGCGCAAAAGATGTCGACCGGCCCGGATAGCTCGGGTGATAGGTGTAGATGACATTCTTCGCTTCCTCGACGATTACACCATCGCACCCTATTTTCTCAAGCCACGATGCGACGAATGAGACCCGCATATCCTCCTTACCCGAGGGAGCGGGATTGGATGCAAGTTCCATAAGAAGCGCTTCTGTTTCTTGCTGGCCGTACATGGATAGCAGTATACTGGGCACGTAGTTAGCAGTCGATACCGTGGAGGATTCCCATGCACACCATTTCCCTCATCATTCCTTGCTTCAACGAAGAGGAGGCTCTCCCTTTCTTCTACAAGGAAGCGACTGCCACCATGAGGCAGCTTGAGTGCGAGTACGAGCTCATTTTCATCAACGACGGCTCGAAGGATGGAACCCTTTCCATCCTCAAGGATTATGCAAGAGAGGACGAACATGTACTCTACATCTCCTTCTCACGCAACTTCGGCAAGGAAGCTGCCATGTATGCAGGATTCTGCAATGCGAAAGGAGAGTACGTGGCAGTCATGGATGCTGACATGCAGGACCCTCCATCTCTTTTGTCTGAAATGATTAAAATCCTAGACGGGGGAGGGTATGACAGCGTAGCCACACGCAGGGTGAGCCGCAAGGGGGAACCGCCCCTACGGTCCTGGTTCGCACGAAGGTTCTATGCGTTGATCAACAAAATATCCGATGCGGACATTGTCGACGGCGCGAGAGATTTCCGCCTCATGAAAAGGGATATGGTCTCTGCCATCATCGCCATGGGAGAGACCAACCGCTTCTCCAAGGGAATCTTTGGATGGATTGGATTCAGAACCTATTGGCTGCCTTATGAAAACAGGGAGAGGGTTGCGGGGAAGACAAAGTGGAGCTTCTTAAAGCTCACCAAATACGCCATAGACGGCATCATCAACTTCTCTGAGGCTCCGCTTTCCATCGCATCCTACTTCGGCTTGGCGATGACGATGTGCTCGTTCCTCTCCCTTCTCTTCATCGTCATACGTCGCCTTGCATTCGGAGATCCTGTGGCAGGATGGGCCTCCACCATCTGCGTGATTCTCTTCATCGGAGGAATACAGCTCTTCTCGATGGGCATCATGGGACAATACATCGCAAAAACCTATGCGGAGAGCAAGCATAGGCCCCATTACATCGTCGCACAGTCCAATGTGCCGCACATAGAGGCAATCAAATAGGCACTATCGCAAGCACGCCTTTGCTGAAAAGTTCCCTACTTCAATTTTGATCACCGCAACCGATTCTGCCATCCGGGAATCGATCTTGCACTCCTTCCCTGTCTGCGTCTTCATGAGAGCTTCCAAGGCGGTGCATTTCTCCCTGGAATCTTCCACCTCAACAGCTTTTCCCTGCCCCATCACAGAAGCATACAAGGCACCGCATCGGCAAGGTTCATCGACAATCTTCAAGGATTCCCCGCAATCGATTTCTACAAACACACAGTTATTCTTTCGAAGGCAATCCAGCTTGTGCCCCTCCTTGGCACAGTGCGCATAGAAGAGGATACTCCCCTCCTTTATCCTGTATCCGTAATGAAGAGGCACCACGTAAGGGTATTGACCGTCAAACATCCCCAGATGCATGTACCTTGCCTTGGCGATGATATTCTCAATTTCCTGAAGATCCGTGATTTCCCTGTCTTTTCTGCGCACATGAAGCTCCTTGTTTTATGCTGTCCAAATATAAAAAAAGACTCTGCATTTTCATGCAAAGCCCTTCTGTATGCGGGCGGGTAGGATTGAACT
>CAVESN010000102.1:0-7092 GCA_963618365.1 Bacteroides uniformis
GGTGCCTAGGGCTGTGGTTGCAAAGAGCTACTACAACCTTGCCATCCGGTGTGCGCTCCATCAATCCACGCTTAACGCCTTGCACTACATGGTGGAGGCGTTCACCGCTCGGTTTGGTGAGAGCGGATGTGGCGATGCCCTTTGGATTGATTTCTACAAGGGACAATTCAAGAAGTACCTGATGGGGAAACGGCGCATTTGCTGCAGCATACCGGAAGGTGACATGATCCATGATTTCCTGTGGGATTGCTACAACCGCCTTCTTGAAGAGGTGGGGGATAGTGAAATTCCCTTCAAGGGGAACCTGCGGGACTTTTTGGAGGCACAGAAGGTTGATTTTCCCTACCTCGATTTGGACGGCGAGTCTTTTTGACACGAAAAGACGCACCTTCTCTTTGTGGTGTGTCAGAATGAACCACCTCTTTGGCTACCTTTGCCAGAGATAGTCCCAAAAGTGCGTTTTTCCTTTGAGAAAATAACGCTCGGTTAATTGCAAATATAGATTCTGAAATGAAATAAAATGTTTGGCATAAAATTTGCATGTTGCTTTATTATGGAGGAAGACCATGAGTGAGAGCAATGTGTTGAATGCCAAAGCGGAGAATGATAGCTACGAGGATTCCCAGCTGCTTACCCTTTACCTGAAGGAAATTAGCAAGATTCCCTTGCTGAGCGAGACTGAGGAGCAGGATTTGGCAAAGCGAGCCAAGGAAGGGGAATCGTTTGCCATGCACAAGCTCGTGGAGAGCAACCTCCGTTTCGTAGTCAATATCGCCAAGAAATACCAGGGTTGCGGACTGTCGCTGGTTGACCTCATCCAGGAAGGTTCGATTGGGTTGATGACGGCGGCGAAGAAGTTCGAGCCGGAGAGAGGGTACCATTTCATCAGCTATGCCGTCTGGTGGATCCGCCAGGCGATTGTCAAGGCTGTCAACGAGAAGGGCCGTGCGGTTCGCCTTCCCATGAACAGGGTCGGCCAGCTTGAGCAGATCAGCAAGGCGGAGAAGAACCTCATCGCCTATGGGGAGGGAAAGCCCTCTGACGAGGCTCTGAGCAATGCAACCGGAATTGCTGTGGATGACGTGAAGGATCTGCGCTTCATCAGCCGTGAGATGGTGAGTCTTGATGCTCCGGTGGTAACCGACAAGGGTGGCAGCCGGAACGTGGTGGGGGACTTCGTGCCCGATGCGAGCGCATCCCCCGAAGATGGTCTTGTGGAGAGCTCGTTGAAGGAGAAGATAGGAGAGGTGCTCTCCTCTCTCTCGGAAAAGGAGAGGGACATCGTGGAGAACCGATTCGGGCTCGGGGGGAAAGAGGCCCAGAGCCTCAAGCAAATCGGTTTGCGCTACGGACTTACCAAGGAACGTATCCGCCAGATCGAGAAGAAGGCCCTAGAGCGGATGAGGAGCAAGGAGAATCTCGCAAAGCTTGATGGCTACATCGCCTAGGAGTCGGCGCCTTTTCCCTTTGCAAAACCATTTTAGCGTAGTAGACTGTACTGCCGTAAGGAGCATGATAAATGGATATCAGATATTCCACGGGCAAAGAGCCTTTCAAGCGCATGACCACAGACGAGCTTCGCAAGGAGTTTTTGATTACCGGCATCTTCAAGAAGAATGATGTGAGCGCTGTCTATTCCCACGTCGACCGCATCGTGACCATGGGAGCCTATCCCGTGGACCAGAAGGTGGATCTTTCGAAGAACATCGATCCGATGAAGGATTTCGGCGTCGATTTCTTCCTGCAGAGAAGGGAGCTGGGGATGATCAACATCGGTGGCCGGGGAAAGGTTGCTGTCGACGGGGAGGTGTACGACCTCTTGCAGTATGACGGGCTGTACGTTGGCTCCGGTGCGAGGAGCGTCACCTTTGAGAGCGTCGACTCCGCCCATCCCGCGAAGTTCTACATGTGCTCTTCTCCCGCCCACTGCCATTATCCCAACAAGAAGATCGAGTACAAGACCGCCAAGCACGTGCCTGCCGGCAGCGCCAAGGATAGCAACCTGCGCACCATCAACCAATATATCCATCCGGATGTGCTGGATACTTGCCAGCTTTCCATGGGTATGACCCACCTTGAGCCGGGATCGGTCTGGAACACGATGCCGGCCCATACGCACGAGCGGAGAATGGAGGTTTACTTCTATTTCGATGTTCCCGAGGACCAGGTCATATTCCATTTCATGGGAGAGCCAAAGGAGACCCGCCACTTGGTGATGCATAACGACGAGGCGGTGATCAACCCCTCATGGTCCATCCATAGTGGGGCGGGAACCACCAACTACACCTTCATCTGGGCCATGTGTGGGGAGAATCGCACCTATACCGATCAGGATTGGATCAAGACAGAAGATTTGAGATAAAGACATCGGGTATGATAAATACGGGCTTGCACAACGCAAGCCCGTAACTTTTTCCCCTTACAAGTGCATCATACATTTCTTCAGGTTGCTTTTGCCGTAGATTCAAAAAGAACAAGTGAATGAAAGCCCAAAATATGTGAAATCTGGTAAATAAAATAACGTTTCAGTTGTCATATTAAATTGAAACAATGTTTCAAAATTGGAAATAAGTGGTTCAGTGGTCAGTAATGGGGAGCTATATGTGAAAAAGCGGCAATGATGCGTTGACACGCAAAAGTGTAAAGCATAGGATGCTTTTGTTACATAAAAAGAAACACAATAACAACAAGGAAGGTTGAAGAACACATGGCTGTGAAGAAACATGGGTATGTATACTTCTTCGGCAATGGAAAGGCCGACGGAACTGCACAAATGAAAGATTTGCTTGGAGGCAAGGGCTCCAATCTCGCCGAGATGACCAGCATCGGGCTTCCTGTCCCTCCTGGCTTTACCATCAGCACCGAGGTTTGCAAGTTTTACGAGGACCATCAGGGTTCCTATCCCGACGGCTTGAGAGAGGAAGTTCTTGAGAACCTCGACAGGTTGGAGAAGCTGATGGGTGCCAAGTTCGGCGACAAGAAGAATCCGCTTCTGGTTTCCGTCCGCTCTGGGGCCGCGCAGTCCATGCCTGGCATGATGGATACCATTCTCAACCTTGGCCTGAATCCGGACACTGTCGAGGGGATGATTGCCAAGACAGGCAACGAGAGGTTCGTCTGGGACAGCTACCGCCGTTTCATCCAGATGTTTGGCGACGTGGTCATGGGGGTTCCCCATGAGGAGTTCGAGGAGGCTCTTCAGGATGTGAAGGACCTCTCCAGGAAAGTCTATGACGTGGAGCTTGACGTGAAGGACCTCCAGGAGGTGATTTCCCGCTACAAGGCTCTTTACAAGAAACACACGGGAGAGGATTTCCCGACCGACCCGATGGATCAGCTGTTCAAGTCGATTAATGCGGTCTTCCGTTCCTGGAATAACGAGCGTGCGATCAAGTACAGGGCGATGAATGATATCCGCGGCCTGCTTGGCACCGCAGTCAATGTGCAATGCATGGTTTTCGGCAACATGGGAGAGACCAGTGGAACGGGTGTCGCATTCACCCGCGATCCCTCTACCGGCGAGAACAAGTTCTTCGGTGAGTACCTGATGAATGCTCAGGGAGAGGATGTCGTCGCCGGCATTCGCACTCCTCAATCCATCGAAACTTTGAGGAAAGTCAATCCGAAGGTGTATGACCAGCTTTGCGATATCCGCAAGACCCTCGAGCACCACTACCATGACATGCAGGACCTGGAGTTCACCATCCAGGAGGGTAAGCTCTACATGCTGCAGACCCGCAACGGAAAGAGGACCATCTTTAGCTGGCTCAGAACCCAGGTGGAGATGGTGGAGGAGGGTCTTATCGACAAGGAGACTGCGGTGACTAGGGTTCCCGCAGGTGAGTTCAACAAGCTCTTTGCTCCTATTCTGGACCAGAAAGTGATCCGTGACCTTGGCCTGAAGGAAGTTGCGCATGGTCTAAATGCATCCCCTGGCGGTGCGTGCGGACAGATTTACTTCACTGCCGCAAAGGCCGAGGAGGTTGCCGCTACAGGCAAGGATGTCATTCTTGTGCGTGCAGAGACTAGTCCCGAGGATATCGGAGGCATGGCGGTAAGCCGTGGCGTGATTACCTGTCGTGGCGGTATGACCAGCCATGCCGCAGTCGTTGCCCGTGGCATGGGCTGCCCCTGTGTAAGTGGAGTGGGAGACATCCATATTGATGAGAAGCATCAACTGCTCACAGTCAATGGAACTACCGTCAAGGCTGGTGACTATATGGCAATCGATGGTTTCACCGGTGCCGTGTATGCGACCAAAATCTCCGTCAAGGCCAGCGAGATTGTGCAGGTGCTCAACGGCGACATGAAGGAGAGCGAGTCCATCATCTATCAGAACTACAAGAAGTTCATGGGATATGTCGATGAGATCAAGACGCTGAAGGTCTTCACCAACAGCGACACTCCCAAGGACACCCATATGGCGACACTTCTGGGTGCCGAGGGTATCGGACTATGCCGCACCGAGCACATGTTCTTCGGTGGCAACAGAATCATCAGCATGAGAAAGATGATCCTTGCCGACAATGTGACGGAGCGCAAGAACGCACTTGACGAGCTTCTTCCGATGCAGCGTGGAGATTTCGAGGAGATGTTCACCGAGCTGAACGGCAAGCCTTTCACGGTTCGTCTTCTTGATCCCCCGCTTCATGAATTCCTCCCCAATGATTCCACCGCACGCCTGGAGATGGCGCAGATGATGGACAAGTCGGTCGAGGAGGTTGCCCAGAAGTCTGCTGCGCTTCATGAGTTCAACCCGATGCTTGGCTTCCGAGGATGCCGTCTTGCCATCATCTATCCGGAGATTCTTGAGATGCAGGTGACCGCCATCATGGAGGCTGCCTTGAATGTCCACAAGAAGGGCATCAAGGTCTATCCCGAGATCATGTTCCCGCTTATCGGCAACTACAAGGAGTTCTTGTTCTGTCAGAAGAGGGCGAAGGAGGTAATCGAGGCACTGTTCGAGAAGTATCAGCAGAGGATCGATTACTTGATGGGAACCATGATTGAGGTGCCTCGTGCCGCAATCACCGCTGATGAGATTGTCAAGGCGGGAGCCCAGTTCTTCAGTTTCGGAACGAACGACCTCACCCAGATGACCTGCGGATTCAGCCGTGATGATGCGGCCTCCTTCCTCGGGCACTACGTCAATGATCCTGACAAGCAGTTCTACGATTACGACCCGTTTGCCACCATCGACGAGGGAGGTGTCGGCAAGATGGTGAAAATCGCCACTGACCTTGGCCGTTCGGTGAACAAGGATCTCATCCTTGGCATCTGCGGTGAGCATGGAGGGGATCCGAAGACCATCAACTTCTGTCAGAGAGTCGGACTGACCTATGTCTCCTGCTCTCCGTACCGTGTCCCCATTGCACGGCTTGCGGCCGCTCAGGCAGCGATTTCCGTCGCAAAGGGTAAATAAGGATTCCTTCAGGTGGCCCGGGCTTTCCCGGGCTACTTGATTCTTTGAAAGGAGTCATGGTATAAGACACAGCGTATGCCGCGATAGCTCAGTTGGTAGAGCGACTGATTCGTAATCAGTAGGTCCCCAGTTCAAATCTGGGTTGCGGCTCTTTGAGAGGGAACTGCCATGCGGTTCCCTTTTCCGTTCATTGACCATTAGTCGGTTTGTGCGTAGCTTGGAAGGAAGGGGAGAGTATGCAAAAGGAGTCCATGACATTTCCGAATGATTGTGTGTTGGTCATGAAGAATGGCCATCTTCGCCATAGCCCCACAGTTCTTGAGAGCTGGCAGCCGGAAGTTGCCCAGTTCCTTTTGGATGTCTATCCGGATGCGCTTGAGAATGGAGTGGGGCTTAGCGAGCTCTACCACATGGTGGCAATGCCTGAGCTTGATGAGAAATACCTTGAGTTCGCCGACCTTATCGAGCAAATCATCCAGGGTGGGGATGGCGAGGATCTATGAATGTACTGGGAATTGAAACAAGCTGCGATGAATGCAGCGCGGCCGTGGTTCGGGACGGGCACGAGATTCTGAGCAATGTGATTGCCACCCAGATCGAGCTTCACAAGCCGTATGAGGGAGTCGTCCCGGAGCTTGCCAGCCGGCTCCATACGGAGTGGATTGCCCAAGTGGTGGATGCAGCCATTTCCAAGGCCGGTCTTGGTGTGCGGCAAATTGATGCGGTTGCCGTCACCAGCCGTCCGGGACTTCTGGGAAGCTTGATGGTGGGGCTTAATTTCGCCAAGGGAATGGCAGCAGCCCTGGATCTTCCCTTTATTACCATCGACCATATTAGGGCGCATCTGTATGCCAGCCAAATCGAGCATCCTCTTTCCTATCCCTATCTGGGTCTTTTGGTGAGCGGAGGCCATACCGTTATCTGCAAGGTGAACGGCTATGATGATGTTTCGGTCATGGGAACGACCATCGATGATGCCATCGGGGAAGCTTTCGACAAAGTCGCAAAGCATTACGGACTGGGATATCCAGGGGGAGTGGTGATCGACCGTTTGAGCCAGAAGGGAGACGCGAAGGCGTTTCTTTTCCCCGGGAACACGGTTGACAAGGAACATCCCTATGACATCTCCTACAGCGGACTCAAAAGCGCGGTGATCAATCAGCTGGACAAATTCTGGGACGGAAAGAGCGCCAAGAATAGCGAGAATATCGCCGCAAGCTTTCAGAGACAGGCCGTGGGGATGTTGATCCGTAGGGTGAGACGCGCCCTTGAGGATACCGGGATGAAACGTCTGAGCGCAGGTGGTGGAGTCGCGGCAAACAGCCTGCTACGTGCCGAGCTCAAGGAGTTTGAGAAGGACGGGGTGGAGGTAACCTTCCCCTCGCTGAAGCTGTGCACGGACAATGGTGCCATGGTGGCTGGACTTGCGTGGTGCTACCTGAAGGATGGATGCCGGGACGATTTCAAAGTCGGACCGTCAGCAAGGGTGAACGCATTCAAGAAACAATACGATTGAAGAAAGCAATTTGTTTATTGATAAGCAAATATAAAATAAATTGATTTTTGTGATGAACTCTATTGACAGAAAATTGGGTTTTTCGTATTGTAACTGAGGATTGATTGGGATGTAGTGTAATGGTAACACTGCAGATTCTGGTTCTGCCTTTAGG
>CAVESN010000103.1:0-6824 GCA_963618365.1 Bacteroides uniformis
CTGATATCCTTTGCCATGAGGCTCACTCCCCCCTTGCTGTCGCTTTCGATATTGAGCGGCATGATTGGTTCATGGAGGGATTTGCGAATGAGGAACCATCCATCACCATGATTTCTGTCGGCATTGACTCTCACTCCCTCATAGTTCTCTTTCTCAAGAGACCAGCCGGGGTGGTTTTCAGCCTCCCTTTTCACAAGGGAAAGCACCTCATCCCCGCAATCGGAGAGAGTGGGAAGCCGTAGCTCAATGCTCTCCCTTGGCTCCTGCAAATCCTTGACCATCTCTTCGATTTTTCTTCCCTTTCCCAGCTCGATGAGGAGCTTCACCATCAGGTATGCGCCATCATCCAGGAAATAGTTCTCTTTCCATGCGCCATGACCGCTGGTTTCGATTGCCAGCTGGCAATCGATTCCCTCCTTGTTCAGGCGGATTGCCTCGTCGATGACATTGCGGTACCCCCTCTTGAAGCGTCGATGGACTCCCCCGTGGCTTTTGATGAAGGAGGCAAGACCTGTGGAAGTGACCGAGTCGGTCACGATGGTGGTCCCCGGATGGGATTCGATGGCAATGTCGGAGAGGATGGCAATCAAAACGTTGCGTGTCAGCACCTCTCCCGTGGGAAGCACCGCTCCCGCCCTGTCCACATCCGTGTCGAAGATGATGCCAAGATCCGCACCTGTGGAAAGCGTCGCATCCAGAATAGCCTTTGCCGCCACAGGATTCTCCGGGTTGGGAATGTGGTTGGGGAACCTGCCATCGGGTTTTAGGAACTGGCTGCCGGTAATATCGGCACCTAGCGGCTCGAGCACTCCTTTGGCGAAGAACCCTCCCGCACCGTTACCCGCATCGACAATCACCTTCAACCCTTTCAGCGGAAAGTCGTATTCCTTAGCGTTTACTCCCTCCCGAATCTTGTCCCGAAGATAGGCTTCATACCTCTTCAGGAAGTCACTTTCCTCTACCTCTCCCTTAGCACAATCGGAGGGCGTGAGCGACTCTGCAATGGTGACGACCTCTGCAATCTCGGCCTTCTCCAATCCACCTTTTTGGGTAAAGAACTTCATACCATTCCTGTCAGAAGGGAGATGGCTCGCAGTGATCATGATGCTGCCGTCAACTTTCAATGGTTCGAGCACCGTCGCCATGAACATGCATGGCGTGCTGGCCAGCCCAAGGGAATGGACATGGCATCCCTCGCTTCTCAAACCTTCAATTGCAGAACAGACAAGCGCTTCTCCCGTAAGCCGGGAGTCTCTTCCTATGGCGATACGAAGCTGCTCTTTCCTCTGTTTTCGTTTCAGCCAGAGGGCAAATGCGGCACCCAGATGGCGCACTGCGTCTCCCGTCAAATTTGCCTTCTCCCCCATGGCGATGCCACGGATATCCGAACCGTTTTGCAACTCTCCATACTGCATATGCACCTCTTTTCCCTATCTCAAAAGATACGGCATGAAAGCCGGGACGAGTTCTCCCCAGCTCTTCTCGTTATGACTTCCAAAGGCCTGAATCTGGGAACTGAGCGTGATTCCTTTTGCCACAAGCACCTTTTTTACCAGTTCAAACGCTTTCTCTCTCTTCGGATTCAGCTCCTTCTCACCAAAAGAGAGCCAGATCCGTGTATCCGAAGCAAGCTTCGCTTTTCCGATTTCGTTTACCACTTCTTGCAAGCAAGGCTGAATGGAAGGAGAAAGAGAAGCAGCCATGGAGAAAATCTCATTATGGCGCACCAAGGCATAGAGACTCATGAGCCCGCCCATGCTGGAACCTGCGATTGCGGTCTCTTCCCTTTCGGGCAGCGTGCGAAGCCTCCCATCGATCTCCGGCTTGAGCGTGGAGATCATCCACCCGAGCGTCGCTTCTCCCATTCCCTTGGTCTTGTAGCCCACGATTTCCATCGGATAGGGGCTGTACTCGTCAAGCCGCTGGTTCGGCTTATGGCCGCACTCAAGCCCGACCACGATACACTCCTCCTGCCACCGGGCAAGGAAATCTTCCAATTTCCAGCAGGTGCCATAGGTGGCATCTTCATCGGAGAAGAGATTATGCCCATCGAAGAAATAGATGACAGGATACCTCAAGTCCGTCTTCTCATACTCCTCGGGGAGATGGATGTGAAGCATCCTCTCCTCCCCGCTTGGGGAGAAAAAGATTGGCCTCTTGAGCACCATGCTTACGACTCCTTCCTAAACTGCCGCATCCAGCTCCAGAACAGCCGTACTTCGCTGGGAAGGATGGCATGGACTTTCCCCTTCACACGGGTATACCAAATCCGTTCTTTGCCATTTTGGTCATGGCACACATAATCCAGATCCATGCCGCGGGAAGCGACAACCGCAGGCTCGCACCCCTCCATGTTCCGCAACTCCTCAAGGAACCACCGGGAAGCTTCATTCCCCTCGGGGTCGTTGGTCTTGATGAAAGTGTCAAACTCGCCAAGGCTGACCCGCAAGGGACACGTCGCATGAAGCTCTATCCGCTTCAAGTTCTCCATGAATCCGGGAAGCAGGCCTGCAGAGCTTGCGCTTGCGGCAAATCTCTCTGGATAGGTCAAAGCCATCGCAAGGGACATCATGGACCCCATGGATTGGCCGGAGAGGTAGATCCTCGTTCTATCCACCGGAAGCTTCTCGCAAAGAGAATCAACCAGCTGGGAAAGGAAGGAGAGATCATCCGCCAGAAGAGGCGTCTTTCCATGGTCATAGAAGTTCCAATAGGTGATAGGGCGGTCCACTCCACTAGCACCGGTGGGATAGACGGTGATGCAGCCCGCTTCATCGGAGATGGCTCTCCATCCGCTTCTGGCGACAAACTCACCACCTTCCCCCCCTCTTCCATGCATGACAAGGACAAGAGGAAGCTTCTCCCCCTCTTTATGGGTAGGCACATAGGTGTACCAATAGCGCCTAAATCCATCAATCACCGCCTCTTGGTAAAGCGCCCCCACATTCTCTGGAAGATCGGCATTCCGCAGGTTTCCATCGCGCATTCCCGGAAATCGTCGCTTTTGGAAAAGAAATGCAAGGATTGCACAAAGATCCTCATTATCACTTTGCACCATATCCGCGCCTAGGTCGCGATCCTCTGTCGGACGGCGGATGGTTTTATAGCATCCATCCACAGGATCGGAACAACCATTGACCCTCTTCCAATAGGAAATTGCAGAAGATGCTTGCCCGTTCGCCCAAAGGGGAAGCGCAACATTATCCAAAGTATGGTCCTCTTCAGGGGCTGGCAGCTTTCCTATCTCGGAGAGCTCTTCAGAGGAGGCGGCCTGTCCCAAAAGGGCGACACCCGCAAACTCCTTTGGTTGACGGGCAGCTAGCAGGCTTGCATCCCTTGCGGCTTCGCCGACCGCGACCAAATAGCATGCGGGACCGTAGGGATTGATTGCCTTTCTTTCCGCCAGTGTGCTCTTGATTGCGAAGAAGGATGCTTCATCCAGCACCTTTGCCACGACATAGTTCGCCTTGTGGGATTCCATGGCCTTCTCCCATCCCAGGAAAGAGATATCTCCCGCCATATAGATGGTAGGTTGCACGAGACGGCTCCCTGCGGGAACGAAAAGTGAAAACGAGCCATAGTCATACCCACCGCTTACGATTGCACGATACGGGTCCATGGGATCCAAATCCGGTCTGAAGGAAGGAATGTGTTGCATAGAAAACCTCTTTCGAAAGTATCTTAGCCCATGCGGTGCATGTCAACGAGACTCTTCTAGCGTTGCTTGTTCTTGGATACAATGGGTCGCATGGAACCTACTGCCTACCTGCACCCGCTTCCCCACAAAGTTACCTTGCAAGTCTTTCAGGGAGATACTTGCATCTACTCTTCCAGTGGACGTTGGCTGCATCCCCTCTTTGATTTCGAGCTTCTCCTCCAAAAGAGAGAAGAAACACCCTCGCACCTCCTTGCCCATGACACGGCCATCGGCAAAGCCGCAGTAGTGCTGATGGTGCGATGTGGAATCCAGCACATCCATGCGAACCTTGCAAGCAATCTTGCGCTAAGGTACGTGGAGGAGCTGAACAGGAAACGGGACGAAACAGAGAAAATCACCTTGATAGCCGACAGCTGGGTCGAATGCCTGCTTTGCGCCACGGAGGATGAGCTTGCCCCCCTTTCGGACAGTGAAAGGATGTACCTCATGCTCCGTAGCCGTGCCCACAGATCAAGCGGCATTGAAGTGAAGGCCAGCAACCTTGCTTCTCCGTATGGCACCTTCAGCGGACTCTCTTTCCACCTCCTTCCCGGGGAGAGGCTGATGGTAGTGGGGGAAAACGGCTCAGGAAAGAGCACGCTCCTGAAGATGCTTCTAGGCATCCTTTCCCCCAAGGATGGGACTATCACTCTCGACGGCAAAAGCCCCGGCCACCTTGCCCGGCGCACTATCGGCTACATCCCCCAATCTACCGACTCAGCCTCCTACGCGCTGTCGGTAAATGAGGTGGTAGGGCTTGGACAGGAAAAGAAGAACCAGAAAGAGATTGATGCGGCGCTTACCAGAGTCGGAGCGCTTTCCCTCAAGAAAAGGTCCTATGCGACACTCTCCGGAGGAGAGAAGCAGAAAGTCTCTCTGGCCCGTTGCCTTCTGCAAAAGGCAAAGCTCCTGTTGTTTGACGAGCCGACTGCCTCGCTTGACGGAAAAAGCAGGGAGATGGTCAAGGAGATCCTCTCCTCCCTCTCCCTCAGCGAGACACCCACTCTCATCATCGTCACCCACGATCCCTCCTTGGTGGCGATGAAGGGATGGAAGCTACTGCATTTGGGAGAGAGCCATGCATAACCCGTTCTTTTTGCTCACCCTCTCCCCCATAGCCCGCGGACTAGTTGCCATGCTCCTCTCCGGTTTCTCCTTTCCGCTGTGCGGAGTCATGGTCCTCAGGCTCGACCTGGTCCCCCTCAGATATATGCTGATGCACGGAGTAATCCTCGGAGGAGCTATCTCGCTTGCCTTGGGACTACCCCTGATTCCCGTCACCGCCATGGTAAATATGATGCTGGTGGGGGTGATGATGGGGCTAAACAAGGAGGGAGGCATGGGCGGGGCAAGCGCGGGGACGATGGTGCTCTCCATGGCGCTTGCGAGCGTAATCAGCCATGTGGCCGATGTACCGGCAAAAGATACGCTCAACTTGCTCTGGGGAAGTCCCTTTGCCCTCCGAGGTAACGACCTCATCCTGCTTGCTTTGGTGGGACTTCTTCTCTCCCTCTACATCATCACCAACTTCCAGACAATCCTTGCACTCTTCTTCAACAAGGAAGTGGCAATATCCCTTGGCATCAAAGTGCGGTTGCATCGCACGCTGATGATCCTTGTCATCGCCTTCACCGTTGCCATCGCCATGAAAATCCTCGGGGCATTCCTCATTGACGCTCTGCTCATCCTCCCCGTACTTGCCGCATCACGCTACAGCAAAAGCGGAATCAAGCAGCTGTTTCTCGCAAGCGCGCTGTGCGGCCTGGCATCCTCCTTCACCGGCTACCTTCTCGCACTCGCACTCGATTGGCCCCCTTCGGCAACTCTTGCCATTTGCTCCACCATCCTCTATCTTGGCTCTTACATAGGAAACACGAAATGAAGAAAACAATCACGCTTTTTCTCGCCACATTGCTTGCACTCCCCCTTTTCAGCCAGCCTATCAAAGAGCAGCAAACACCGGCAAAGGTGGTTGCCTCAACCAGCTGGACTGCTTCTTTTGCCGACCTGGGAGGATTGGACAACGTCACTTCGGTTGCACCTGCGTCGCTACGCCATCCGCCAGAGTACGAAATCACGGTCAGCGACATCCAGAAAATCCAGAACAGCGCAATGTTCATCTATGCGGGATTCGAAAGGATGATGCAGACCATCGGGGATTCGGTAGGGAACGTCCAGATGGTGCAGATCCAATGCGACAACTCGATTGCCACAGTCACGGCCATGGCAAAGAAGATAGCCAAGCTTGCAGGGACCGAAAAAGAGAGCGAAAGGCGAGTTGCTGAATATGTCGAAACCATTCAGGAGGGAAAGAGAGAGGTGGAAAAGCTTGGCCTCAAGGGAGCCAAAGCCCTCGTCAACAAGAACCAGATCCCCCTTGCCAAAGACCTTGGCCTCGACGTTGCGGCGACCTTCGGTCCCGGTGCGGTAACCAGCAGCCAGATTGCTGACGCCAAGAAAAACAACTACCAGCTCATCATCGACAACATCCACAACCCCGTAGGTTCCCCCCTTCATGAAGTGGCGCCCGATGCCACCTACCTCATCTGGCGCAACTTTCCGGAAAAAGTGGAACATGAAGCTCTTGAAGAGGTTGTGGAAGAGAACATCGAACTTCTCCTTGCGGCATTCGACAAGGACCAGGACTAGACAGCCATGGGAAGAAACGCCTCCCGCTACCCAACTTCTTCCCCCATATGCTCCATTCACCCCGGAAACTAAAGATCGTGGTTACAAGAAACGGGGATAAAGCTGCCAGCCTCGTCCTGTCTTCTCTCCCCCTATTCTCTCAAATCCATCGAAACGATGCATGTTCCTGTAGGTGGTGCCCCAAACAGCCGAAATGCCTCATCAATTCGCACCCGGCTCACGCCTTTCAACCCCATCACCTCCAGTACAACAAGAATGATTTCCCTGACCGGAATTCCTGATTACTATCTTTGGTGTTTTCAGTATATCAATTACATTCCCCTCACACCTTTGCATGAAGAGCCAAACAAAAAGGCTCTTCATGAGCCATGCCGGAAACTGTGGAAACAAGAAAGTGAGGAAATCCACAGAAACAATAGTTAAATCATAATTTGACAAATCGTAATTTAATATTTATGCTACCCTTGTGAAAGGATTT
>CAVESN010000104.1:0-6537 GCA_963618365.1 Bacteroides uniformis
CTTGGGCTTCCTTTCTTGCGGGAGACTATGTGGAGGGCAGGCGGAACTTTTCGCTTGGAGACCAAGGCGGGGGTGGGGACGACTGTCCGCTTCACATGCGACTTGAGGCATGTGGATACTCCTCCGGTCGGAGATGTTCCTGGCACATTGCTTTTGCTCTTGAGCGATGCGCGTGCGAGGCAGGTCTCGGTGTTTCGGAGACTCTCCTCCCCAAAGGGAAGCGGTTCGTACCGCATGACGAGAGAAATGATGCTGCAAAAGTTCGGAGGTTTGGAGAAAAGTGACTCGCTAAGAGGAGCAAGGAGCTTCCTTCGGAGGCAAGAAGAGAAACTTGAGCTTTTGAGGGTGCAGCGACCCCTGGTTTTGACAAAGGAGTGAACTATGACACTTGAGGAATTGCGTGCGATACGCATAAGAGGAGAAAAGGCGATGGCCAAGCGTGAGAACGCAGGAAAGGAGATTCAGGTCATCGTGGGAATGGGCACCAGCGGTATTGCAAGCGGTGCGAAGCAGGTCGTTGATGACTTTTTGGATTTGCTGGACCAGAAGGATATCCATAATGTCGTGGTCACGCAGACCGGGGCAATGGGTGTTGGCGTGGAGCCGACGGTAGAGGTCATCGCTCCCGGCATGCCTGCGACAATGTATGAGAAAGTCAACAAGGGTGTTGTCGAGGCAATCATCGACAGCCATATCGTCCAGAAAAAGCAGGTGAGTGACCATGTGGTCGTCCGTCCTGCGGCAAACTAACGGGGGAAGACCATGGCATTAAGGAACTATGTGCTGGTCTGTTGTGGCAGCGGATGCGAATCCAGCCATTCCGATCAGATTTATCAGGCGCTGGTTGAGGAGTGCAAGGCGCAGGGAATTGGCGACAGCGTCCAGGTGGTTAAAACCGGTTGTTTCGGTTTCTGTGCCCAAGGGCCGATTGTCAAGATTTTGCCGGAGGACGCTTTCTACGTGAACGTCAAGCCAAGCGATGCCAAGGAGCTTGTAAGCGAGCATCTGATCAAGGGGCGAGAGGTCAAACGCTTGCTCTATGACAAGAGCCAGAGCTCTCATCTGGGCAGCGAGGACATCAAGTTCTACCAGAAGCAATTCCGCATTGTGCTCCGCAATTGTGGCTTCATCGATCCTGAGAACATTGAGGAGTACATCGCACGTGACGGGTACAAGGCTTTGGAGAAAGTCCTTTTCGAGATGACGCCGGATGATGTGATTAACGAGATGAAGACTTCCGGCCTTCGCGGTCGTGGTGGCGCGGGGTTCCCCACTTGGATGAAGTGGAACTTCTCCAAGGCTGCCCCGGGAGAAGAGAAGTACGTGGTATGCAACGCTGACGAGGGAGACCCCGGTGCATACATGGACCGCTCCACTATCGAGGGGGATCCGCACAGCATCCTTGAGGCAATGACCATTTGCGGTCATACCATCGGCGCTCACCGTGGCTACATCTACATCAGGGCTGAGTATCCTTTGGCTGTCCACCGACTGGAAGTCGCCATGGAGCAAAGCCACAAGTACGGGCTCCTTGGAAAGAACATCCTTGGCAGTGGCTTTGATTTTGATATCGAGATCCGTCTTGGTGCGGGAGCATTCGTCTGCGGAGAGGAAACAGCGTTGCTTCAGTCCATCATGGGCCGTCGTGGCATGCCGCAGCCCCGTCCCCCATTCCCTGCCACCAAGGGCCTTTGGGGCAAGCCTACGGTCATCAACAACGTGGAGACCTGGGCGAACGTTCCGGTGATCATCACCAAGGGTGGAAAATGGTTCAGCCAGATTGGCACCGAGGACAGCCATGGTACGAAGGTGTTCGCATTGACCGGAAAAATAGCCAACAGCGGACTTGTGGAGGTTCCGATGGGCACCACGCTGCGGGACATCATCTTCGACATCGGTGGAGGCATCCCCGACGGCAAGAAGTTCAAGGGCGTGCAGACGGGCGGTCCCTCGGGTGGAGTCATCACCGCGGAGCATCTTGATGCACGCATCGACTTCGGGACGCTGCAGAAGCTTGGCTCCATCATGGGCTCGGGCGGAATGATTGTCATGGACGAGGATGACTGCATGGTCGACGTGGCGAAGTTCTACTTGAACTTCTCCATCGACGAGTCCTGTGGAAAATGTGCGCCTTGCCGTATCGGAGGAAGGTCTCTCTACAATTTGATGGAGAAGATTACTAACGGTGCCGGCACCATGGAGGATCTACAGACGATTGAGAAGATCGGGGAGGCGATGAGAAGGGGATCCCTTTGCGCCCTCGGCCAGACGACGCCGAACCCTGTCCTTTCCACGATGAAGACCTTTGCGGATGAGTACAAGGCCCACATCATCGACAAGAAGTGTCCCGCAGGCAAGTGCAAGAAGCTGATTTCCTACGAGATCATTCCCGAGAAGTGTATCGGGTGCAACGCTTGTTCGCGCCATTGCCCGGTTGGAGCAATCTCCGGCGGAGTGCGTGAGAAGCATGTCATCAGCCCGAGCGTATGTATCCGTTGCGGTGCCTGCCGTCAGAGCTGCAAGTTCGGCGCCATCATCGTCAAGTGAGCCAGGGAGGAAGACAATGAGCACTGTACATGTAAAAATCAATGGCATTCCCGTGGAAGTGGAAGCGGGAACCAGCATTCTGCTGGCAGCCAAGAAAGCCGGCGTCAGAATCCCGACGCTCTGCTATCATCCGGATCTCACGCCGTTCGGTAGTTGCGGCATGTGTGTCGTGAAACAGGAGGGCAGCCCGAAAATCATGAGGGCTTGCGCATCCCCGTGCGATGAGGGGAGGTCCTACATCACAGACGATCCCGAACTGCGCAAGGTGCGCAAGGAGGTGCTGCAGTTGACGCTCTCCACCCATCCTTCCTCCTGCCTAACCTGCATTCGCAACGGGAATTGCGAGCTTCAGGCTCTGGCGAGCGAGTTCGGAATCCGGGAGCAGCCTTTCCAGCCGAGAGTCAACTTCCGCGCGAAGAAGGACACCTCTTCCCCATCCATCGTCCTTGATCCGGTCAAATGCATCAAGTGCGGTCGGTGCGTGCAAGTGTGCCAGGAGCTGCAAGGGGTCTATGCGCTCGAGTTCATCGGCCGTGGAGGCGATGTCGCGATGGCTCCGGCTGCCATGCTGAAGTTGGAGGACAGCCCCTGCATCAAGTGCGGACAATGTGCCGTGCATTGCCCTGTGGGAGCCATCTATGAGAAGGATGACACTTCCCGGCTTGAGGCTGCGCTCTCCGATCCCGAGAAGGTGGTTGTGGCGCAAATCGCACCGGCAGTGCGTGTAGGACTTTCAGAGGAGTTTTCTCTTCCTGCAGGCACAGTCTCCACAAAGAAGATCTACACTGCGCTTCGGCGCCTTGGCGTGAAGTATGTGCATGACACCAACTTCGGTGCGGACCTCACCATCATGGAGGAGGGTTCAGAGTTGGTCGAGCGCATCGTCAAGGGGGGAGTGCTTCCCCAGTTCACCTCCTGCTGCCCCGGATGGATCAATTATGCACAGGAGTACTATCCTGACCTGCTTGAGAATCTCTCCAGTGCGAAGAGCCCGATGCAGATGCAGGGAGCCATGACGAAGAGCTACTTCGCCAAGAACCAGCAGCTGGATCCCTCCAAGATTTTCATGGTCGCCATCATGCCCTGTACCGCCAAAAAGGGGGAAATCATCAAGGATGAGACGATGAAGAGCAGTGGATACCAGGATACCGATCTGGTGATTACTACCAGGGAGCTTGCCCGCATGATCCGGCAGGCCGGCATCGACTTCGCCAATCTTCCGGAGAGCGAGGCTGATGATCCGCTTGGCCAGTACAGCGGTGCGGGAACCATCTTTGGCGCAACAGGAGGCGTCATGGAGGCTGCCATCAGGACTGCCTACCATTTGGTCACTGGAGGAGAGTTGGGTGAGGTCGATGTCAAGGCCGTGCGCGGCATCGACGATGTGAAGGTCGGAGAGGTGGACATGGCCGGCCGCAAGGTCCGCGTCGCGGTAGTCCATGGAATGGGAAGCGCCAAGGGTTTGCTTGACGAGGTGAGGCAGTGCAAGAAGGAAGGAAAGCCTGCTCCGTACGACTTCATCGAGATCATGGCTTGCCGTGGTGGCTGTATCGCTGGTGGTGGCCAGCCCTATGGCGCTGATGACGAGATTCGTTTAAGTCGTGCCGAAGGCTTGTACTCTGACGATGCGCACTGCGCGATCCGCCGCTCGCACGAGAATCCCTCCATCAAGAAGATCTATGCCGATTTCCTTGAAAAGCCGCTTTCCGAGAAGAGCGAGAAGTACTTGCATACCACCTACCAGAAGGTTCCTTTGTACAAGGCCTGAGGGTGTGGAAACCAGAATTGAGAAGAGGGGTTGCCTTTGGGCAACCCCTCGTTTTGTTAGGGAGCCATGAGCAGCATCAGCCCGTCGCTAGTGTCAGATGCGACAACCATTGTCTTCCCGTCCTCCGATACGGCCATTTCTGTCGGTGCGAATCCGTCAAGGGACACGGAGCCCTTGAACAGCAGCTTCCCGTCATCCCCTCTTGCCATGGAAAGGATGCTATTGCTGGTCGTGCACATGCCGTAGCATATGGCGTTCAATTCGCACATGTAGAGGTTCTCCATATCCTCGAATGTCGCCTTCGTTCCGTCTGACAAGGTGATCTCACCTTCCGCCACTGACTGCTTGAGGCTCCAGTTGGCGATGGAGCTTGAAGAGCTTTTGGAAAGGTCGCCATACAGGAGAAACACTCCACCCTCGGAGGTTGCGATGACATTGTTCTTGGAGAGGATCGCGATGTCGTGCACCTTGTTCTCACGATAGGATTCATTGTAGCAAAGAAGACCGATGGGAAGCGGTCCCAGGCCGAGAGATTGGGCGTTGTTGTGGGTTGACCAGATGAGCAGGTTGTGCGTATCCAGCCCGACTAGGTATTCCCCGTCGTCGCTGATCGCGGTGCGCCAGAATTGGGGAGTGAACGATTGTGTGTCGGTGGGCTCGTACGTGTCCGAGCCGTAGCACAAGGGAAGCGAGATCCGGAATGTTTCCCCACTTGCTGGCTCCTCCCGATAGGAGAGCGAGAATATCCTGTTCGCATCATCGACCAGGCTGAGGTAGACGATGCCGCGGCCCACATCGATTTTCAGGCGTCCGGTTTCCTTGATGCGGTAGTCTCCGCTTGATGCGGAGTACGTCAGGTTGTCCGAAGTGCGCACCTTGGTGAGCTTTTTCGTCTCGGTGTCATACGAGAAGGCCCAAAGGTTCTTGTTCACGTTGTCCGCGATGAAGACAAGATTCCTCGAGCTGTCAACCGCAACATCGCTGATGCCCGTGAGCGGCCAGGCCGACGCATTGGATGCGCTGTAGCTTTGCACAACCACCGCTTTCCCCCGGATCAGCTTGCAGATTTGGATGTATCCTCCTCCTGCGACCAGCACGTTTCCGTCGGGAAGGAAGGCGACTTGGCTTCCTTTGGGTGCTTTGAGCTGGCCGTCGGCATCTTCGATTTTCCCCATCGCTACCGGCACTCCCGTTTCTCCCGAAAGCGTTCCTTCGTAGGTGAACGAGGCGGATCCCAGACTGGCTTTTCCCGTTCCCTGGGCCAATACGTCCAGACGGTGGTTTCCTAGGCTTGGCGTGAAGGAGTAGGAGAGTCCTGTCCCCACCGACTCCCCGTCCTGGTACCAGGAGAGATTCACCTCTCCTCCCGGGGCTGGTTCGATAGTGGCGGTGACCTCCTCTCCCGTTTCCATTTGTTCCGACAAGCCTGTGATCGAGCAGGCAATCGGTTCTCCCACCGTGTCCACAAGGCTGATGGTGGCGGGAATCGAGGTTGTCTTCTCCAAATCCAGCGTGATGGTGGATTCGGCGGTAAGTCCGTCGACAATCCTGAGCGCTTCCACGAACCCGGAGACCAGCACTGACCCCGCATAGAGCTTTCCTGTAAGCATGTAGGATCCTGCCTCCAGGCTGTTGGTGCTCCAGTTGATGTAGCCGCTGGAGAGCGTGGAGGTGTCAAGAATCTGCCTCAGCGTCGTCCCCCCATTCTGGCTTGTCAGGTCCAATGTGACCGAAGGGTCGGCAATCAGGTCGCTGTTCCATTGGATCTGGATGAGAGCGGCGCCGGTTCCTTCAAGCGTATCCAGATAGATGGTCTGGGGGGTGGGCTCCGGCCCAAGCTGGATGGTCGCATTTCCGCTGGCAAGCCGGTTGCCGGAGGCGTTCATTCCGTCCACCGTCACGCTCCAGCTTCCTATGAGAAGCCCGCTGATTGAGGTGGTTTGCTTGGTCGAGACAACAGAGAAGGTTTCGCTGTCCGGCCCCCTTCCATTGATGAGATACTTGCTGATTTCCAGTGAGGTGTCGCTCGGGACAATCAGTTTCTCATTCTCTCCCAGCATCTCCATCGTGAGCTCCATCGTGGAGCGGGGCGTGGATTCCGATTTGCATCCAAAGGCCATGCAGACAAGCACGGTCAGTAGGATCGCCGTTACATTTGCGTGTACTTTCATGGTACATCCTCCTATAACTAAATAACGGCGTTTTTTACGATTCCCTTGAGT
>CAVESN010000105.1:0-6470 GCA_963618365.1 Bacteroides uniformis
GCTTCTTCAACAGCGGCTGCTCGTTCGAGAACTATTGGATCAGCACAGGAGCGAGCACGCTCGCTGTGGACTTGGCCAAAAGCTATCACCTGGGGAATATAATTACGGAAGATCCGATTATCGGGCTCGATACCTTTTCCACGTTTGACTATGGTTTGCTCGCATCAGCCATGCTTGATGACTCGCAGGTTCTGGCGCTCATATACTTCACGGGATACCTTACCATCAAGGAGGGAGATACCACGGCCCTTACCCTTACATTCCCGAACAGGGAAGTGAGGAACGCATTCACGCTCTCCCTCATGAGGCAATACTCGGGAGGGAAAGATCTCAGCGTATTCCTTGCGAAGGGGCGGCAGGCTGTCAGTGGAGGGAATGTCGCGGCTCTTGTGCAAGCGATGAACGCCTATTACGAGAAGATCCCATATGTCGTGCTGCAGAAGGAGATCGGCTACCAGGCGATGTTCTACTCCTATTTCCTTCTTTTCGGCGTGGAGCGAATAATCGCCGAAGAGGCAACGACGCTCGGGAGAATCGATGTGGTAATGGAGGCGGAGCATGCCGTTTACGTCCTGGAGATAAAAGTTGACCAGAGTGCAGAAAAGGCCATCGAGCAGATAAAAGAGCACAGATACTACGGAAAGTACGTCAATACGAACAAGGCGATCCATATCATAGGAATCAACTTCTCTTCCAAGACGAGGCAGATAGAAGAGTGGAAGGAAGAGATAGTGGACAAAAGCAGGGAAAGGACATTACTCGGATGAGGAGGGAGCGGAATTGGGCCCCACGGGAGGCGTGGTTGAGCCCGAATTCCTTCAGAGCGTCTTTACGATGAATGAGTCCGCACTGGCTTCGAACGGGGAGTCGGTCGGGTTCGACCAATACCATCCGAAGCTGTAGCTGTGCTTTATGCCGGGGAGTGTCCCTTGAATGAATGGCGTGTAGTGCGTTCCCTCAAGGGAGTAGGAAATCTGGTAGGTCTCCTTTTTCCTTGTGAAGAGGAAGAAGATGTGCTCTTCGGGAATCTGGCGTGGAATGAAGGAATCTTGTGGATATCCCATGACCCGGAGGTGGAGATGCAGCCCTTCCCTGCTTGCTCCAAGGGCGCACATGCTTTGCGGGGTTTGGAAGATGAGGATGCCACTTTCCGCTTTTTCGGGTGCAAGGGAGAGCCGGACTGATGCCTCTATGTTCTTGTCCCAGGCTGCGACAATACAGGGGCAATTGTCAGGGTAGGTAGTGTGGGGATCCACCGTGAGGGAGATGCTTCTCCAGTCTTTCTTCCAGGAGAGGGGTCTACCCAGCCAGAACATTTGCTTCATTGTCAATTTCGCCATGGCTTTATTGTGTAGGAAAGCGCTTTCTCGGACAAGGGATGTTCATGTTTTCGTTCCCGAGAAAAACGTGTATCATTCTTGGCTATGAAATCACCAAAAGAACTCGCGCTGGATCGTGTGGTGCTCCGCCATCTTGCCGAGGGGAGCAAGGGGTATGAGCTGGGGAAACTTCTTGTCAGCGACAAGGAAATCCAGGCTTTGCAGGATTATGCCAACGAAGTTGCCATCAAGCGCCTTGGCTACAACGACCACGGGCCTGTGCACATGCGCCAGGTGGCGGTCAACGCGCTGCATATGCTTTCGCTTCTCCATGAGGCGTCCATCAAGACAAGCCTAGAGGAGGAGAGTGGCGGCACCTATGAGGATTCTGTCTGTGCGGTGCTGCTTGCAAGCTTTTTGCATGACCTGGGCATGACGATATCGAGAAACGACCATGAGGTGACAGGCACCATTATCGCTCGCCCCATCATGTCCCGGCTTCTGGATGCGCTCTATCGGGATGCGCTTGAAAAGAAGATTGCCATCATCAGTATCGCCACCGAGGGAATTTACGGCCATATGGCGACCCATCAGATTCACAGCCTCGAGGCGGGCCTCATCCTGGTAGCCGACGGATGCGACATGGCGAAGGGAAGGGCAAGGATACCGATGATGCTCAGTCATGGCGAGCAAGGAGAGGTGGGGGACATCCACATCTATTCGGCCAATGCAATCGAGCATGTCGAGATTTCCAAGGGAAAGGAGCACCCGATCAGCATCGAGGTGACCATGTCAAGTGACGTGGGATACTTTCAGGTGGAGGAGGTGCTCTTACAGAAAATCAACAAGAGCCCGGACAAGAAGTACCTCGAGGTGTACGCCTCGACACCCCACGGGGAGAGGAAGCGCTATCTATGATTGCCATCATTGCGGAAGCATCGAAGAGAAATGAAACATTTGGAGGGCTGGGACTGACGCTTGCAACCGTGGCGGTTGCAAGAGGCTCCAGTGTCGCCTTGCTTGCTCCGATAAGCAGTGATGCCTCCGGCAGCGCCATTCTTGAGTACCTGATCAACCATTTTGTCATGTTCGACCCGGATTTGGCCCAGAGTCCGCTTCCCATGGATGAAGCCACCGATTCGTTGACTAAAGTGGGCTTGCTGCAAGCGCTTGCGGCAAATAGCGACGTGAGGCTTGCCTATGTGGGGGGTAGGCTTCTTTGCGGAAAGGCGGGAAGTGGCGTTCTTGAAGCATTGGGGACATATCGCCCGAAACCGGTGGTGATGGTGGAGCCGAAAGGAGAGAGTAGCGATGCTATGCTTCTTCGAAAAGTGCTTTCTGGCATGGATATCGTGAAACTGACGCAAAATGAGTTCTCTCTTCTTTGCCCGAACGGCTCTCTGGCTGACTTGGGCAGTGAAATTGGGGTACGCAATCTCTGGGTGCGTGAAAAAGCGCAGCAGAAGTGGTGGAGCAACGAGGGGTGGAGTATCTCTTTTCCTGTATCGAAATGCCCAGAAAAAGAGGGCGCAATAGTGGCCTCATTTCTTCATGACAGGGGATGTTTCGGGCATGATGGGGAGAATCCAAGCTATCATGTGACACAAAACGACGTGCTATGTGCATGGGAGGCCACCCTTGAAGCGTAAGGTGGATGCACTGGGCATCCTCTCGTTTTTGGGCATCGCCCTCATCGTGGTGCTCCTTTTCTCCCTCCTGGTACTCTGGACCCGTGCCATCGATCGGCAGAACAGGAGAGAGCAGCTCAAGAAGACATTGAAGAGTGTCGTGCGGGAGGAGGGAGAGAGAGCTCTCTTCGAATTGGTCGATATCCCCGTGGGGGAAATCTTGTATGGGGATGAGGGGCTGACTGTTCTTTGCGATGATTCTGGCTCATGGGAGTACACCTTTGACGAGATGCAGAACATGCGCGTCTATGAGAGTGTCGGTCCAAGCGTGGTTGCCGTCTCTGGCATCAAGAATCCGACGGGAACGCTCCATGAAACGGAGCGCGGCAGCGGATTCATCCTCTCTGAAAACGGATACATCCTGACCAATGCCCACGTGGTGGAAGATTGCGATTCCCTCACGGTGGGGTTGTCCAATGAGCGCACGTTCCCTGCGAAGGTGGTCGGTGTCAGCTCGATTGACGACCTTGCGCTTCTGCGTATTGATTCGAACGAAATCTTGGATGCGGTGGAACTTGGGGAGAGTGGGAAGCTGAAGGTGGGACAGAAGGTCCTTGCCATCGGCAACCCCTTCGGCTATGACAGGACATTGTCCGTTGGGGTGGTCGGAGGGCTTGGTCGCTCGGTGAAGACCGAGGCAGGCAAGGTCATCATGAACGCCATCCAAACCGACGTGGCGCTCAACCCCGGTTCCAGTGGAGGTCCCTTGCTTAACGGAAAAGGGGAGGTGGTCGGTATCAACAGCTCGATCTTTTCCACTACCGGCACCAACCAGGGGGTCAGTTTCGCCATTCCTATCGACACGGTCCTCTCTCTCATCCCCGATCTGATTTCCTATGGCACGGTGCGTCGTGGATGGATTGACATCGTCCCTGTGGAGATCACCAAGGCGATTGCCTCCTACGGGCATCTTCCTGTGGAGGAGGGGATTCTCGTAAGCCAGGTGGTCGAGGGAGGTAATGCCGAGAGGGCAGGGCTCAAAGGAGGGAGCCAGACTGTCCGCTACGGGGATCGGGTGATCTGCTTCGGAGGGGATGTGATTGTCGGAATCAACGGAAGAAGCGTCAAAAAAGCGAGCGACTTGTATCTGGCGCTTTTGGACACCAGGGAAGGGGATGTGGCGAAAGTGAGTGTGCTGCGTGACGGGAAGAAAAAGAGCATACCGGTTACGCTTATGCTCCGTCAGAGCGAGGATGTTGGGAGCTTGGTGCGGTGATGGAGAAGCATGTTGATGTGAAGACCATGTGGGGGGGAGCTGTAGATAACATCCACGGCGATGCCGCCATCGGAGGGCAGAAGCGGTTTCATGTCGTTGCACCCTTCTCCCCTTCAGGGGACCAGGGAAGCGCCATTGACAAGATCGCCCGCCGCATAGAGGAGGGGGATCGGGCTGTTACCCTCAAGGGGGTTACGGGAAGCGGGAAGACCTACACCATGGCCAAGGTCATCGAGAAGCTCCAGCGTCCCACGCTGGTTCTCTCCCACAATAAGACATTGAGCGCCCAGCTCTTTAGGGAGTTCAAGAACTTTTTCCCGGACAATGCGGTTGAGTACTTCGTCTCGACCTACGACTATTACCAGCCGGAGGCGTATGTCCCCGGCAAGGATCTCTATATCGAGAAGGATGCCGATATCAACCAGGAGATAGACCGCATGCGGCTCTCCGCATCCTTCAGCCTGATGGAGCGGCGCGACATCATCGTTGTCGCCACGGTCAGCTGCATCTACGGCTTGGTCAACCCCGTCTCCATCCGTGACATGGTCTTCACCTTCCGCGTGGGCGAGCCGTTTAACCAGAGAGAGATTCTTGGTCAGCTTGTGCGCATGCAATATGAGCGTAACGACATGGTTCTGGGGCGGGGATCGTTCCGGGTGAGGGGGGATGTCATCGAAATCTGCCCCTCATACCTTGAGAATGCGATCCGTCTTTCCATCGACTGGGACGAAATCGCCTCAATCGAGTGGTTCGACCCCCTCACGGGAGAGAAGCAGGACAAGGTAACCTCATTTACGCTGTATCCCGCCAAGCAGTTCGTCATGCCAGAGGAGCAAATCAAGAAGGGAATAGAGTTGATTCATAGCGAGATGGAGGACCAATACAAATATTTTCTTGACAATGGCAAGCCTTTGGAGGCGGAGAGGATCAAGACTCGGGTGGAGTATGACCTTGCAATGCTCCAGGAGGTGGGGTATTGCACGGGAATCGAGAACTATTCCCGTCCCCTTGCGGGAAGGAAGGAGGGGGAGAGGCCCAGTGTCCTCCTTGATTATTTTCCTCCCGATTTCATCACCTTCATCGACGAGAGCCACGTGACACTCCCCCAGGTGGGAGCCATGTACGAAGGGGACCGCTCCCGCAAGCTCAATCTTGTCAACTATGGGTTCCGTCTTCCCTCCGCACTCGACAACCGCCCCTTGAAGTTCGACGAGTTCGATGGGATTGTCGGGCAGAGGGTCTATGTCTCCGCCACGCCGGGGAGCAAGGAGCAGGAGGACTCATCCGAGATTGTGGAGCAGCTTATCCGTCCCACCGGCCTTCTCGATCCCGAGATTGTGGTGCGTCCCACCGAAGGGCAGATGGAGGACCTCTATGGGGAGATCCGCAAAGTCATCGCAAAGGATGAGCGGGTGCTGGTCACCACTCTCACCAAGAAGATGGCGGAGGATTTGGCCGATTATCTTGCGAACCTCGGGCTGAAAGTCGCATACCTGCACAGCGAGGTGGAGACGGTTGAGCGGGTGGAGATTCTCAAGAAGCTGCGCCTCGGCACCTTCCAGGTGCTTGTTGGCATCAACCTCCTTCGTGAGGGACTCGACCTTCCCGAAGTCTCCCTGGTTGCCATCCTTGATGCGGACAAAATTGGGTTCCTTCGCTCCGCAACCAGCCTTGTGCAGACAATTGGAAGGGCCGCAAGAAACGCCGACGGAAGGGTAATCATGTATGCCGACCGTGAAAGCGACGCCATGCGGCAGGCAATCAGCGAGACAAAGCACCGCCGCGAAGTGCAAATGGCGTACAACAAGGAGCACCACATCACTCCCAAGACGATAGTCAAGGAAATCCAGGACATCATCGAGAGGGAGAACAAGGACGAGGAAGAGAACCTCAAGCAAGACCTAAAAATCCAGAAGGCTGGATACAACCTTCTGGAGAAGAGCGACCGGAAGAAGTACGTCAAGGCATTGGAGAAGCAAATGCTCGAATGCGCCAAGGACCTGAAGTACGAGCAAGCCGCCATCATCCGTGACGAGATCGACCGCATCACCAAAGGAGAGCTGAACGGCACGAAGATGGACGGGAAGTACGAATTCCCCTTTGCCTGAGAAAGGCAAAGCCTCAGAGAGGCTTCAGTTTCTTGACCCTTGGAGTTTCTTCATCCTCCACGACAAACGAGCCGTCATTGAGTTCATTGAGCCTTCCGTTGAGTTTGGCAAGAAGAGAGAGCATCTTGTCCTTGTCTTT
>CAVESN010000106.1:0-1542 GCA_963618365.1 Bacteroides uniformis
GTATAAAAGGAAAACCCGCCACTGGTCAAAGTAGCGGGTGTGCTTCAGAACTCTTCGCCGATAGGCATTTCCCCAAAACCATCATCCAGAGAAGCTTCCTTGGATGGCTCCTCCTTCTTGTCCGGGTCGAACATCTTCTCCCTGAGCTTCGCGTCAAGCATCTTTGCAACATCCTCATGCTCCTTGAGGTACTCTACCGTCTTGTCTCGACCTTGTCCGATTTTCTCTCCGTCCAGGCTGAACCATGATCCGCTCTTCTCAATCATCCCGTACTTGATTGCGGCATCAAGCAAGCTAGCCGTATAGCTGATTCCTTCGTTGAAAAGGAGATCCAGCTCCACCTTCTTGAAGGGGGGTGCCACCTTGTTCTTCACGATCTTCACCCGGATCCTGTTCCCTACCACCTCGTCGGCGCTCTTGGAGAGTGTCTCAATCTTCCGCACATCCATGCGCACCGAGGCATAGAACTTCAGCGCATTGCCACCTGTGGTAGTCTCTGGATTCCCGAACATGACACCTATCTTCATGCGGATTTGGTTGATGAAGATGATGAGCGTGTTGCTCTTTGCAAGCAACCCGGTGAGTTTGCGCAGAGCCTGGCTCATGAGTCTTGCCTGAAGTCCCATGTGGCTGTCTCCCATCTCTCCGTCGATTTCAGCCTGTGGCGTAAGGGCCGCCACCGAGTCAACCACGATGATGTCCATGGAACCGGAGCGAACCAGCGTCTCAGCTATGTCCAGGGCTTGTTCGCCGCTGTCGGGCTGGCTTATCCACAATTGGTCGATATTGACACCCAGTTTCTTGGCATAGGTCGGATCGAGGGCATGTTCCGCATCGATGAATGCAGCGATACCTCCAGCCTTTTGCGCTTCCGCTACCGCTTGGAGAGCAAGGGTCGTTTTCCCGCTCGATTCGGGTCCGTAGATCTCCACGATCCTTCCTCTAGGGTATCCCCCAATGCCGAGTGCCTCGTCCAGCATAAGGGAGCCTGAGGATATGAAGCCGATGTCCAGCACCTTCTCGTTGTCCCCAAGCCTCATCAACGATCCTTTTCCAAATTGCTTGTCAATCTGCGCGCGCGCGGCTTCAATCGCATCCATCTTGGCCTGGTTGGTGCTCTCCGTACCCTTGGAAGGGACGGTTACAGGTTTTTTTGCCATTATCAATAACTCCTCTACTCTACTTATACCGCTTATTTTCCGTTTTTATGGGATTTCCCTCTTTCCAAGAGAAACGTTTGAGGGCCGATGTTGGTATAGGAGACAAGCATATGCGCTCCAAAAAGACCGTGCTTGACAACCAATCCTTTTCCCTTTAGCAAAAGAATTGCTTTTTCGTACATCTCATTTGCCCTTTCTGGTTTTTCGCTTTCATCATAGCTCGGGCGGTTACCCTTCAGCATGTTGGCGCAGAGGGTGAATTGGCTTACCAGGAGGATCTCACCTTTCACATCGTTGATGGTGAGGTTCGTTTTGCCATATTCGTCATGGAAGAAACGTTCCTTCACTATCTTGTCGGTAATCCAGGCAAGGTCCTCATCCG
>CAVESN010000106.1:1692-3243 GCA_963618365.1 Bacteroides uniformis
CACAAAGGAGATTCTGTCTTCGGATGAGAAGAATGCGGAACCGCACACCGCCACATCGCTTCCCGCACTCGCGATATCGGCAACCGTCTTGAGATTCACTCCTCCATCGACGCTGATAAGATACTCGTACTCTTCCTCCTTGCGGATGTGGGCGAGCTCACAAATCTTATCCAGGGTGCGGACTATCAGCTTCTGGCCCCCGAAGCCAGGATTGATGGTCATGACCAGCACGAGGTCAACCATGTCGAGAATGGGCTCAATCGCGCAAACCGGCGTGGAAGGTACAATAGCAATTCCTGCCTTGCAACCATAGTCCTTGATCATCTGAAGTGTGCGATGCACATGGACCGTACTCTCCGAGTGGATGGTGATGATATCGCTTCCCGCAGTGGCGAATTGTTCGATATACCGCTCGGGATGCTCAATCATCAAATGCGTGTCAAAAAGAAGGTCGGAGCAAGGCCTGAGATCCTGAATGAACTTGGGACCAAAAGTAATGTTGTTGACGAATGCTCCATCCATTACATCCAAATGAATCCATTTGGCTTGGGTTGTTCCGATTGATGCGACCTCGTCGGCGATGTGCGCGAAGTCGGCAGAGAGAACGCTTGGTGCAACAATGAGGGGCCTGTTTTCCATATGTCAAGTTATACCAGCTAAGGTAGCTTTTGACAACGGAAAGCGGGAGAACCAGCTATTCTTTGTGTAGTGTTTGTGCATTCTCTTTGCTTGCTTGTTTGGGTTTGTTGAGGTATACTCCCATAAAAGAAAATAGATTTAGCCCGAGCAGTCCTATTTGGGGTGCCCGGTTTGTTTATTCTCTCACCAAAACTTTTTAACTAAGGAGGGGCATATGAGACTCAATCAAATCAAGGAAGTGCTTTCCGCAAATTGGGAGCGAACAAAGCCAGAGACTTTTACCCTCGCATCGCTTATGGAGGTTGACAAGGCCCTCACCGGATTGAAAGAGGAAGTGCAGGATCAAGTGGTGCAATATTGCAGCACCTATCTTGAGTCCAATCCCAAGAGCATCGTGGCCATGTATGCAATCGGTTCGATTGCGCTATTGCGCCAGGGACAGGAGGACAACCTCAACTTGCTCAACTTGGCGGAGAGTTTTCTTGCCGCCGGCAAGTTCGACCAAGTCCTCTTCCTTTGCGAGAAGATCCTTGCCGTCAGCGAGAACAGGCATGCGCTACGCATTCTCAGTGAATGCTACCAAAAGCTTGGAAAGGAGGATGAGCAATACAAGCTTTATGAGCGGCTTGTGAAGGCGGACCATGACGAGGTTGCCATCGTAAAGCAGATTGCCGACCGTTATAGCGCGCAAGGGAACAAGGAGAAGGCGGTCTCCTATTACAAGATTGCTTTCGATCGGGTGCTTGCAAAGCAAGACACCACCCTTTTCATTCCCTTGTTTACATCCTTGATCAATCTTTGTGGCGACCAGTTCGAGTATTTCCTCAACATGGCTGACAAAGTAAGCCTATCGAGCACTGCGAGTGGCATTGCCATCCTCAAGGAACTTGAGAATTCCCACAAGGACAACCT
>CAVESN010000106.1:3253-6468 GCA_963618365.1 Bacteroides uniformis
GATCTCGTTGCACGCAAGAACCTCATCGAAAGCTACAGGAAAAAATATGCAAACCATTCAAGGCTGGATGCCTGCCTCAAAGAGAGCGGCATCACCATGCAAGGGAAATGTGACATCATCCATGCAATTGAAGAGTTTGAGAAGAACATCTCCTTTGATAAAGGATCTTTCGTCTTTCAAAGCTCCCGTGGACGGCTAGGGAGAATCCGCTCCATCGATACGGAGAAAGTGGTGATTGATTTCCCCGGGCAGAAGGATGGAGGAACCACTATGACTTTCGCCATGGCATTCAAGAGCCTCAAGGCCTTGAAAAAGAGCCATATTCTTGTCCTGAAAGGGTGTGTCAACCATGAGAAGCTTGCGCAAAAGACAATCGAGCAACCGCAGTGGATGCTCAACATCCTCTTGGAGAGCTTTGATGGTAAATGTACTTTGAAGCAAATGAAGAAGGAGCTCGTGGGAGATATCCTTACTGAAAGCCAGTGGACATCATGGTCCAAGCAAGCGAAAGAACTGCTCATGACCGATGTGCACTATGGCGTCTCACCCGATGATGACTCGTACATCCTTCGGGAGACCCCCATCAGCTATGAGGAGAAACAACTCTCCATCTTCAAAGCCCATGACAAGTTCTACGACAAGGTAAAGGACCTCAAGAAATTCATTCTGGACAAGGGTGATACGGACAGCGAGTGCTTCTACGAAATGGTGAAGTATTTCGCAAACATTCTGGAAAACCGCAAGGGAGAAGCCGAACTAGATGAAGAGATGCTTGGCTCCTATCTTCTTTTGGATGACCTTTTCAACCACAAGAAGATGGCTTTCATCAAGATTCCCAGCGGAGTCACCTTCTCCAAATTGCTTGCGAAGGTTTCCGATCCGGAGAAGATTCCCTCCTTGTTCGGCAAAGTGGAGGACGCAGACCTGAAGAAGTGCTTTATCGACTGGGTTGTGGACACCCAGTCCAAGTCCTGGAGCGAGTTGCTTCTGAAGCTTTTCCCCTATTACCTGAACACCTACATTCCCTCCATCTTCACCCGCAAGAAGAAGGGTCAGCTCTTCTCGACCATTTTCCAGACTGTGGTGGACAACTGGCGCGACTATGCGAACACGCTTGTCTATCTGGTCAAGGCTTATGGTCCGGATGAATGGGAAAAGGCAGGAATCACCCACGAAAAGCTTCTGTACACCAAGCTCTCACTCCTCTCTTTCCTCTACCAGAAGGTTGAGGCGCGCGTGGACGGTCAGGAAGCGGGTGCCAACGCAAAAATCCTTTTTGAGATGCTCTTCGGCACCAAGGGAAAGAGTGCCACCGTGGGTGAAGTATATGCAAGCATCGAAAGCGGGGATGAGAATGTTGCGCGCAACCTGAACAGTCTTGTGCAGAACTGCACAGGTCTAGATGAAGGAGAGAAAATCAACGTCAAGTTCCAGATACAGAAGCGATATCCCCTTCTCGACCTTGAAAGCAGGAAGAGTGAGGGAAAGAGCGACACCTTTGTTCCCACAGGATGGTTCTGCACCAAGGATTCCCTGGCAAGGAAAAAGGCAGAGCTGGAGCACATACAGCGCGTAGAGCTTCCCGACGTCACAAAAGAGATTAATGAGGCGAGAGCAAAGGGAGATTTGCGGGAGAACAGCGAATACCAGTACGGAAAGGACAAACGCCATCTTTTGCAAAAGAAAGAAGGTGAGTTGAAGGCAGAAATCGACAAAGCCATTGTCGTGGATCTGGCTACTGTGGACACCTCCAAGAGTGGTTTCGGCACCCAGGTGGAAGTAAGCGACACCAAAACGGGAGAAAAGTGCACCTACACCATCATGGGTCCATGGGAAAGTGATCCAGAGAAGCACATCATCAACATCCTCGCTCCGCTGGGAACCACGCTCAGCGGTCATGAAGTTGGCGATGTGGTAACCTTCCAGATGGGGGAAAATCCTGTAACATACAAGGTGGAATCCATAAAAGCCGCAAAGCTATAATCAAAAGATGGCGGGGCTCATCCCCCGCCATCAATCCCTCTATACCGAAGCTATCCAAAACAGGACGAGGAAAATGTCTGTCAGAATGCCAAGGATGCTGATCATAAAACCGGCATATGCATTGTCATCGACCTTCCAATATTTCCAAGCCAGGATAAGCCCGTAGAAGCCGATGAAAATTCCGCTCGCGATAGGCAGGAAGCAATGGGGGATAAGGATACTGAAAATCCCCATGGCCAATGAGAGTTTCCCATTACGTTTGGCTTTGTTTTCGTTCATAGTGCCCCTCCTTTCGCAGCGATGAGCATCATCGCCAAGTTGCATGCTCCTATGGCCACAGAGAGAATGGAGAGTACGAATGCACACCTGGCTTTTCTGTGCTTCTTGAAGATGCCATGGGTCAGCCAGATGCCATATAGCCCCAGCAATATCCCGAATATCCCCATGGATGGATCGAAAGTGGGAAGAAGGAGAGCAAGGAAGGAAAGGATAAGGAGGAAAGACATCCTCCTTTCGCTGGATGCCGGATCATGGATCCTATGGTTTTCCTTATCGTAGAGGAGATGGCTTTTCCCATCGCTGTCAAGGATGGTGATACATTCCATTGCAAGAAGCCTTTCCTTACCTCTTCCTATCCTCAGGTAGTCGGCTGCTTCCCTTCCCACCCTTACAGCCTCCATAGTCGGTGTGTTTGGTTCTCTCAGCTGCAGGGGATACTCGCCCGAGAGGGGAATCCCCTCTCCTTCCCCTTTTCTAGACTCCTTGGATGGTTTGGTGTATCCGAATGCTTGTACGAGCCATCCGTCACCATCTTTTTCGAGCTTGAGCGTCATCATCTTGACGCTCTGTGAAATCCCCTCGTCCAACAACTGGTTCAGCCATGTGGTAAGTGTAGGCGTATGCATATCCTCACTCCTTGTTTTTGTGAAAACTTTCCAAAAAAGATATTTTGCAAAGCGAATAACTGCAAAGAACCGCTGCCAACCCCACGATACCGAAAAAGCATGTGATGAAAAACGATTTCAGCGAGGATCCTGATTGCCAATAGGTGAAGTTTCCCTTGAGAAACAGGAAACCCAAGATAAGAAGGGGGATGTTTGCAAGGAAAACCTTAAGAAAAGATGTGGCGAGCATGAAATCTTGTGCTATCCGATAGATGTCACGAAGTTCCCACACCTCATAGCATAGGGAGACCAGGTAGGAAAGGATTCCCCCAAGAGGCAATGCTATCA
>CAVESN010000107.1:0-6437 GCA_963618365.1 Bacteroides uniformis
TATCTTTGTATTATCTAAGAAAATTATTAAAACAAAAGCTATAAGGTTTCAAACCAACAATTTTTTGTTGACAATCCAAAAGTTCAAGCCTAACCTCTTCTTACAAGAGGTATGCAATGAAAACTACAGCTGTGCGGCTTCATGGTGCGAATGATCTTCGCATGGATACATTTGAGCTGCCCCCTATCAAGGATGATGAGATATTGGTGAAAGTCGTATCCGACACGATTTGCATGTCGACCTACAAGTGTGCCATTCTGGGCACAAGGCACAAACGGGTGCACCCGGATGTGAAAGACCATCCCGCCATAGTCGGTCATGAGTTTGCCGGTGATATCATCCAGGTCGGCGCCAAATGGCAGAGCCAGTTCAAGCCGGGGATGAAGTTCACTTGCCAGCCCGCTCTGAACTACAAGGGAACCATGTTCTCTCCCGGCTACTCCTATGAGTTCTGCGGCGGGGATGCCACCTATTGCATCCTTCCCCATGAGGTGATGGAGCTGGGATGCCTGCTTGTCTACGAGGGGGATGGATACTTCGAGGCCTCCCTGGCGGAGCCCATGTCCTGCTGCATTGGGGCTTTCCATGCTTGCTTCCATACCAAGATGGGGTCCTATGTCCATGAGATGGGGGTGAAGAAGGGGGGAAGGATGGCGCTGGTGGCGGCTGCGGGGCCGATGGGGCTTGGCGCACTGACCTATGCAATCCATATCGAGAATCGCCCGAGCCTGGTGGTGGTGACCGACATCAACAAGGAGCGACTTACCCGCGCAAGGAAGCTCTTTCCCCTTTCCACACAAAGAAAGCTTGGGGTGCGCATCGAGTTCGTCGATACCTCCGCCATGAGTGATGTGGCGGGCGAAATCCGCGCGATGTTCTCACCGGAGGGTTTTGATGATGTCTTCTGCTTCGCTCCGATAGCTGATGTGATTGCAACTTCCGGGGATTTGCTTGGCAGGGATGGGTGCTTGAACTTCTTCGCCGGTCCGACTGACAAGAACCTCCATGCTCCGCTCAACTTCTATGATGTCCACTATGGTGCGACCCATGTAATCGGGACCACCGGAGGGAATACCGAGGACATGAAGGAGTCGCTATGGATGACAAAGGAGGGAATCCTGGACCCTGCGGTGATGGTCACCCATGTGGGCGGACTTGGGGAGGTTGCCAGGGTGACACTCAACCAGCCCAAGCTGCCTGGTGGCAAGAAGCTGATTTACACCCATATCGACATGCCTCTTACCGCACTTGAGGATTTCAAGGCACTTGGAGAGAAGGATGCGCGCTATAGGGCGCTTGCGGAGATAATCGAAGCGCACAACGGACTATGGAGCGCAGAGGCGGAGCGGTATTTGCTTGCCCATTGGAAACAGGACTGAGGGAGGAGAAGATGAGCGTGAAAATTACCATCCGCCATGCGGCAAAGCGATACGGGGCGAATACGGTGATACCCGATTTGTCACTTACCATCCATAACGGTGAGTTCTTCACCTTGCTGGGACCCTCGGGGTGTGGCAAAACTACGCTGCTGCGCATGATAGCAGGATTCAATTCGATAGAAGGGGGCGACTTCTTCTTCAACGAGACACGGATCAATGATTTGGATCCTGTGAGGCGCAATATCGGCATGGTGTTCCAGAACTATGCCATCTTCCCCAACATGTCCGTGCGCAAGAATGTCGCGTTCGGCTTGAAGAACAGAAAATTCCCGGAAAGTGAAATAAAGGAGAGGACGGACAGGTATTTGAAGCTCGTGCATGTGGACTCGTTCGCAGACAGGATGCCCGACAGGCTCTCTGGCGGCCAGCAGCAAAGAGTCGCACTTGCCCGCGCTCTTTGCATCAACCCCGATGTGCTCTTGATGGACGAGCCGCTTTCCAACCTGGATGCGAAGCTGAGGGTCGAGATGCGCACGGTGATCAAGCGCATCCAGCATGATGTGGGGATTACGACCGTCTACGTCACCCACGACCAGGAGGAGGCGATGGCAATCAGCGACCGCATCGCGGTCATGAAGGAGGGAGAGATCCACCAATGCGGAAAGCCCAAGGATATCTACATGCGTCCCGCAGATCTGTTTGTCGCCACCTTCATCGGCAAGTCAAACATCCTCAAAGGCACGCTTTCCATGCATGAAGGTCATGCGTTTGTCTCTCTTGGCAACGGGTATGGCATGGAGGTGCCGTCGGTTGATTCCGCTCTTTGCAAGGACGGGATGGAGGTGATGGTCTCCTTGAGGCCGGAGGAGCTGAAAATCGGAGAGCATGGCATGAAGGCTTTGATTGAGGATAGCGTCTTCCTGGGGCTCAACACCCACTATTTTACCAAGCTGGAGACTGGAGAGCGTATCGAGCTCGTGCAAGAGTCCGACATGGATGAGATTCTTCCTCCCGGATCGAGTGTCTATCTGGAAGCGAACACCAGGAAGATCAACCTGTTTGACGCCGAGAGTGGAAAGAGCATCATGCAGGGCGTGCATAGCGACCTGGGCATGTGAGGTCCCCCATGGCAAAACGAAGATTCTTTGACTTTTGGAATGTCTCGTCGATTGTGATACTCCTGCTTTTTCTCTTTTTCCTGGTCTATCCGATAGCTGGGCTCTTAAGGGAGGCTGTCATCACCGCTGACGGGGAGTTCTCCCTTGATGCGTTTGTGCGCTTCTTCTCAAAACCCTACTATTACTCGACCATATCCAACAGCTTCCGTATCGCGATTTCGGTGATGGCATGCTGCCTGGTGCTTGGTATTCCGTTCGCCTATTTCTATTCGTTCTACAACCTGAAGGGGAGAAGGTTCCTCTTCGTGGTCTGCCTGCTGTGCACGATGAGCGCACCGTTTATCGGCGCATACGCCTGGATTCTCCTTATGGGAAACAATGGCTTGATCACCAAGGCGATACGGGCGCTCGGATTGAAGCCTTTCTCCATCTATGGATTCCAAGGCATCGTGCTGGTGCAGACCTTGAAGCTCTTCCCGCTTGTGGTCATCTACATGAACGGTGCTTTCCGGGATATCGACAACACGTTGATGGAGGCCGCGGAGAGCATGGGTTGCCGGGGTGCCAGACGCTTCTTCCAGGTCATCATGACCTTGACCATGCCGACGATTCTTGCTGCCGCGCTGCTTGTCTTCATGCGTTCCTTCGCCGATTTCGGGACACCGCTGCTTATCGGTAGGGGGTTCATGACCTTCCCTGTGCTGATTTACAACGAGTATTTGGGGGAGAACGGTGCGGACTACCATTTCGCGGCGGCCATCAGCGTCCTTGCGGTCATCGTGACGGGCGTCATCTTCCTGATTCAGAAACTGGCGACCAGCCGGTTCAAGTTCACGATGAATGCGCTCCATCCTGTAGAGGTGAAAAACCCGAAAGGGGTGTGGGGCGTTTTGATGCACATCTACTGCTACCTCGTGGTCGCTTTGTCCATGCTGCCGCAGCTGTATGTCATCTACATGTCCTTCCGCAAGTACAACAACAGCATCCTCCTGAAGGGATATTCGCTACGCAACTACCAGAAAGCGCTCAGCAAGAACCTGTTCAGGGCGACGAGCAACTCCCTTTTGATCAGCTTCCTTACCCTGGCGGTCATCATCCTCATCGCGGTCATCATCGCTTACCTGGTTGTCCGCAGGAGCAATCCCCTGAACCATCTTATCGACACGATCTCGATGCTGCCCTACATCATGCCGGGTGCGGTCATCGGCATCGCACTGGTCATCGTCTTCAGCAAGAAGCCGATCTGCATTGCGGGGACCATTGCCATCATGGTGGTCGCCCTTGCCATCAGGCGCCTTCCGTTCACCAGCAGGAGCGCGACAGCGGCCATGATGAAGATAAGTCCGAGCATCGAGGAGGCTGCTACCAGTCTCGGGTCGGGCAAGCTGAACACCTTTGTGAAAATCACCGTTCCGATGATGGGAAGCGGCATCATCAGCGGCGCGGTATTGAGCTGGGTCTCGATCATCACGGAGATGTCTAGCGGTGTGATTCTCTACAACAACCGCACCATCACCCTGACTATCGGCACGTATGTCGCAATCAACAATGGCGTGTATGGAGAGGCAGCCGCCTATGCCACGATCACGACCATTCTCACCATCATCTGCCTGATGGTCTACTTGAAGTGTACCAGGGCCGAGGATGTACGCATGTGAAAAACCGGAGAGGTCCGGAAAAAGGAGATAACCTATGAGAAAGCGATTGTTGCTTGCCACGATGGTGATGGCAGGGGCACTTTCGGCGGCATTCGCCGGCGGTGCGAGCGAACAAAGTGCGAAGAGCAGCGCCTCTTCCGAAGCCCGTCCCTATTGGGCGAAGGGTGTCGACGAGGTCAAGGGAACCTTGACCGTCTACACGACGATGGATGCCACGCAGCAGGATATCCTGCTTGAGGAGTGGAACAAGCTCTATCCGAACTGCAAGGTGGAGATTGTCGCCGACTCTGTAGGAACCCTGGCTACCAAGATCCGTAGCGATGCGACAAGCGGGGCCGACGTGGTTATCGGAGGCATGTTCGCCGCCGATGGAGACAAGTACCATGACATCCTGCAGCCATACACCGCGTCCAATGACGCCGAGCAGGATTTCCATGATCCTTCCGGCTACTACACATTCTATGACGTGCAGGTCATGTGCCTTGTCGTCAATCCGGATGTGCTGAAGGATCTCGGTGTGAGCGTGAAGGGGTATAACGACCTGCTGAATCCGAAGCTCAAGGGCAAGATCATCATCGCGGCCCCTGACGCCTCCTCTTCCGGGTATCGCCAGCTGCAGACCGTCCTTGCGGTCATGGGAGACAATTTCGACGACCAGAAGGGCTGGGACTATATCGCGAAGCTGATTCCTCTTTGCTTCTCCACCAATTCCTCCAAGGATGTGTACAACCTGGTCAACGAAGGGGAGTATGCGGTCGGTCTCTCCTATGAGTCCACACCCGCCGGCATCATCGCCCAAGGTGGAGCGGTCATGCAGCTTGTCTACATGGAGGAGGGAAACACCGCAATGCCCGGTGGTGCCGCCATCGTGAAGAATGCGCCGAACCTTGTCGGAGCACAGGCCATGATCGACCTTTTGGCTTCCACCGAGTTCCAGAACAGGCGCGCCGACCTTGCCGGCAGAGGCACCAACAAGAATTGCAAGGCGAGCGACCTTCCCGCCAACAGCACGCTTGGCTTGAAGGACCTGGACTACGACTACCTTGCCGCGAACAAGAGCAAGCTGATGGATCACTTCAACGACCTCTGGTCCTCGCTGCGTAAATAACGCTTGTCTGATTGTTTGGGCCACGGATGGGTTTCTGTCCGTGGCTTTTGTTGTGCGTGGTTTTCCTTCGTTGGCGGTTATACACGGTCTCCGGTAAGTTCGATGCCTTTATTCAGAACGTTCCTCTTTTCCTGAGTTCATAAGGAGGAAGGTGGGTTATTTCTTTTGCTATTGAAAAGCAGGGGCGCAAATGCTCTAAAATATCAATTTGCTGGGTGTGTAGTCTTGTGTGATGAAGCATAATATTGAAAAATAAGGGCACAATGCCCATAAATTATCAATCGAAGGTGCTATGGAAATAAAAAGAGACAGATACTTACAGAAAATCGTAAACCGTATGCGTAATGGCATGATAAAGGTAATCACTGGAATGAGGCGTTCCGGAAAATCCTATTTGCTGTTTACGCTTTTTAGAAACTACCTTAAGGCACATGATGTAGCTGACGATCATATCATTGCGATGGAACTTGACAGGTATGAAAACGAGAAATATCGGAATCCTAGGGAACTTCTTACGTATATAAAAGACAGAATGTTGGACGATGGGGAATATTACATTTTTATAGACGAAGTCCAGATGCTTGATAAGTTTGAGTCCGTGCTCAACTCTTTGTTGCATATAAGAAATGCTGATGTGTATGTAACTGGTAGCAATTCCCGGTTTCTGTCAAAAGATGTTATCACTGAGTTCAGGGGACGTGGTGACGAAGTTCATGTTTACCCCCTCAGCTTTGGCGAGTATATGGAAGTGTTTGACGGGGACAGGTATGAAGGTTGGAGTTCGTATGTGCATTTTGGAGGTTTGCCATTAACAGTTGCGATGGCCACGGATGAACAGCGAATGGACTACCTCACACAATTGTTTGAAGAAACCTATATCAAGGACATTGTTGAACGACACCATATCGAAAAGGTTCAGGAAATGAATGATTTGATAAATGTCCTGGCCTCTGGTATTGGCTCTCTTACAAATGCATCAAAAATAGAGGCTACATTCAAGAGTGTGATCCAGTCGGACATCAGTCTGAATACGGTAAGAACCTATATCGAATATTTGAAGGATGCTTTCATGGTCAATGAAGCAAACAGGTATGATGTAAAGGGAAGGAAGTATATTGGCACTCCATTGAAATATTATTTTGAAGATGTGGGGCTGCGAAATGCCAGACTCGGC
>CAVESN010000108.1:0-642 GCA_963618365.1 Bacteroides uniformis
GTCCAGGAATAAGCAGAATGATACAACTAATTGAAGATAATTCCTCAATGCCGATTCTTGACATCAGAGAATTCTACAGAATTCTTGTTTTCAATTTCATAATCGGCAACTGCGATTCTCACGGGAAGAACTATTCTTTCCTGTATAGTACTGAGGGAAAGCTGAGGCTTGCACCATTCTACGACCTTGTGAGTACGACAATCTATCCCGGCATAAGTAGAGAGTTGTCAATGAAGATCGGGAAGCAGAAAAATATTGACCTCGTACTCAGAGACAATTTTTTCAATATCGAAGGTGTACACAAACGGGCAATGGAGACGATTATTGATGGTGTCGTTTCTTCCTATATGTCATCAATCGAGAAGATGTCTGCAGCGGAAGAATACAGACCATATGCAGAAACGATAAGCAAAATAAAAGAGGATTCCCTTCCGCGCATTGAGAGATTGAGGTTCTGAAACGGATACTCTATGAGTGGTTATCGGCGAGAAGAGTTCGTTGAAAAGAAGAGAGGGGAGAATGAACTTTACCATGAAGATGGTGGAGAAACTTGGTTCAGCGCGAAGAGATTTGTCAAAAGATGGACACTGGGACTGTCGGATAGAACAGGGTGGACAACCTGAGTTCGAGCAGGTATATCTT
>CAVESN010000108.1:652-4723 GCA_963618365.1 Bacteroides uniformis
GGATTCTTTTCGCCACTACAAGCAAGGATGCCGTTATGATGGAAACAAAGCTGAAGAGAGCGTCCACGCAATGGTGGACTGAATAGGTGTTGCCGGTTGCATGACTATCAAGGTGCTGCAAGAAAACGGTGTCCGCAAAGGAGAGTGAGTATGGGCGGGTTGGGACGTATGACAGGAACATCTTGGCATGTGGAGAGATTACATGGCGACAAGCCAAAGAGCAAGAACTGCTTCTTCTATGCGGACACCTTTTGCTTGAGAAACGGGAGATGCGTGAAATGTGTCGGTGTGCACAAGTGTGAGCAGTATTGCGCTCGTTCCACGAGCGGAGATGATTTCTAGCTAAAGGAACTGTAAAATAATAATCTGAGCATATTCTTACAATTTAACTTCCTGTTGTTCTCATGCCATGCTCTCATTGAGACAGGAGAATAAGGTGCAGGTATCACCGGATGTACTGAAATTCGCAGAGAGCATATTGATTTCATTTTCACCAGTGCTGAAGGAGAATGACAGGCGTCTGTTTTATGGCATCGTAGCAGATAACCTTGGCTTTGGAGGAGCATCGTTCGTAGCAGAAGTCACTGGAGCATCTAGGAATACCGTAGCCTCCGGGATTGATGATATCGACAAACCAAGAGACGGAAGGATAAGGAAGAAAGGCGGCGGCCGAAAGAGCGAAGCAGAGAAGAACTGCGAGCTGCTTGAGAAGGTAGAGGATACAGTAAGAGAAAGCACCTATGGCAATCCAATGGATCCTCTTACATGGACAACACTAAGTCTGCGTGAGATTTCGGAGAAGCTGAAGAAGAGATACTGTATTGACGTCAGCCACACAACTGTAGGTACGCTGCTTGAAATGCTGGGCTACAGCAAGCAGAAGAACCAGAAGATGCTGCAGGTCGGGAAGGAACATCCAAATAGGGATAAGCAGTTCAGGCATATAAATGCTACAGCAAGCGAGTTTCTTGAGAAATGGCTTCCTGTAATTTCAGTTGATACAAAGAAAAAAGAGCTTCTTGGAGGCTTTGGCAATCCAGGAAGAGAATACAGAAGAGTCGGAGACCCCGGAAGAACGCCTGATCATGATTTCGAGATAAAGGAGCTTGGCAAGGTTGTCCCATATGGTGTTTATGTAGTCAACGACAATACAGGATTCGTCAATCTTGGAACAGACAATGATACTGCAGAATTCGCATCAGAGAGCATTCTTCAATGGTGGCAGCATATCGGATCCGAGACATTTCCAGATGCCGATAAGATCTACATAACATGCGATGGAGGCGGCAGCAACTCATCTCGCACATGGCTTTGGAAGGCAAATCTCCAGAGACTTGCTGATGAGACTGGCCTGGAGATACATGTCTCTCATTTTCCTCCTGGAACATCGAAATGGAACAAGATTGAGCACAGGCTGTTCTGCTGCATCTCAAAGAACTGGGAAGGAAAGCCCCTCTATGATATTGAGACAGCAGTAAACCTTATCGGTTCGACTACAACGAAGAAAGGATTGACTGTAAAATGTGTTGTTGATGAAAGAAAGTACGAGAAAGGCCTTAAGGTTTCTGATGCAGAAAAGGCTCAAATAAACATCACATTTGTCAATGACATGCCTTGGAACTACATAATAAGACCATCAAGTTAATTTTTGACAGTCCCAAAAGTCCTGGGGGATGCCTCTCCGTGGAAGGATGCCGTGCTTGGAGATAAAGATCGGAGCTTGCTTGGTCGTTACGATCTGTATCGGATTTACATCGAGTTTGGCAACCTTGACGGTTCCAAAGGGCCTCTTTACCGCAGTGATTGCTATCTTGCCAAAATTTCAGGTTTGGTGCCTACTATTCTTGATGATTTTCCGTATGGGAAATCGTACACATTGAGGGAGAATTGAGTATGCGCCCTTTTGAGAATGAAGTGTTGAGGGTAATCAAGGCACGGAGAAGTGTCCGTGCATTCAAGTCAGACAGCGTGCCTGAAGATATGCTCCAAGCAGTGCTTGAGGCTGGAACCTATGCCCCGACCGGCGGGGGAAGACAATCCCCGAGGATTGTCGCAATTACCACTCCATCCTACCGTGAACGAATTTCCCGTTTGAATGCGAAGGTGATGGGAAAGGATGTGGATCCCTACTATGGGGCACCGGTGGTCGTGTTGGTTCTCGCAGAAGGATCTGCAAATACATTCGTGGAGGATGGAAGTTGTGTTCTGGAAAATATGATGCTGGCCGCCTCCTCCCTGGGACTTGGCTCGGTGTGGGTCCATCGCGAGCGCGAGATCTTTGACAGCGGAGAGGGAAAAGAGCTTCTTCGCGAGTGGGGATTGCCTGAGACTCTCCGTGGAGTGGGAAGCATTGCGCTTGGCTTCCCCCTCTCTCCCGGTGGTCCTGCCCAGAAACGGAAAGAAGATTATATCCTATGCGTGTGAAGGTCTTTCTTCCCAGCGAGATGGCATACCTGGTTGCCATCTGTATCTTGCCACTTGCGGTCTCTATTCTGGCAGAGGCGGATTTCGGGCTTTCGATGATTGTCTCGCCGGCTTATCTTGTCAGCTTGCGGCTTGGAAATGTTACCTTTGGGCAGGCGGAGTATCTTACCCAGGCGGTGGTCTTTGCGCTTCTTTGCATTGTCCTTGGTCGCTTTCGGCCAATCTTCTGCATGTCGTTCGTCACGTGCTTGATCTATGGGAGGATTCTTGATCTGTGGAGGATGCTTCCCTGCTTCAATCCCAAGGTGACTGTCCCTGGCTGCATGGGGTTTCCGCTGCGGGTCGTCCTGTTCTGCGTGGGTGTGCTGTTGACCTCCTTTTCGCTTGCTTTGTTCTTCAAGACATATCTGTTCCCTCAGGTCTACGATTTCTTTGTGAAGGCGGTCTCTCTCAGTTACGGGGTGCCTCTTCCACGGTTCAAGACCGCATTTGACCTCGTGCTTCTCACCCTAAGCGTGCTTTTGTCATTTTGCTTTTTCGGACATCTTGCGGGAGTGGGAGTGGGAACGCTCATCCTTGCCCTCTGCAACGGGACCCTAATAGGTTTCTTCGGGCGTGTTCTTGATATCTTGTTTGTGTTTCGTCCGCTCTTTCCCCGCTATGCGGAAGGTTTCGACCTTGCATCCTGCTTAAAAAATCCGATTGACACAAATACCGTTCAGAGTCGATTGTAATACACGGCCAAAAGGGGATTGCGATGAAGACAATTGGTGTGATTGGTTGTGGTGCGCTAGGCACCATTTTTGTGCGGAATATGCAGAAGGTGCTTGGAGAAAGCTATGAAATCCTTGGCGTGCTCGATGTGCACAAGGAGAGCTCCGAGAGGCTTGCTTCAGAAGCAGGTTGCCGCTCTTATAGTTCGATTGTTGAACTCCTTGACGACAATCCCGACTATGTGGTGGAGATTGCGGGGGTTCCTGCTGTCAAGGCGTATGCCGAGCAAGTGCTCTCCTTGGGAAAGCAGCTTGTGATTGTCTCCGTGGGGTCGCTTGCGGATGATGAGCTTAAGGAGAGGTTGTTTCAGACTGCAAAGGAGCATGGGGGAAGGATCTACATCCCCAACGGTGCGGTAGGCGGTTTTGATTTGCTGCAGACATACTCCCTCATGGGTCCAAGCCGGGTCTCGATTGAGAGCAGAAAGGCTCCCAGAAGCCTCAATGGGGCACCCGGACTCAATGGCAGGATTCTTTCCGAGGAGCGGGAAGAGCTTGTTTTCGAGGGAAATGTGAAGGATGCAATCAAGGGATTTCCGAAGAATGTCAATGTGGCGGTTGCCACCAGCATCGCCTCCTCCAATCCCGATGTCTCTGTCAGGATCACAAGCGTACCCGGGCTCGGTGAGAACAGCCATCACATCCATATCCAGAACGAGATTGCGCGTGCTGAGATATCCGTCTACTCCAAGCCTGATCCTGCGAATCCCCGCTCCAGTACCTCCGCGGCTTGGAGCGTGATTGCGCTTTTCAGGGATTTGGCTTCTCCTGTCTCCTATTACTGATTGACAGGGTTTTTCTGTTTTCGTATAACTGGATGTACAGCAATGGCGCTGCGACTTGGTTCGTGGCGTCTTTTTTTGTGGCTTGGGGG
>CAVESN010000108.1:4733-6369 GCA_963618365.1 Bacteroides uniformis
GGTATGCTTTGACAACGAAACTTTGTGGAGTGATTGGATGAAGGACATCAACAGCGTGTTGCCTTTGCTCAAGTTGCTGGTGGAAGGACTGGGAAAGCAGTTCGGTCCTGATTGCGAGCTTTTGGTGCATGACTACTCCAGGGGATTCGGATCAAGCATTGTCGCAATCGCCAATGGCGGCGTCACCGGACGGAGCGTGGGTGATGGCGGGACGGATATCGGCCTGAGAGTTTACCAAGGGGAATCGGAGAGTGACGGCAGGTACAACTACATCACCCAGACCCAGGATGGACGCTATTTGAAATCATCGACCATTTATCTGAAGGATGATGAGGGGAAGGTGCTTGGGTCGCTTTGCGTGAACCTGGATGTCACCAAAATCATCTCCTGCAAGAACCTCTTGGAGGGAGTGGCTGGGATAGAGGCATCGAAGGAGAAAGTCGAGGCGACGGTCTATAAGAGTGTCGACGACCTGCTTGCCTCAATCATCAACGATTCGGTCGCTTTTGTGGGAACCCCGATTGCGATGATGACAAGGGAGCAGAAGATCAAGGGGATCAAGTACATCGCCGAGCGTGGTGGGATGAAGATCAAAAATGCAGGGAGCGTGGTGGCACGGTATTATGGTGTCTCCAAATATACAGTCTACAACTATCTCGGAATAGCGAGTGGTAAGGAGGATATGCAATGCTGAACCAGAAATTGATTGATGAAGAGTATGGGTTCTTGGGAGATGACATTTTCTTGAACGTGTCGCAGGTTGTCATCCCGCCGGTACGGGTGCAAAAGGCCTACGGGACCTTCATGGACGTTTATGTCAAGGAGATGGGGGAGGGAATTGTTCCCAAGGCCTGGCAGATTGTCGCCGATTGCAGAAGCAAGGTTGCGAAGCTGATTGGAGCGGAAAGCCCGGACGAGATTGGCTTTGTGAAGAACACCTGCGAGGGTGTCTCCATCCTTGCCGACGGACTGGACATGAAGCCGGGAGAGAATGTCGTCATTGCGGACCAGGAGCACCAATCGGTGCTGTTCCCCTGGATTAATGCCCACCAGAGAAAAGGAATCAAGCTCAACGTGGTCAAAAGCATCCGAGACGGTGAGGTTGATGCCGACGAGATGATCAAGGCAATCGATGACAAGACCCGTGTCCTGATAGTCAGCGCAGTGCAGTTCAGTACCGGTTTCTTTGCCGATTTGCAGAAACTCGGGGATGCATGCAAAGAGCGTGGAGTGATTTTCGCGGTTGATGGCATCCAGGCGCTGGGAAGGCTTAAATTGGACGTGAGGAAGATGCATATCGACTACTTGGTCGCAGGAACCAACAAGGGCCTTCTTGGAACACTTGGCGCAGGTTTCATCTATTGCCGTGCCGATTTGGTGAGCCACATCACTCCTCCCTATGCGGGATACCAGAGCACGGTAAGCCATGTGGAACCGCCCTCGATTACCACCAACTTCGAGACGGTGGAATGGTATCCGACCGCACGGCGATTTGAGAGCGGAAACCTGAGCTACAACTGCATCTATGCGATTGACCAGGGCATTTCCCTTCTTCTTGAGCTTGGCATCGAGAACATCGATGGCCATGTCCGCTCCTTGGAGAAGCACCTTCGCGAAAAGCTGGCCGACATCCAGC
>CAVESN010000109.1:0-6311 GCA_963618365.1 Bacteroides uniformis
CAGAAGAAGTCTGCTTGATGGCTTTTGTTCTACCCACAGATATCCCCGAAGAGCCCTTTTTTATCTCTTCGTTTCCTTTTCATTCGCACTGATGGGAGGAGGGATTCCCCGCGGCTTGCCGCGTGGAAGCCTCGGCCGGAATGGTATAATGGAGGCCGAGGGGGCTGAGGATGAGGGAAAGCGAGTATCTGCATGGATCGCACTGCGTGACGAATCTTGTCTACCACATAGTGTGCCCTTGCAAGTACCGTCGCATAGTGGTGAGCGGTGGCGTGGATGAGAGTCTTAGGCAGATATGCGCCGGGATAGAGCTGCGCTACAGCTGGATGCGCTTTTTAGAGATAGGGACAGACCGTGACCATGTGCATTTTTTGGTGCAGGGCACGCCGGAGCGCAGCGTCAGCGAGATAGTGCGAACGCTGAAAAGTGTGAGCGCCCGGCGCAAATTTGCCGAGCACCCGGAGGTGAAGAAGCAACTGTGGGGAGGGGAGTTTTGGAGCGACGGGTACTTTGCGAGTACGGTGGGGAAGTACACCAGCGAAAACGTAATCAGGAACTACGAGAAGAGTCAGGGTAGACAAGATGAGTATGTGCAGCTGTATTTTGTGGGGATGAATCCGAAGCCCGAGAGGGAGGATACCCCGGCCGCCGGGCTAGGCCCGGGGGTCAAGTGTCCGTTGGACACTTGAGGCTTGCCCCGGGGTAGTTCATTTTCATGGGGGAGCGTTCAACCATTCAAAAGCCTTTAGGTTAACTAAGGGGATGTATGACAAGTACAAAACGTATTTTGTGGGAGTTCCGAATGGTTGGTGGTAGCATAAAAGAATTTTTGGATTATTTGTATGACGGAGCTGAGTTGTTTTTTGTTTATCGCAAAGAAAAGTATTTTATCCAGGGGTGGAGGGAGGAGAATTATGTCTGTCGGCTTGTGCTTACGAGGCTTGACCCTCCAGATACAGGGTCGGGATACCTTTGGGAAACGGAGGACAAAGAAAGCATGGTGGTGTGCGCCCATCGTTTTCTGGAGGCTCGTTTTTCTTTTTTCGGAGGAAAAACGTTTCTGGAGATAGAAGAAGATGTGAACTGGGTCGACTGCTAAATTAAAATTCCCTGTCGGAAACTACTAATTTCCGACAGGGTGATTTTGGGGATGCAATGGATCCTCAAGTATGTAAAGCACATTATCGCCGGCGGTTTCCTTTTCCGTCAAGGATGTGGCTGAGAATCGCATGCGCTTTAGGGATGTGTTCCTGTTCGACTACTTTACTTCTGTGAGGTCTTTCAGCCATTTCCCGCTTTTGATGCGTGAGAATCCGAAGATTCCCTTGGCAACTTCTTCCAGGTAGACCATGAGGTAGACCTGCCACATGGCCAGGTGGAGGATGGCGGAGGAGAGGAATGCCATGGGGATTCCCACAAGCCATACGCATGCAAGCTCGCAAAGCATGGAGTAGCGTGTATCTCCTCCGGACCGAAGGATTCCTGTGACCATGCAATAGTCGAATGAGCGTAGCGGCATGATCAGGGCTGTGACCCACATGCACTTGAGAGTGAGGCGGGAGAGTTCTCCTTTTAGGTTGTATGCGCTTACCATGAGCGGGCTCATGGCGAAAAAAAGCGAACCCATGACTGCTCCGCAAAGAACGGAGAGGAGCGTGAATCTCCTGCAGTACTGGTGCACCTCTGCCATCTTCCTCTCTCCAATCTTCTGCCCGATCATCACGAGCGCCGTGCTGCTTACCGCAAGGCTTGCCGTGGTGAAGAGGTTCGCCACTGTTTCGGTTACGTTCGCCGCGGCAATTGCTTCCACTCCTTGCTTCGCATAGGCAACCTTGTAGATTGCCATTCCCAATGCCCAGAAGAACTCGTTGCAAACCACGGGAAGACAAGTGGGAAGCACCGACCGGATGAAGGAGAGGGGGACGAGGAGGTTCTTGAGTTTGAGGCGGCATGGACTTTTCAGCTTGTAGGCCGCGATGATGAGGATGGCGGCCTCGATCATGCGGCTGAGGGACGTTGCCAATGCTGCGCCCCCCTCGGCCATTGCAGGAAGACCAAGATGACCGAAGATCATTGCCCAATCAAGGATGATGTTGCTCACCATGGAGACAATCGATGCCACCATCGGCACAAACGGCTTATCGGTGGCTCGGAGCCCCACGCCGAAAATCTGGGAGAGGGAGAGGAAGAAGAACCCGAACCCAAGCATGCGCATGTATGCCACACCGCTTTGCGTGACCTCTTCTTCATGGGTGAAGAGCCCCATGACCCATTCGGGGTTGCATGTGGCAAGAATGCAGAACAGCGTTGAGCCGAGAAAGGCGACTTCGACGGCAAAGGCGGTTATTTTCCTGATTCCCTCCTCGTTTCCCGCTCCGTAGAACTGTGCGATGAAGATCGAGCAGGCGGAGGAGATGCCGAAGAAGAGCAAGTTGATGAGAAAGTTGACCTGCCCCGCAAGGCCCACGGCTGCGATGGCTGTCTCTCCGAGATGGGAAACCATAAGCGAGTCCACGAAATTGAGGCTGTTTTGCAGCACTTGCTGCAGGAGAATGGGGATGGCAATGGTGAAGAACTTGCGAAGGAAACCGTCCTGTTTTTGCATCTGAGTTTCTCCTTGACGACCTACGGGAAGTGGTAAGAACCATTTCGTAGGGCCATGCTAGCTGACAAAGGAGGGACTTGGCAACAAGAAAGGGTGATAGTCATGGATGCGTAAAAGACAAGTGCTTAATATAGAACGAGATAAAAAATAATCGTTGCATGGCTTGCAAAGTGTGATATCATAGGTCGGCAAATTGACTTTGGACTAGGTCAGGTGTATTTTAGAAAATGTGCCAAGTTTCGGCCGATGCTTTTTGGGCATCATAAAGGAGCATGTTTTGATCAAGGATTTGGTTCCGTTCGTTCATTTTTATGACCAGGATTTTGTCGACATGTATGACCGCTCTTGGGTGTGGATTGATGAACTGTGGAAATCTGGGACGAAGGAGAACGGATTTGAGGGACAATATCTCTCATATCCCGACCAGACCACCTTCAATCAATTCTCCAATTGCTTCAGCTCGCTCTTCCTTGTTTATAGCAACCAAAACAACTCACCGTTCCCTGCCATTGACTATTTCTACCGGAGGCAGGAGGAGAATGGCGCCATAAGGGGAGAGTATTCCATAGAGGATGGGAGCCCTGTAATCGATCCAAGCAATCCGGAAGGAGTGTATCCTCCCTTGTTCGCATATACGGAGTTCCAGTTCTACCACAAGGTGGGAAATAAGAAGCGACTCAAGGAGGTGCTGCCCTTCCTGGAGAAGCATTATGCATGGCTTGCAGAACATTTCCAGAAACCGAATGGCTTATTTTCCGTGCCAGTCTCTGCATGCCAGACTGGCAACATCAAGCGGGGTAGTGTGGCGTATCCTGTGGACTTTAATGCCATCGTGGCGCTGCATGTCCTCTACCTTTCGGCTATCGGCGACATCCTGAATGATAAGGAGATCTCCTTCAAGTACAAGAGAATCTATTTCGGCTTGAAGACAAGGATCAACAGTATGATGTTTGATCCGCAAACCAAGTTCTACTATGATCTTGACAGCAAGGAAAGACGCCTTGGAGTCAAGCATATCGGTGCTTTCTGGGTGCTTCTTGCAGAGATTCCCAATGAGGAGAAGGCCGAGGCTGTCATCGCATACTTGAAGGATCCGAAGCAGTTCGGGACTGAGAACCCGTTCCCTGGCGTCCCTGTCTCTTCGTCCGCTTTCAGTGAGGAAGGTGATGGACTCAATGGAGGAATTTCCACCATCTTCACCTACATGGTGGTGAAGGGATTGGAGAAGTACCATGAGTTCATCTTCGCCCGTGAGTGCGCTATCAGGCACATGTACTTCCTCCTTGATACGTTGCATCCAGATGCGGAGACGATAGGGGATGTGTGGGAGACCTATCTTCCGAGCAAGGAGGGGTATTCGACCATCAAGGATAACCCCTCATACCCGCGCAGGCGGTTCATGCCCTCCACCGGGTTAGTCACCATCACCATGATGATCGAGGATATCATCGGCCTTGACATATCCCTTCCCCGCAAGACGGTCAACTGGGTGATGCCGAGCTTGGAGTCGATGGGAATCGAGCACCTGTCATTGAAGAGGAACATGATCACGATCCTCTCCAACAAGACTGACCGGGGATGGGAGATCCGCTTGGAGAGCGAGAAGCTTTACTACTTCACCATCGAGATCCTTGACGAGCAAAAGAAGAAGACGCTTCCAATACCATCTGGCAAGTGCTCTATGCTCATCGACAAGCTGTAAATTGAAACAGGGTTTCGAATTCGTTGCATCAATCAGTGCGCAATGGTACACTGTGGACAGATATCTATAAGGAGTCTAGAGAATGGATTTCACTCAGAATTTTTCATTGAAGGGGAAGGTTGCCTGGGTTACCGGCGCCTCCTACGGCATTGGATTTGGAATCGCTACCGCATTTGCACAGGCGGGTGCCACGATTGTCTTCAACGACCTCTCCCAGGAAAAGGTGGACAAAGGTCTTGCTTCGTACAAGGAAGTGGGTATTGAGGCCCATGGCTACGTGTGCAACGTATGCGATGAGGAGGCCGTGAAGGCTACCGTGGAGAGGATCCACAAGGAGATCGGGCTGATTGACATCCTGGTCAACAACGCCGGCATCATCAAGAGAATCCCGATGCTCGAGATGAAGGCGGAGGATTTCCGTGCCGTCATCGATGTCGACTTGAACGCACCCTTCATCGTCAGCAAGAATGTCATCCCCGACATGATTGAGAAGGGCCATGGCAAGATCATCAACATCTGCTCGATGATGAGCGAGCTCGGCCGTGAGACTGTCAGCGCCTATGCCGCAGCTAAGGGCGGCTTGAAGATGCTGACCAGGAATATCTGCTCCGAGTACGGCAAGTACAACATCCAGTGCAACGGTATTGGACCCGGCTACATCGCCACCCCGCAGACCGCTCCTCTGAGGGAGAGGCAGCCCGATGGTTCGCGCCATCCGTTCGATTCCTTCATCGTCGCAAAGACTCCCGCAGAGAGATGGGGGGATCCGAAAGACCTTCAGGGACCTGCTGTGTTCCTCGCTTCCGACGCTTCCAACTTTGTCAACGGACATATCCTGTACGTTGATGGTGGAATTCTGGCATATATCGGTCGCCAGCCGCAATAAGCAACTGCGAAGGCAAACGGGAAAGGGGCCTGCACCAAAAGGTGTGGCCCTTTTTTCGTGTAACTCCAAGCAATCCCTCCTTTCTTTTGAGAATGATGGTAGGCAGGGTTCCAATCCTCATGGAAGATGCATCCATAGACGTCTACCTTGTCTGACATCTTGAAATATGGGTATACCCCGCTCGCATGCGCATATCGCACTTTTACCGGCACTTTTTACACTTACATTGGAGCCGGCCATCCTCTTCCTCGAATACTCGCCCGTGGAGATGCCCTTGTACTCGGCGCTTGCCTTGTAGTTTCGGTACCAGTCCCTGAATGTGTAGTACGTGACTCCGACCAGGGCGGCATATGTCCTGACCGAAACCGGCACCTCGGCTTTTTGAAGCTCGAAGTACTTCCTCATCATCATTTGGTCTTTTTCTTCCTTCGCATAACTCATGCCCTCATTATGCTTCGACCGGGGAGCGGGGGATGCGGACCACGAAAATACGCTTACCACGGAAAAAGACGCAAGAGGTGCTTGAAACGGATACACGGGGGGGGGTATACTCCCCTTCTGCGAGACCTTTTGTCTTGCAAAGGATAGATTTTATGAAGAAAACTCTTATTGGTCTGATGATGGTGTTGCTTGCTACGTAAGCGTCAAATGGTGACCCGTATCTGACAAGCTTTCAGCCATGCATACTTGAGGCATGGAAAAATTCACACAGGAAAGAAGAGAAGAAATTGTGAGGAGGTACTTTGCTCTCCTAGGCTCTGACTCCGCGGTGTCAATCCGTACATACGCGGCGATGGTCGGTGTAAAGTACTACACCTTCAGGGACTGGTACCGTGACTACAAGGCAAGCTCTGCCTTGGGCGCCAGGAAGTGCGACGACTTCCACGGAAAGAGGAAAGCCGGATGGCTTGAGGCCGTCGGAAGCACGCGTGGCGACGACTCCGGCATGCCTTTCGTGGCAATCTCATGCGGAGGGAACCATGTTCTTTGACTTCTCCAAGTACTCGTATGTGCTCAGGCCGGGGGTCACCGACATGAGGTGTGGCGAGGGGAGCCTCGCCGGCATGGTCCAGTCGCAGATGGGGATGGATCCGCTGGTGCGAACGATGTTCCTGTTC
>CAVESN010000110.1:0-6269 GCA_963618365.1 Bacteroides uniformis
CTTGTCAGATACGGGTCACCATTTGACGCTTACCATTATTCCTTTTCCTCTTTCTGTTTCCTTGTCTCCCTCATACGCTTTCGGTATGCTGGAGGCATGAATATGCTTTCGGTGGAACATCTCTCCAAGACAGTACGAGATGTGCCTCTCTTCTCATCGGTATGTTTCGGCTTGGACTGGGGGGAGCATGTGGGGGTTGTCGGCCATAACGGGGCAGGCAAATCGACATTGCTCGAAGTGCTTGGAGGGAAAAGCCCCTACGACGAAGGGACAATCAGCATGGCCCGGGATTGCGATGTGGCGCTCCTTCCCCAGCACATCAACTTCTCCCCCAATGCGACCGTCGACTCCTTCCTCTTCGATGGGAAAGGGAAACGAATTGTTCTGAGGAGAAAGCTTCTAGAGCATGCATCCGTCTCCGACACCGACCTGGATAGCCTTGATTGCTGGAACCTGGAGAATGACTACCATGCGATACTGGGGGAACTTGGAATCTTCGACTACACGATGAGGATGGAGGACCTTTCGGGAGGGCAATTGAAGAAGGCCGCGATAGCAAGATTGTTTGCTTCCCGGGCCAACCTTCTCCTTCTGGATGAGCCGACAAACCACCTCGACATTCCCACCATTGAATGGATGGAGCAGCGCATCAAGCGCGCAAAGGAGACGGTGGTCGTCGTCACCCATGACCGCTATTTCCTTGATCTTGTGGCTACCAGCATCATCGAGCTTGACGATGGGAGCGCCTTCTACCATCCGGGCTCCTTTAGCGCATACCTGGAGCGCAAGGCCATGAGGCTTGAGGACCAGAAGAAAGAGCAGGCGCGGCTCAAGAACATCCTTAGGCGCGAGCTTGACTGGCTCAGCCATGGCGCGAAGGCCCGCACCACCAAGCAGCAGGGAAGGATCGACCGCATCAAGACGATGCAGGATGAGGTCCATGCGGTCGGCCATGAAGCTCAGAGGCAATTCCAAAGCTCAGGACGCAGGTTAGGCAAGAAAATCCTCCATATCGAAGGGATCACCAAAAGATATGGAGAAAAGCTCCTGTTCAGGGATTTCAGCTATGATTTCCTTGCGGGGGACCGCATCGGGCTTGTGGGGGAGAACGGAACGGGGAAAAGCACGATGATGGACATCATCGTCGCTCACACCGTGCCGGATGAAGGGAGCTTGGATGTCGGAGTGAACACCCGCTTCTCCTACTACGACCAGAGAAGCCGGAATCTCCCTCTGGAAAAGACAATCACCGAATATGTGAGTGACATCGCCGAGCGCATCCGCCTGGGAAAGGACGAAGTGGTCTCCCCCTCCCGGTTCCTCGAGCTTTTCGGCTTTCCTCCTGTCATGCAGAGACAGGTCATATCCTCCCTCTCTGGTGGGGAGCAGAGACGCCTCTACCTGGTAAGCAAGCTACTGGAGAACCCGAACTTCCTTCTCCTGGACGAGCCGACCAACGACCTCGATATCGAAACCATGGAGAACCTCGAGCAATATATCCGCGATTTCCAGGGGTGCGTCCTTGTGGTAAGCCACGACAGGGCCTTTCTCGACCAGACATGCGAGAAGCTCTTCATCCTCGGCAGTGAGGATGGAAAAGTGCGCGCCTATGAAGGGTGCTACAGCGACTATGAGCAGGATGGTCAAGCGGCCAAGCAGAACCCCAAAGAGAAACCGGTCGCCACCTTCGAGCGGAGCCATGCGAAGAAGAAAGGGCTCACATTCAAGGAGAAACAAGAGTTCGAGGATCTTTCTCGGCGCATTGACGAGGACACGAAATTGCGGAAAGAACTTGAAGAAAGTTTTGCCACTGCCGGGACAACTGAGCTCGGCACTCTTTCCGAGCGCAGCGCCAAGTATGAAGCGCTTGGCAAAAAGCTGGATGCCATGGAGGAGAGATGGATGGAGCTAGGAGAGAAAGCGGAAGAGGTCTGACCCTTTTCCTCCCCTTCGTGTTCCGGTAAAATGGGCACTATGCGAAACATGACTGAGGGAAACATCAAGGGCCACTTGCTCTCGTATGCGATTCCCATGATTCTCGGCAACCTGTTGCAACTCACCTATAACGCAGTTGACTCGATTGTCATTGGAAAGTTTGTGGGAGAGACGGCCCTGGCTGCCGTTAGCACCGCCAATCCCATCATGACGATTGTCATTCTGGGAGTCTCCGGCCTCTCCATCGGAGCCGGAGTTTTGATGAGCGAGTTCTACGGGGCAGGCGACGTGGACAAGCTCAAGAAGGAGTTCTCCACCACGATCCTCTTCGGGTTCTGGTGCAGCATGGCGGTCTTCGTGCTGGGCATGATCCTCTCCCCCAGCATCATTTCCTGGATCAAGGTTCCCTCCGAGGCGCAATTTCTTGCCATCACATACCTGCGCATCGTCTTCGTCGGTTTTCTCTTCACTTTCCAATACAACCTGTGGACTGCCGCGCTCAGGGCGATAGGAGACGCAAAGACTCCTGTCTTCTTCCTCGGCATCTCCGCCGTGTTGAACATCTTCCTCGACATCCTCTTCGTCGCCTCTTTCGGCTGGGGTGTCATCGGTGCCGGTGTTGCCACAGTCATCAGCCAAGCGCTCAGCGCATTCCTGTGCATGTGCTATGTCTCGCGCCACATCAAGGAACTGAGAATTGGAAGAAGCTTTTGGACTATCGACCACGCGCTATTGGTGGCGACGCTCCAGAACGGACTGCTCACCGCCCTCCAGCAAGCGGCCCAGCCGATTGGCAAGCTTCTGATCCAAAGCGTAGTCAATGCCCAGGGCATCATCGCTATGGGTGCGTTCAACGCGGTATGCAGGGTTGATGATTTCGGCTGCATCCCAGCCCAATCGATCGGCCATAGCGTCATGACATGCACCGCCCAGAACCATGGGGCGAGAAAGAGGGAGCGGGTGCGCCAGACGTTCAGGGACGGAATGGTCATCTCCACCCTCTATTTTCCCATCATATGCATCGCCATCCTGCTTTTCAAAAAGCCGCTTGCGCTTCTTCTGACCCCCACGGGAAGCACGCAAATGATTCAGATGGTGGTCTCCTACCTCTCCGTCAAGGCTTTCTTCTATATCATGCCCTGCCTCACCAACATGATCCAAGGCTTTTTCCGTGGTGTGGGAAACATGAAGCTTACCCTCATCTCCACGCTGATTCAGATTTCCATCCGCACAGTCCTCGTCTTCGTCTGGGTTCCCAATGTCGGCATCGTCGGAGAGGCGTGGGCATGCCTGGGGGGATGGATAGCCATGTTCTTCTTCGAGTTCGGCTACTATCTCAAGAAGCGCAAGCAGATTTACTCTTTCGGCTGAGAGATTTCCACCACCTCAAGCCTGTTTCGATCCACACGGAAGCGGACATTCATGCCAGCGAACTCCATGCCGTAGATGCGGCATGGATCATGCTGGTAGCTTGGCCGGGGGTCTTCCTGAAGCACCCCGACCAGTGCCTTTCGCTTCTCACTAGGAACGCGAAGAAGCAAAAAGTCCGGAATAGTTACTTCGAGAAGATTCCTTTTTGTTGCATCGGAAAAGCCACCTGTGGCATCAGCATGGATATCCGCATAGGGCAGGTATGGCTTGATGTCGAATATGGGCGTGCCATCTGTCATATCCACGCCACCCACAATCAGGGCCGGGCCGTCCGCAGCATCCCACTGAACTTCGAGAAGGCGCACGGAGGAGAGCCCAATTGCATTGGGTCTGAAGGGAGATCGAGTCGCAAAGACTCCCACACGCTCATTGCCACCAAGCCGTGGAGGCCTGACGGTAGGGGACCATTGGTCGCCTAGAGCTCGGGAAAACTGCCAGATAAGCCAAAGATGGGAGAACCCGTCGATTCCCCGTAGCGCCTCTTTCTTCCGGTACTCGGGAACGAAGACAATCCTTCCCTTCAAATCATCAACCAGACCACTTTGGCGTGGAACGCCAAACTTGGTTGCAAAGTCGGTATGGATATGGGCTACGGGTACGATTTCCGGCATGTGGAAAGTATCTCCCAAAAGAGAAACCTTCCGCAACTCCTTTACGCGGTACTTTTCCAAAAAGCTCTTCCTGCTAATAATATATTCCCAAGAGGTTGTCCATGCCGCACGGAAGCTTGGCAACGACCAAGCGCAAAGCGAAATGGAGCGACACAGCAAAAGCCTCTCTCGTAACTGATTGACAGGAGGAAGAGATGGAAGTCACACACACGTCCTACCAAAGTGGGCGTCTGAACCGACAGATGCAGCTGATCACGTACGGTACGAAGGGATATCCCCTTCTTGTCTTTCCCACCCAGGATGGAAAAGCTGAGCAATGGGAAGATTTCGGAATGATTGAGGTGCTCCGCCCCATGATTGAAAAAGGGGAGATCAAGCTCTATTGCGTCGACTCGGTCGATCAGGAAAGCTGGTCGGACCTTGGAGGCGACAAACCCCATCGCGCCCAGGTGCAGGAAGATTACTTCCAGTCGATATGTCAGGATGTGCTCCCCCTGATCAAGGGGAAAAAGAAACCGGTCACAGTGGGATGCAGCATGGGTGCCAACCATGCGCTTTGCACCTATCTCCGCCGTCCGGACCTCTTTGGTGGCTGCATTTCCCTCTCCGGAGTCTATGACACGAACGTCTTCTTCGGAGACTGGATGGACAAGACACTCTACGACAATGCTCCGATCGCCTTCCTCAAGGGGATGGAGATAGACCATCCCTACGTCAAACTCTACCGGAAGGGACAGATAATCGTCTGTGTTGGGCAAGGGGCCTGGGAGGAAGAAGGAATCCGCACGACCCGGGAGATTGAAGCGCAGCTGAAGCGGCTTGAAGTCCCCGCATGGATTGATTACTGGGGGCAGGATGTGAACCACGACTGGCCGTGGTGGAAAAAACAGATACTCTACTTCCTGCCATTCACTTTGGAGGCTCTCAAATGAACGCGATATTTATCTCTCCCCATTTTCCGCACACCTATTGGCAGTTTTGCGCAAGGCTCAGGCAGAATGGCGTGAAAGTGCTCGGAATCGGCGATTGCCCCGCCGAGTCGCTTCCCGGCGAAGTACGCTCTTCCCTGGACGACTACTACTACGTGCCGAACATGCAATACTATCCGGACATGTACAAGGCTGTCGCCTTCTATGCCTGGAAATATGGCAAGATTGACTGGATTGAGAGCAACAACGAGTTCTGGCTTGAAACCGACGCCAGGCTAAGGACCGACTTCCATGTCACCTCCGGTGTTGGCGTGGACGAGATTGCGAATTACAAGCGCAAGAGCGCGATGAAGGGGTTCTACAAGCTGGGCAAAGTGCCCTCGGCACGCCAGAGCATGGTCACGGATTATGATGCAGCGAAAGCCTTCATCAAGAAAGTCGGATATCCCGTCATCGTCAAACCCGATGTGGGGGTGGGGGCAAACCACACCTACAAGATTTCAAACGACACCGAGCTAAAAGCCTTTTTTGACGAAAAGGACGAGCAATGCTACGTCATGGAGGAGTTCGTCAGCGGAGCGATATACTCCTACGACGCGATTGTGGACAGCAAGGGGGGAATTCTCTTCGAGTCCTCCTCCGTCTTCCCACCCTCGATGATGGACGTGGTCCATGGACAACTTGAACTCTCCTATTGCGTCCTCAAGAGTGTGCCGGCGCAGCTCAAAGAACGGGGAAGAGCGACATTGAAGGCATTCAATGTGAGAAGCAGGTTCATCCACTTCGAGTTCTTCTGCCTCGACGAGGCAAAGAAAGGATTGGGTGAAAAAGGTGATTTCATCGGGCTGGAGGTCAACATGCGCCCCGCGGGCGGATATACTCCGGACATGATGGACTGGGCTCACTCGACCGATGTCTATGAAATCTGGGCCGACATGGTCGCCTTCGACGAGAACCGCAAGCAGAAGAGCAATGAGGACCATTATTGCCTTTACCTGAGCAGGAGGGACCGCTTCAGCTACCGCCTAAGTTCCGAGGAAGTGCTCGCAGCCTCTAGCGACCATGTCGCCATGCATGAGCGCATGCCTGAAGCAATAGCCGACGACCTCGGCAACGAGTTCTTCATCCTCCATGCCAAAAACAAAGCGGAAATAGATCGCTTTACTCGGCTGGTTTGGGAAAAAGCCTGACAGAAAAGAAAAGCAGGGGAAGAGAGGCTTGTTGCTGCAAGCCTCTCTTTCTTTTCCCTATCATTTCTGGCGCTTTCCAACCATCATCATCTCCACGCTACGAAAGCAGCTCGTTTCCTGGATAGAAACCCTGTAGCAAGCATTTCTTCCCTTTTTCTCCGAAACCGAAAGTA
>CAVESN010000111.1:0-6143 GCA_963618365.1 Bacteroides uniformis
GAGCCATGTTTTCCCAACTTGCCGTGCACCCTCGAGAATAAGGGGTTTTCGATCTGTTGATTTTTTCCATGCGAGTAGTTCTTTGTATAATTCTCGTCTCATAAAGACAATATAACATTGTTTAATACACTTTTCTAGGGGAAAGATGCCAAAGTGTTTACACTTTTCTAGGGGAAAATCTTTGCATGCATGACACTTTTCTATGGGAATGTTTCTGTAAAAGCGTTTCACTTTCCCTGGGATATCATCTATATTTGAGCTATGGAACATCTTGCGCTTTATATGCCGTATGTATGGCTTGTGGTGATGGTGGTGTGCGTGATCATCGAGGCGTGCACCGTGGCGCTCACATCCGTGTGGGGTGCGATTAGTGCCCTTTGCATGGTGTTTGTCGCAAGGACATCGCTTCCTGTCTCTTTTCAGATCGGGCTTTTCCTGCTGCTTTCCATCATCCTCATGGTCTTCACGCGTCCTTTCGCAATCAAGAAATTGCATATCGGATTGGAGAAGACCAATACGGATGCGCTTCTGGGTTCGGAAGTGCTCGTGGTGCGCCCGGTTGAGCCTTTCCGCAAGGGGGAGGTCAAGAGCAGTAACGGAGTGGAGTGGAGCGCCTCTTCCGTGAGCGGGGAGCCCATAGCAACGGATGAGGTGTGCACTGTGGTGCAGATCAAGGGAAACACGCTTGTCGTCAAGCCGAAAGAAGGAGTGAACTGAGATGTCTTTGATTCTGATTGTGATTTTGCTGGTGCTCGCTATGGTAATCCTGTGCAACATCCGCATTGTCCCGCAAAGTGAGGAGTACGTCATCGAGCGGCTGGGAGCATACCATGGCACCTGGAAGGTGGGCATCCATCTGAAGGCTCCCTTCATCGACCGCCTTGCCAGGCGGGTCTCCCTGAAGGAGCGGGTGCTGGACTTTGATCCGCAGCCTGTGATTACCAAGGACAACGTGACGATGATGATCGATACAGTTGTTTATTTCCAGATTACCGATGCGAAGCTCTATACCTACGGGGTTGAGAATCCGATGGATGCACTTGAGAACCTCTCGGCAACTACGCTTCGCAACATCATCGGAGAGTTGGAGTTGGACGAGACGCTCACCAGCAGGGACGTGATCAACAACAAGATGCGCGGAATCCTTGACGAGGCAACAGATCCATGGGGCATCAAGGTCAACCGAGTGGAAGTGAAGAACATCATCCCTCCCGACGCCATCAAGGAGGCGATGGAGAAGCAGATGCGTGCAGAGCGGGAGCGTCGCGAGGCGATTCTCATCGCGGAGGGACAGAAGCAGAGCGCCATCCTGGTCGCCGAAGGTAAGAAGCAATCGATGATTCTTGAGGCGGAGGCCGAGAAAGAGGCTGCCATCAAGAAGGCAGAGGGTCAGGCGAGTGCCATCAAGGAGCTGCAACAGGCCAAGGCGGAAGGAATCCGCATGATCCGTGAGGCGGGTGCTGATGAGACAGTGATCAAGTACCGGAGCCTTGAGGCGCTGGAGAAGATGGCGGACGGAAAGAGCACCAAGATTATCGTGCCAAGTGACCTTGCTGCTCTGGCCGGGGTTCTTACTTCCGTCAGGGAGGCGGTGAAATAAGATGGATAGAGAGAGCAACATCGAGATATTCGAGGACACATGCAATCTGCTGAGAAGCAATGCCGAGCTCAAGAGCGCCTGGCAATACAGCTTGGCGCACAGTCAGTTTGTGGGAGAGGAAGAGGAAATCGCTTGTGATGTACAACGCTTTCAATCTCCCTGCTCGCTTGTAGTCTCCAGGGACCGTACTTTCCAGGCTGCCAGGAAGCATGAGGGGCATGTGTGCGTCCTCAACTTCGCATCTGCGAACAACCCAGGAGGGGGAGTGAAGAGTGGATGCCGGGCGCAGGAGGAGTCCCTTTGCCGGATCTCCACCCTCTATCCCTGTCTGGCGAATGCAAGGATGCAGGAAAAGTTCTATGAGCCGCACCACGCTCTCACCTTTTTGCACAATGATGATCTGATCTATTCGCCGGACGTTGTGGTCTTCAAGAGTGACGAAGACTATCCGCGGTTGCTGGAGGGAGGGTCTTGGTTCAAGACGGACGTGATTACCTGTGCGGCCCCCAACCTTGGAGGGGTCTTCATCACCGACGACGAGCTAGAGGCCTTGCATGAGAAGCGGATGAAGAAGATCCTTTGTGCGGCGGCGAGCCATGAGGTGGATGCGCTTGTGCTTGGCGCCTTTGGTTGCGGCGCTTTCCACAACGAACCGAGGATTGTTGCTCTTGCCATGGAAAAGGCAATCAAGCCTTTCCGGCATGCCTTCAAGGCCATAGAGTTCGCCATCGCCTGCCTTCCGGGTGATGATCTGAACTATCGGGTGTTCCGCGAGGTGTTCGGGTAATACTTTGTAACCTTGGTTACAAGGTAATTGCTCTCATTTGCAAACTCTGAAAGTGGCTTTAGTGTGAAGCCATCGATAGGAGTTTTGCAATGATCAATTGTTCTGGATCTTTTGTTGCAATGCCGACTCCCTTCAAGAAGGACGGGTCGGTTGACTATGACGGTTTCGGTATTCTGATTGACCGCCAGATCAAGTATGGCACCAGCCAGATCTTCGTGCTGGGATCGGCGGGGGAGGTGACTCTTCTCACTCTGGAGGAGAAGAAGAAGATTGTCCATGAGGTCATCAAGATGGTCAATCACCGCATCCCGGTCTTCTTCAGCGCTGCCAGTCTGACGACGCAGATGAGCGTCGACTTCGCAAAGTATTGCGAGAGTGAAGGTGCTGACGGTGTCATCTTCACCGTTCCTCCCTATGTCCTGATAGCAGGTCCTGCTCAATTCGTACATTTCGATGCATGCATGGGCTCTGTCGGAATTCCCTGCGGCATCTACAACAACCCCTCCCGCCTAGGCGTGCAAGTCTCTCCCGAGAATATCGCCAAGCTCAGCGAAAAGCATCCCAACTTCGTCATCGACAAGGAGGCTATGGGAAGCGTCGAGCAGCTTGTGCAGGTGCAGCGGCTAACGCAGGGGAAAGTGAAGATCATGTGCTGCGACTTCCCCAAGTACTCGATTGTTCTTCCTACTCTTGCTGTCGGTGGAACAGGGACAGCCAACATCGGTGGCAACATCATCCCCGAAGAGGCAGCCTCTTATTCCCGTCCTTGGACAAGCATGGAAATCATCAACGAGTGCCGAACTGAGTATTTCAAGTGGTTCCCGCTTCTCAAGGAGCTGTACATGCTCTCCAACCCGATCTGCATCAAGGCAGCTTTGGAAATCCTTGGACTTCCCGGCGGACCGCTACGCGCTCCGTACCAGAACTACTCGGGTCCCCATCGCGATCAGCTTGAGAATGTCATGGGCGAGCTCGGTGTCATCGACAAGTACGGCGTGCGCTAAGAGGGAAGGAGGGAGTATGCCCCAGAGGTTGATAGTCATCGGTGCCAATGCCGCAGGACTTAGCGCTGCAAGCAAAGCGAAGCGACTGAAGCGGGATTTGGAGGTCACGGTTTTCGAGAAATCGGGATACTTCAGCTATGGCGCATGCGGGCTTCCCTATTATGTGGGGAATGTGATTGGGAAGGAGGACGAGCTTTTTTCCCTCACTCAGGCCGACTTGGATAGGCGTGGCATCTCCCTCTTTTCCCGTCATGAGGCAATTGCCATCGACCGGGAGCGAAAAGTGGTCACTGTCCGTGCTTTGGAGAAGGGAGAGGAGAAAGAATATCCTTACGACACGCTTGTCATCGCTACCGGTGCAAATCCCGTACTCCCTCCGATTGAAGGCATTGGAAGTGAAGGTGTGTATGTGCTGCGCACCATCGAGGATGGTCTCAAGGTCAAGAGACTAAAAGGTCATGTCGCCATCATCGGAGGAGGTCTCATAGGCCTTGAGACGGCCGAGGAGCTTTCCGGTAGGGGCCTTAAGGTAACCGTCTGCGAAGCTTTGGGCCGATTGCTTCCATCCCTTCCTTTGGCCTATGCAAGGCAAGTCCTTGATGAGCTTGAGAGGCATGGCGTCCAGGTGAGGCTGGGAGCAAAAGTCAAATCCGTCAAAACGGAGAACGGAAAAGCTGTCGGAATCGAGCTGGAGGATGGGTCTTTTGCTTGCAATTCCGTCATTGTCAGTGTCGGCGTAAAACCTGCTACCAGGATTGCAAGGGAATGCGGGCTGGTTCTTGGCATTGAAGGAGCGATTGTGGTTGATGATCACATGCTTAGCAGTGACCCCAGCATCTATGCGTGCGGTGACTGCGCCCAGACAAGGCACATTCTTACGGGAAAGCCATGCTACATCCCTCTTGGCACTACTGCCAACAAGATGGGCAAGGTCGCCGGCTCCTCAATTGGGGGAGAAGTTGACTCCTTTTCCGGGGTGCTGGGCTCTACGGTGACCAAGGTGTTCGACCTTTCTATCGCCATGACAGGGCTTACCTTGCAGAAGGCTCTTGATGCGGGGTTCCCGGCAAAGGAGTGCTCTATTGTCAAGAATGACCGGGCCTCCTATTGGCCTGGTGGCGGACAGAACCAAATCAATCTGGTCTTTGATGCGAAAACGGGTAGGTTGCTGGGTTCCCAGGCAATCGGAAGCATGACGGTTGCGCTTAGGATCGACACGCTTGCAGCTTGCATCACCAGCGGCATGACCGTGAAGGAGATTGCCTCCCTGGATCTGGTCTATGCCCCGCCTTTCGCCCCGGTTTACGATCCCATTCTGATTGCGGCCAGCCAGGCCATGAAATTGGTGGAGGGTTGATATGGAAGTAGTCACAGTCAAGGTCAATGCAGGAGAGGAGATCAAAGAGGCCATCCTCTCCTATGTGGTGGAGCATCACATACGGGAGGCGCTTGTCATAGGTGCCATCGGAAGTGCGATAGACCTTTGCGTCACCACCCCGGTCAGCTATGAGCTCCCGCTCACGACGGTGGAGGTGTTTCACAAGGTCTCATGCGAGGTGGTCGGCATGAGCGGGGAGATTCTCTCCTGGGAGAAGGTCGACCCTAAGCTCAAGAGCCTCTATCCGGACAAGGAGAGCCCCCTTTTCATTCACCTGCACATTGCTGCCGCATCCGCAGGAGGAGCAGTCTTCGGTGGGGGACTGCGTAGTGGCAAGGCTCTCAGGGAAGTGAATGTGTTCCTGTTGCCCCAATAACAAAGAATTTCAAATAAAGGAGTGTTGAAATGAGAAGTATGAAAAAAGCGTTGTGTTTGCTTGCTTTCGCCTCAGTGGCCACACAGCTCTCTTCGCCCAGGGCGGTTCCGAATCCGGCGCTTCCCCGGCAAAGAAACGGTTGACTTTCGGTACCGGTTCCAATGGCGGAAACTACTACTTGGTCGGTGGGGGACTCTCCAATTTGATCAACAACAAGCTGGGGGATAAGTTCATTGTCACCGCCGAGGAGAATGGTGGATCCACTGCGAACCTTGCCGGTATCGAAGCGGGTGAGCTTGATTTCGGCATCACCATGACCAGCGCGATTGCCCAGGGGCTTGATGGAACGGCGAAATGGGCAAACGGGAAGAAGATGCAGAATGTGAGGGGCATGCTTCCCCTCTATCCTTCCTATCTGACCATCTGCACGCTGACTTCCAGCCCGATTAAGACATTGAAGGATTTCAAGGGGCAGATTGTTGGCCTCGGTTCCAAGGGCGCTGCAATGGATAATGTCTTCCGTGAGGTGCTTCCCAAGATGGATGCTGCTCCCGGTTCGGTCTTCAATGATGGTTTCAGCGCAACAGCAAGCGCCGTAGGGCAGGGACAGGTTGCCGCCGCGCTCTTCTTCTCGCTTCCTCCACACCCTGCGGTCGCCGAGCTTGAGGCGAACCATGAGCTCCGGTTCATCGAATTGACTTCGGATGAAGTCAAATTCCTGACTGACAGCTATCCCTTCTTCTCCGCCGATGTGATGCCAAAGGGTTCCTACAAGGGAGTCAAGAAGGATCTTACCACCATCAGCGAGTGGAACATGCTGGTATGCTCCGCGAGCCTTGCCGAGGATGACGTCTATATGATTGTGAAGATGTTCTGCGAGAACAATCCCGACCTGGTTACCATCTACAAGGGGTTGACATATGCCAAACCCGAGAACGAGAAGTTCTTCAATGTCCCTCTTCATCCGGGTGTCATCAAGTACTTGAAGGAAATGGGAG
>CAVESN010000112.1:0-6073 GCA_963618365.1 Bacteroides uniformis
ATCTACAACATGGTCTATCGCCTTGATGCCATGGAGGCGTATAACAAGAAACTGGTTAAGAAAATTGCAGTGAAGGGTATCTCCGAGTCCGGCAGCACCGCTACGGAAAGCTATGTCTATCTGGAAGGGATCAACCTCTCCAAGGCGGCTCCAACTGCAACGATTCAGTTTGATGTGAAAGGCTTAAGCGGTATTCGTAAGGTGACCCGCACTGTGGGTGAGGGATTCAATCTGTATGACCACTCCGGCAACATGGAGGAGTACAAGCAGGGCTATGTGGTGTCCCACATCGACGGGCGCGATGATTCCGTGGAATTCTTGAACGGCATCAAGATCTATTCCGGTGATGTTATCGGCAAGGTCAGCGAGAATCAGATGCGGCGCATCCAGATCCGGGAGACGATCCTGACCCATATCCAGAGGGAGAGGGAGCTGTTTCCCCGAGGCATCAAGGTGCTCTCCCTTTTCTTCATCGACGAGGTGGTCAAGTACAGGGTTTATGATGAGGATGGTAATGCGACGGACGGCGTATATGCCCAGATGTTTGAGGAAGAGTATCACGACATCATCAGCAACCTGCAGCTTGGATTCGGAGATGAGGAGTATGGCAAGTATTTGCAGGCGATTCCCGCCCAAAAGACGCATGCCGGATATTTCTCCATCGACAAGAAGGGGAAAATGATTGACTCGAAGGTGGGAAGCAGGGAAACCACGACGGATGATGTGGATGCCTATGAGCTGATCATGAAGAACAAGGAGCTGCTACTCGATCGCGATCCGAAGCGCTCTCCTGTTCGTTTCATCTTCTCCCACTCTGCCCTTCGTGAAGGATGGGATAATCCGAATGTATTTCAGATTTGCACCTTGAAGCAGAGTTCCAGTGAGGTGCGCAAGCGTCAGGAGGTGGGGCGTGGACTACGACTATGCGTCAACCAGGAAGGCGAGCGCATGGATAGCAATGTGCTGGGCGAAGAGGTGCAGAACGTCAATGTGCTGACCGTTATCGCCAGTGAAAGCTATGACAGCTTTGCCAAGGGGTTGCAGGCAGAGATAGCTGAAGCGGTGGCGGATCGTCCTCGTGCAGTTACCCCAGAGTTGTTTATAGGCAAGGTGATCAAGGATGTTAAGGGTAACGAGCGGGTTGTGGACCAGGAAATTGCGAGAGCTATCCACTATGATCTGATTGTGAACGGTTATATCGACAAGAAAGGCATGTTGACGGACAAGTACCATGTCGACAAGGCGAACAATGAAATCAAGATGGCAGAGGAGCTGGCTGATTCTGTAGCCTCTGTCATTGAGATTCTTGATTCCATCTATGATGGCAATGTCATGATGCCGGAGAATGCGCGCAGCAACAATGTGGTGCTGCATGTGGATGGGAATAAGCTTGCCATGCCGGAGTTCAAGGCTTTGTGGGCAAAGATCAATGCGAAGTCGACCTATGTGGTTGACTTCGATACCGATGAATTGATTCACAAGGCAATTCAGTCTTTGGATAGGAATCTCCATGTGCCCAAAATCGTGTTCAAGGTTGAGAGCGGAACCATGGAGAGAATCGCTTCCAGGGAGGAGCTTGTGTCAGGTGCTTCCTTCGTGAAGGAGAAATCTGCGAGCTATGGTCAGGGCATTACTGCCAGTTCAAATGTGAAATACGATCTTGTTGGCAAGCTGGTGGAAGAGACCGGGCTGACCCGCAAAGCAGTCATCCGGATTCTGAAGGGGATCAGTCCGACCGTTTTTGGCCAGTTCCAGGATAATCCGGAGGAGTTCATCATCAAGGCTGCGAAGCTTATCAATGAACAAAAGGCAACCGCAATCATCGAGCATATCACCTACGATGTTTTGGATGACCGTTATGGCACGGATGTGTTTACCGATCCCACCATAAAGGGGCGTCTAGGTGTGAATGCTATGAAGGCGCATAAGCACTTGTATGACCACATCGTCTACGATTCCAGCAACGAGCAGAAGTTCGCCACGGAGTTGGATGTCAATGCCGATGTGGCTGTGTATGTGAAGCTTCCTGATGGATTTCATATCTCTACCCCGGTGGGGAACTATACCCCTGACTGGGCGATTGCGTTCTATGAGGGAACAGTGAAGCATATCTATTTTGTGGCGGAGACAAAGGGTTCCATGTATTCAATGGAGCTGCGGGAGATTGAGAAATCCAAGATTCATTGTGCCAGGGAGCATTTCAGGGCAATCAGTGGCAAAGATGTCTTCTATGATGTGGTGGACAGCTACCGGAGCTTGCTGGATTTGGTGTCGAAATAGGATGCTTCTTTCTTGGACTACGTTGCCTGCACTATCTCTTTCAATGCATCCAGGGTGTAGGTTATCTCATCCTTCGTAGTGAAGGGTCCGGGAGAGAACCTAATTGTGCCTGTGGGGAAGGTGCCTAGGCTTTTGTGGGCTATGGGTGCGCAATGGAGACCCACCCTTGTCTGGATGCCCCTCTGGGAGAGCATGTCGGCGATGTCTGCATTGTCCCTTCCTTGGATGTCGATGGAGATGATGGGAACTCTCTCTTTTATGGTTTTCGGTCCGATGATGGTAACTTCTTTGATTGCCTTGAGCCCTTCAAGGAGTTCTTCAAGGCGGTTTTGTTCGTTTTCCTGCAATATGGTTTTTTCTCTTTCGATGAATTCGAGCGCAGAACTTAGCGCCAGGATTCCGGGGATGTTCTGGGTGCCTGCTTCCAGTTTGTCGGGAAGGAAAGGAGGAATCAATTCACTGTCGCTCATCGACCCCGTTCCTCCTGCGATAAGTGGTGCTATCTGGTTGGCGAGCGCAGGGGTGAGCATCATGCCGCCCACTCCTTGCGGACCTAGAAGCCCCTTGTGACCGGTAAAGGCGATGGCATCGGCACCTACTTTGTTGAGGTCAAGATAGGGAAGTCCTTGTGCTGCGTCGAGGATGAGAAGCAGGTGGTGTTTCCTTGCTAACTCCTGCAAAATCGAGATTGGCTGGATGGTCCCGCTCACATTGCTCGCGCATGTGGAGATGATGGCCTTGGTCTTTGGTGTGATCATTTCTTCAATCTGGTCTGTTTGCATCCTTCCTTCCCTGTCGCTGGGAATACGGGAGAAGGGAATCTTGGATTGGACAAGCGGCCGCATGACGGCATTGTGCTCCATCGATGAGACAAGGATGTGGTCTCCCTTTTGGAAAAGTCCCTTGATGAGATAGTTGAGCGCCTGGGTAACGTTCAGCGTGAAGGTGACGCATTCAGGGTGTGCTCCGTCTCCTAGGAGGTTGGCCAGCTTTCTTCGTGTCTCGTCAATCTTCCACTCTGTGGCATATGCCTCCTGGTAGCCGCCACGGGCTATGTTGGTGCCGTTGTGTTCAAGAAAATCCAGTATCGTGTTTCCGATTCCGGGAGCCTTGGGCCAGGAAGTGCTGCCATTGTCCAGATAGATGCGATTGTGCATATGTCAAATTTCCTCTCGGTAAGGGCTCTTTTCTTGAGATAGTCCTTTATCTTCTGAATTATATAATGGTATAAATGCAATTGCTATGAAAATCACTCAGGAAAGACGGAACCTGCTAGTCGCAGGCTCCGTGGTCGGCATAATTGCCGGGCTGTTGGTCTTGCTTGGAAATCCGAAGAACATGGGTTTCTGCATTGCTTGCTTTGTGCGTGATACTGCGGGAGCTTTCAAGCTCCATGGCGCACCGGTGGTGCAGTATCTCCGTCCCGAAATCATCGGCCTCGTGCTGGGTGCCTTGGTCATTTCCCTTGCTAAGGGTGAGTTCCGTCCCCGTGGAGGTTCCAGCCCGGTGATCCGCTTCGTGCTGGGTTTCTTCATGATGGTGGGGGCGCTTGTTTTCCTGGGATGTCCATTGAGAATGGTGCTGCGCCTAGCCGGTGGCGACCTGAATGCCATCATCGGTCTTCTTGGCTTCGCCTCTGGCGTCTTTGTCGGTTGCCTTTTCCTCAAGAAGGGGTATTCCCTTGGCCGGAGCTACTCTGCTCCCAGACTGGAAGGGTATGCCTTTTCTGCCATCCAGGTTGCCGCATTGGTGGTTCTGGTCTGCTTCCCCTTCCTTCTCTCTTTCAGCGAGAAGGGACCGGGCTCTATGCATGCGCCTCTTCTCGTGAGCCTTCTTTCCGGGCTCGTGGTGGGCATTCTCGCCCAGCGCACCCGCATGTGCATGGCCGGTGGCATCCGTGACATCTTCCTCTTTAAGGATTCCACATTGATCACCGGACCGCTCTTTATCTTCCTCTTTGCGTTGCTTGGCAATCTGCTCAGGGGTACCTTTACGCTGGGATTTGTCGGTCAGCCGATCGCCCATCATGATTTTGTGTGGAACTTCCTTGGCATGGCGCTTTGCGGTCTTGCGGCGGTCATGCTCGGCGGTTGCCCGTTACGGCAGCTGATTCTTGCCGGAGAAGGGAACAGCGACAGTGCCATGGCGTGCCTTGGAATGCTTGTAGGTGCGGCCTTCTCCCACAATTGGTCCATGGCCGGAGTGGCTGACGCCGCTGACAAAGCCGGCGGTGCCACACTACACACAAAGGTTGCCGTCCTTGTCGGACTGGTGGTTCTTGTCGCTATAGGCCTTATCCAGATAAAGAAAAAGGGGAGTGCGAAATGATTGATGCAAGAGGTTTGAGTTGTCCTGAGCCTGTGGTGCTTGCCAAAGAGGCGCTTCTGTCCAAGCCACAGCAAGAGGAGATAATCGTTGACAACCGTGCGGCGGTGGAGAATGTCAGTCGCTTTGCGAAAGCCTCCGGGTATGCGGTCACCCTCCGCGAGGAGGGGATGGATACCCACTTGCTGCTTGCCAGGGTCTGATATGGCACTCTTTGTCGCAACCTTCGTCTCCCACTTTGACGCCATGTGTTATGCTTCCGAGGCGAAGGAAAAAGGTTTTGAGGTACGTCTACGCCCGGTTCCCCGGGCGCTTTCCTCTTCTTGTGGCACTTGCGCCACGTGGAATGGCGAGGTGTGGGACTTGCAACTAACCGCAGAAGTGGAGGGGATTTTCCGGAAGGAGGGAGAGAAATGGGTGAAAAAGGGGTAAGGCTCACCTCTTTGGTGAAGACAAGCGGTTGTGCGGCCAAACTGGATCCGTCGCAGCTCCATCAGGTGATCGACCATCTTCCCAGCATGCACAGCCCCAACCTTGTCGAGGGATTTGAGGGAAGCGATGATGCTTTGGTGTGGAAGGTCGCTGATGATATTGTCGCCATCGAGACAGTTGATTTCTTTCCTCCCATGGTGGACGACCCTTTCCTTTTCGGACAAATTGCCGCTGCCAATGCACTCAGTGACATCTACGCCATGGGGGCCGAACCGTCGGTTGCCATGAACCTTGTTTGCTTTCCTTCCTGCCAGCCCCTTTCCGTCCTTGACGGGATTCTCAGGGGAGGGCAGTCGAAGGTCTCTGAAGCGGGTGCGGTGATTGCCGGTGGGCATACGATAAGTGATCCCACACCGAAATACGGTCTTTGCGTCACTGCTTTTGCAAAGAAGGATTCCGTGTGGTCCAACAAGGGAGCCAGGGTAGGGGACGTATTGGTCTTTACCAAGAAGCTTGGAGTGGGAGTGCTCACCACAGCCTTCAAGGGCGGGATGATCGGCGAGAAGGAACTTGAGCCTGCGATAGAGAGCATGGTCACTCTCAACAAGAAGGCAAGGGACAAGGCAAGAAGCCTGCATGTCCATGCCGCTACCGATGTGACCGGTTTCAGCCTTTCAGGACACGGCATGCAAATGGCTGATGCGAGTGGCGTGACCTTCCATTTTGACAGCGCATCCATTCCCCTTCTTCCCATGGCAAGGGAGATGGCGCGCTTTGGCATGCTTCCCGAAGGGCTCTACCACAACCTGGATTATGTGGCACCAAAAGTTTTTTTCAGCCCCTCATTGACTCAGGAGCAAAAGGATCTCTTTGTGGACCCGGAGACCAGTGGCGGCCTTTTGCTTGCGTTGCCAGCTGAGGATGCAGGGAAGCTTCCCTATCCCATCATCGGAACCGTGGAGAAAAGGGGAACCTGTTCGGTAATCTTTGATTGAGTACCACTTTCCAAAAATCAAATTTATTTGACTTTGGAAAG
>CAVESN010000113.1:0-6044 GCA_963618365.1 Bacteroides uniformis
CCTCGAGAGTATTGACAGTAAAGGATGAGACAAAGTCCAGGGGAATGTACTATACCACAACTTTTTCAAAAGTTAGGTACTAAAAATCACCGAAATTGAGGCTTCATCCTCAGCTTTCTGAAGGGGAATCGTCATTTCTTACAAATAAATCAGATTCCATCAATGAAAATTTAGATAAAGAGCAGTTTTCTTACCGGGGCTGCTCTTTTTCTGTTGCCAAATCCCTGTTAAAAATGTACCCTGACTTTTACACATTTATGGCATACAAAACGCCAATATCTTTATGTACTTAAATGAGATATTGGCGTGAATTGAAAACATATAATTGTTTACAAGTGAAACCTAATCGTAATCTTTTTTCTTGGTCTCCCCCATCCATTGCCGGACGTCGAGCTGGCTGACGAACTTGTGCGGTACCCCTATCTCGAGAGTTGAAAAGACATCAGCGACCACCTGGTCGAAATATCCCACGAGGTAATAGTTGGAGTTCGGCACGAGCGTTGCGGAGAAGGATGAGAGCGACTGCTGTATTGTGGCGGCGGAATACTTCCAACCGAGCTTGAGCTCGAGCACCCGCTCAAGGAAAAGCGCGACGAAGCAAAGCAGGAAGTGGGCCCTGATTCTGTCATCGCGGGAGTGGAACACCGGCCGGAGGTTGAGCATGCCGGTCTTGGTGACCTTGAAGGTCTGCTCTATGCGCCAGAGGCCCCCGTACATCCGGCGAATCTCGGCGGCAGTAACATTGTGGTTGAGCACGAGGAATCCTGTTTCGCTGCAGTAGTACGCATGGTCGTCCGGCTTGCCGTCAAGCTTCTTGCCCGAGGTCTCGGTGCCCACCACGTTTGTGCATATCAGGTAGTAGCCGTCGTATTTCTCCTCCTCTTTGATCCTCTCGGCGTCGAGGGTGTACATCCCACCGTCCGCATCGAGCGGCTTTCCTCCCTTCATCGGCGTCTTGGAGAGGTACTTGACCGCCCCGTAGCTGGAATCCTTGAAGTCGGAAGACTTTCGGCCGACCATCGATGACGCCTTGAGCAGCACCTTGTTCCGCTCCTCCCTCGCCCTCTCGGCATGCTTCCTGCTCCAGACGAACACCTGCCTCTCGCGGTATTTCCCGCTGTGGCGCTTGCCGTCGACGTCGCTCGTCGCGCTCGCGTCCCTGAGGACGAGCCTGTCCTTCAGCCTCATCTGTACAACCCCGGTGTCCTTGTCGACCTCGCACACCTCCCAGCCCTCATCGGAAAGCGCGAATGCCTTGGTCTCGTCGTCGCTCTTGCGGATTGACTGGCTGACGACGTATCCGTTCCTGTCGGAGCGGATTTTCAGCACGTTCTTGTAGCTCATCATTCCCTTGTCCGCGACAATTATCCTCCTCTTCCCCGAAAAGTCGACCACCCCGTCCTCCATGGCGGGGATAAGCGTGGTGCAGTCGTTCGCGTTCCCACGGAAAAGCTCATAGCTGACCGGCAGTCCCAGCTCGTCCATGAAGAGGCCCATCTGGATTATCGGCTCCGGACGGTGCTCCTTGCTCACGCCCTTCGCCCTCAGGCCGATTCCCTCCTCGTCCTCGCCATCCCTCTCGAAGTAGTAGTTCGTCACATCGTAGTAGACGAGGTTGCCCCGCCTCCCGAGCTTTTCACGCGCCATCTTGTCCAGGTGGCGCAGGAGGGCCGTCCTCCATGGCAGGATTTTGTCCATCGCACGGTAGACGTCCTCCAGCGCATACCCGCCACCGCCGAAGAAACGCCCCCTGCGCTCCCATCCGTCGAGCTTCGAATCGGGCCAGAGCATCCTTGAGTAGAGAAGATGCTGCAGCATCACATTGAGGTTGTACTCGCACCGCATCCTCCTGCGGCGGTTGTTCGCAAACTCGTCGATCTCGAACATGTGGTAGAGCCTTGAGTAGGCCGCATACCCGAGGTTCACCCTCTGGTCGTCCGGCTTCGGGCCACCGGAGAGCAAAAGACCCAGATCTATGTGGTATGGTACCAGCCGCCCCTCCCTCCTTTCCCTCAGGTCAAGCCGGAGCTTCTGCAGCCTGTCATGCACGAAGGCCTCCGGATCCTTTCCCTCTGCGGCGAGCTGGAGGGCGCTGTACTTTTCCACCGTGACGCGTTTCTGGGCGTGGGTGCCGGGAATCCGCTGCGCGGAGGAAATGTTGTAGGAGACATCCCCGTTTCCAATTTGTGTCCTGGTGAGTACGTAAGCCATGGCCACAGTATAGCGAAATGCAATTGATTGCGCAAGCTTATAAACACTTATAAACAAAAAAATGTTTTTGGAAACGACTAAAAACGACCACCCGAGAGCTTCAGGTGGCGATTTTTGGCCTTTTATGGATTTTTCAAAGTGTTAAACCATGGAGGTCGTTTGCGATCTGTCCCTTCTTTATTTCCAAGAAACTTGTCTTGGAAACCTCCCGGTATTTCTCATACGGAATAAGCCTCTGGTCATCCGAGGAGTTGACAAAATATGAATCGATGATATTCTTGATTTCAGAAGGATGGGAGATTTCCCATTCGGCGAGTACGGTTTGCGAACCGCGCGTGAGGCCGGGACCGGGTTCATTCCTGCTCCCGGATATTTTTTGCCCAAAATTCGCATACACGCGGCAATCCGGCTCGGACAGGATGATGATCCGCGGGGCTTTCGGCGCAGACTTCAATACGGTCTCCACTCGCTTGATTTCTTTTGGAGACAACCTGTTCAAAGAAGAGACAAAGATCAAGTCGGGAGTCTCTCTCATCGCAGCATTGACATTACGTACCAACTTATTGCCAGCCCTCTTCATCTCGACGAACATTCCATTGTCCAGCAGGACAATCCCGTCTGGAAGAGAGCCGCGCTCAAGGGTGACACCATAGAGGCTGTGCAGGTATTCTGTGGCGAATCTTGGCAGGAGAACTCCGTCCATGCCAAGTTTCTGCAGGATTTTCATCTGCCCCAGCTCCTTGTAGAACGGCATGTCAGACCTGCTGATGCCGGAGACAATCCTCACCCCGTCGAGGACCGCATGGTCCTCGGAAAGGATGTCCCTCTTGATCGTCTCGCCGAACTCTCGTCCAAAATCCCTGACGCTCCTGCCTTCCCACTCCTCCTCTTTGATGTTGTTCTTGGCGGCTCTTTCCTCAGCCTCCTTGGACGGAGACCCGAATATGGCGCCTTCTTTCTCAACCAGCACGCCAGCATCCGTCTCCTCTCCCCTGAACAGCCTGTCGAAGGCCTTGGCGACCTCGGGGGAAATCTCCTTCGCATACTCGCCCCCAGTGATGTAGGAGAGAATCTCCTTGATCTGGCCGAACAGCCTCGCAAGAGATCGGGTGGGAGCCGTCATCGTGCGGAGGTAGCGCACGAAGTCATTGGCGAACATCTCCTCCTGTGCCGTGCTCCACACCCCATCCGTAACGCCATACACGGCGGCGATGTCGGAAAGCTGCTGCGGTGTGGCATACCTTCGCACCACATGCCCGACCTCGTGGAAGAGAGTCGCAGGTTTCGCCCGCTTGGTGAGATGGATGGTGGCAAGCGTGTCGTCACTGCTGAATCCGTCCACCCATCCGCCATGCCCCTCGCTGAGCGGGTTGGAGTCATCCTCGAACACGATGCGGATGTTCTCCGCAAGCTCGGTCGCCGGTACATGGAGCACCCTCGATGCGGCGGCGAGCGCCTGAGCCGCCGCCTTGTTCCTCACTCCCCTAAGGTTCCACTTGTCGCGCACGATAAGGCGCGCCGACCTCACCTCCTGCTGTCCAAGCGCATCATCGAGGGAGAGCCCCGCAAGGTTTGGCCTCGCCATGAGCTCCATGTCCGCCATGTCGTCGTTGAAGGACGCCCCCCTTGGCGCATGCATCTCACCTTCCACCAATCCCTTGTCGGTGGTCAGCACAAGCTCCTGAAACGCAGTGCTGCCATTCTCCAGCCTCTGGCCGAAGCGCAGGGTCGCAACGCTCCCGTCCTCCGAGAAATCGGTTCTGGTGGCCGAGACACGAAGCTTGTCGTACGCACTCTCCAGCGCCTCAGTGTCGGCGAACACAAGAATGGACTTGCCTTCCTTGCCAGCACCCACGCCGATTGCGCCATATGCCACGCCGGAGCTCTCGGTGAATGCGGAGAAACCCGCCTTGTCCCTTGCGCTCATCTCAAGCGAAAGGTCGGCCGCCTGCTTCCGGGAGGCGTCGAATATCTGGTTCCTCGCGGCATCATAGTCTTCCTGCGTGACCCCTTCAGGCCTCAGGCTTTCGGTTGCGTCCATGAACGCATCCCTCGACGCGGACACGTTCGCCTCACGCCTGAGCGCAACCGCCTCAGCCTTCATGCTCCTCATCGAGGCGGGGATGGAGACGCCACCGTAGACGGCGCCCACGACCATTCCGCTGACAGCCTCTTCCATGGCGCCACTGAGGGTCTCCCTGATGTCGAAGTCGGATGGAAGACCGACCGAATGGCGGTAGAGCGCGTTTGCGACATCCCCCATCACCCTCTCGGGGAACTCGTTCAGGAAACCCTCGTCAAGCGCGCCGGTGACCCACTCCCCGAGCCCCCTCGCCCATCTGTTCACGCTTCCCCTTGCGGTAAGGTCAACAAGCGCGTTGACGCCTACCTTTGAGGCGTTCTTACCGGCTGCAAGTCCGACGACACGGGATGACACGCCGTCAACGAAAGTCTCCAGGAATGCCGTCGCAACTCCGACCCCGTATGAGTACAGCTTCGCGCTTGTCGCGTTGCGCCTCTCGCCGTTGCCCCAGTACATGTCATAGAATGCGTCCGCCTCGGAAAGCTCGAGGTTCTGCTTGAACGCCATGGCCGTGCCGAAGGCGGCGCCAGCGGCTGCGATTGTCGCAGCTACAGGGGCTACCCCCACGCCAGCGGCCGCACCGGCGGCACTTGCAGCCACAGGGGCCGTACCGCCAGCCACCCCGCCAAGGTTCGCCATGAGAGTGAGTGCGGATGTCATCGCCATGTTCCCTTCCGCTGTCGCCATCCACAGCTCCACGTTGTTTCCGATGTTCTGGGCTATGGCCTCCTTCTGCTGCTGCCACCACGAGAAAGGAATACCCTTGCCCTGGGGAAGCCTGGAAAGCCTCTCCTCAATCTGCCTGTGCAGTTCTTCGGCCTCGTCCAGCCTGCCCGCCATGACAAGGCCCTCAGCCCTCTGCTTCAAACGCCGGGTGTCCTGGTTCTCGAATCCAGCCCTGACGTTCTCCATGAAGGACGAGTTGTCAACGCTGTAGGACTGACCGGTCCAGTACTCGCAAAGCTCGTCCATGCTGTTCCATGCGTCCATCAGGGAAATCCCGCTCATCTGGGCGTAGTTCGCCGCGTCGATGAACTTGATCCTTGTTCGCGGACGCACCCACCAGCCGCTTGAAGGCCTCGCTCTCGGCGGGGGAGAAGCTGAAGCCGTCCCCCTTCCATGCGCGCATCTTCCCCTGCACGTTCTCAAGGTAGGACTGCATGTCGGACCCGGGAGTCTGGACGGCCTCCTGCCTCGCAATGGAGGGACCCTTCACTGTCTGCCATTCCTTCCCGCCGTCAAGAGGGACATTCATCCCTGCATCCGTTTCCCGCCTCGGCTCATAATGGGACGGCTTTTGCACTAGCGGGTTGCGGAAGGCGGGCTGTGGCCTCACCTGCTCTGCGGTGAGCTTCTCCTCCTTGTCGGCAAGCCTCGTGTAGAAGGACTGCTCCTCCCGTTTCCTCTGCGCTTCCTCATAGTGCATGTCTTCCATCCGTATGCCTCCAGCGGCCATAAAAAACCGGCCCTTTACGGATTTTCCCGTGGGAACCGGCATAACGTAACGCTTAACGGAAAATTTCTATCTTTTCTTCATGATGTCCCTCACCTTGCCGACGTCGACCCATGCGCCGTCCGTCTTCCGCTGCAGGAAGTTGCCCCTCACGCGGTAGCTCTCCCCGTCGTGGACGTAGATGAAGGATGCCTTCCCTCCGTCGCCGGTGTTGTTCACCGTGGCGGTGACCTTGCCAGCGTCTTCACCGTCATCACCTGATTGTTGTTGCTCATGATTTCCTCCTTGCTTATCTCA
>CAVESN010000114.1:0-5954 GCA_963618365.1 Bacteroides uniformis
AATTATTTCGGGTTGCTTTTTGAATCGTTATGTGATCGGGATTTGCGCATTTATGGAGAAGCGATTGATGGACAGGTTTTCCATTATCGTGATGGAAGCGGTCTTGAGGCAGATGCAGTTATTGCCTTGAACGATGGTCGTTGGGCAGCAATCGAAGTGAAATTAGGGTCAAAAGAAATTGAGAATGCAGCAGTGCATTTGCGGGAATTGAAAGATAAAGTGAACACCGAGAAAATGCGAGAGCCATCATTCCTCATGATCTTGACAGGAACCGAAATCGCTTACCGCAGAGAGGATGGAGTGTATGTGGTTCCGATTGGATGTCTGAAAGAGTAAAGAGGTTTTTAGTAGTTGAATAAAAATCCAAGAATCTCTCTGTTTTCATGCGAAGATGACTCTTTTGAGGTGGTCGGTCAAAAGCAAACCAATTCTCCGATTTCTTAAGCGACATTGCATGCCGCTTTCTTCTTTGGTGCCAGATTAGGCTTAGGAGCTCTCTCGTATCCACGGGGAGGGACGATGATATTGTCGGAAGTCAAATGGCAATAATGCCGGAAGTGAATTAGGGTGATAGGGCTCGCCGTTCTTGGCAGGGAAGCGCTCCTCTGGTTCATAGTTTTGTCGTGATTGTCAAACGGGGAAAGGTTTTCATGGACTTTCCTTTCTTCTGAGTCCTACAATGGGTTCATAGGAGCTTTTCTTGCTGCATATCCGTTCCCGAATCGCCCGAATCTTCTTCCAGCATGCGCTTCCGCTGGTGACAGTGGTTCTTGCCTTGGGGCTTTGCGCCTCCTCTTTGGCCCATTTCATGGTGGGTCGTTCCAGCAGGGAGGAGGCAAAGAGGGTGCTGGATGATGCAATCCTCTACTACGACAACGTCTTCGATGAGATGGACTCGCTTTCGCTGATGTTGGGCATGAACAATGAGCTGCTTTCCCGCATTCGCCATATCCTGAGTCGGGACGAGGTCGACCTGAATGGCTATCGGGACTTGAAGCTTGTCCTTGCCTCGCTTTCCTCTCCTGCTGGCGGTCGCTCCTATATCTCCTCAATCTATCTGTATATTGAGAATCCATGGCACTTGGTCTTTTCCAGTGAAGGCATGTACGACGTCCGTTATCTTTCCAACCGTTCCTGGCTGGACTGGTACGCAAACCATCCGACCGATCCGGTCAAGGCGATCATGCCCGTCACGCTGGAAAACGGGTCCCGTATCATCCGCATGATCAGTCGTTTTTCCAATGCAATCACGAACCAGAAAGGGCTGATTGTCCTGGATTTGCGTTCCCTCGACCTGGAGGCGGCCTATGCCGGGCACAGCGGTGCATTGAGCGCCACGCTCGACGACGGGCAGGTGCTGCTGAAGACCAAGAATCCAGGCGAGAAGGTGGCGCACTTTCAGGCGGTGAGCGAGAAATACGGATTGACCTATACCTATGCCATGGACCTTTCCCGCCTGTATTCCCTCAGCAGGACGCTGATGTGGCTTACGCTGGTCTTGACCTTTGTCGCGCTTCTGGTCGGACTTGCCATCACCTTGAAGGTCAACCGCCGGGAACGGAAGTTCCTGGCCAACATTCTTTCACAGTTTTCCCAGGTGGGCAGCACCCCAGGCGATGAGGATTTTTCCGAAGATGTCTTCGAGTATCTGAACTATCATGTCATCAAGACATTTCTGGAACAGGATTTCATCAAGTGGCAGAAGGAAGCCATGGAGTTCCGTGCGTTGCAAATGCAAGTCAACCCCCATTTCCTCTTCAATACCCTTGATACGATCCATTGGAGGGCAATTCGCGTCACCGGCGGGGAGAACGAGGTCAGCAGGATGTTGCTTCTGCTCTCCCGTCTTTTGAAGTATTCCCTGACCGCGGAAGAAGAGGGGGTCCCCCTGTGGCGGGAGATGGAGGTGGTGAAGGATTATATCGCCCTCCAGCATTATCGGTTCAAGGACCGTTTCACGTTCCAGGAGGAAATCGATTCCTCATTGAGGGTGATGCTGGTGCCGGCAATGTTCCTCGAGCCACTTTTGGAGAATTCATTCAATCATGGATTCGTCCCGGGACGAACGCTACGCGTCTCCTTTTCTGCCCGTCCTTTGGGGGAGGGACTCGCGGAACTTTTGGTAAGCGACGACGGCATGCCGTTGGACCAGGAGAAGCTGGAAAAGCTCAATGAGGGGGGATCGGACGTGCTTAGGCGTTCGACTTCCCTCGGTCTTTTCAATACGCGCAAGCGGTTGTTGCTCTATAGTGGAGGGTCTGCATCCCTCCGGGTGGAAAGCGACGGGAAACAGGGCGTGAGCATCCGTATCCGCATGCCCATCCGAATCAAGTCCTGAAATCTTCTTGACGACGGGTATTTTTGTGGTAAGCTAACATGTATTACAAAATAAAACTTATAATACAAGTGGTATGTCATGCGAGTACAAGGAAAAATCATTGCCATCACAGGGGGAACCGGAGGCCTTGGTAGCGCCATGGCGCGACGGTTGAAAGAGGAGGGGGCGAAAGTCTACCTGCTCGACTTGAAAGGGGAGGAGGTCGCAAAGGATTTGGGGCTTCCTTTCATCAAGATCGATTTGACCAGCGAAGAGGATTGGCAGCGCGCCATGGAGCACATCGTCTCCGAATCGGGCCGATTGGACGTACTGGTCAACAATGCCGGCATTAACATCCGTAAGCCTATTGAGGAGATGAGCATCGAGGAGTGGAACACCATGATGCGCGTCAACACGGGAAGCGTGTTCCTGGGGTGCAAGTATGCCATCGGGGTGATGCGATCCCAAGGGGGGGGAGCCATCATCAATACCTCTAGCGTCTGCGGACTTGTCGGTCACAAGTACACCCCCGAGGCATATACGGCAAGCAAGGGAGCGGTCACGCTCCTAAGCAAGGCGGTTGCCAGCCGTTACGGACAATTCAACATCCGGTGCAACTCAATTCATCCCAGTACGGTGGATACTCCCCTGGTGGCACAGCTTTTCAAGGATCCACAGCGCAAGACAGAGCGTTTTGGAGAGGTGCCGCTTGGACGGTTGTGCTCTGCCAGCGATGTGGCGAACGCCGTCCTGTATCTTGCCAGTGACGAAGCCGCATTCATCAACGGTCTTTCCCTTGCCGTCGACGGCGGGGTGACTTGCTATTGATTGGAGGAATAGATGGAATACAATGAGTCGCGGATACTTTCCTTGAAGCGCCATGCGATTGACATGCGCAGCGACATTCTGGACATGGTTTCCACCAAGGTGGGCCATTTCGGGGGCAGCATGTCGATTGCCGATATCCTTGCAGTGCTCTATTTCGACCGTATGCGTCATCTCGACCCGAAAAATCCCAAGGACCCGGAACGGGACCGGTTGATCCTCAGCAAGGGGCATTGCGTCCTTGCCCAGTATGCCGCGCTTTGCGAGCTTGGCTACTTCTCCCGCGAGGAACTCTCCAAGCTGAAGACGCTGGACGGTATGCTGCAAGGGCATCCTGACATCGACCGGACGCCAGGACTTGAGGCGGTTACCGGCAGTCTGGGTCAGGGACTTTCCATTTCGGAGGGCATCGCCATGGCATTGAAGCTTGACCAAAATCCGGCCAAGGTCTTTTGCGTGGTCGGTGACGGGGAGCTTGCCGAGGGACAGATTTGGGAGGCGGCGATGAGTGCGGTGAATTATCGGTTGGACAACCTGTGCCTTTTCATCGACTTGAACGGGGTGCAGGCATCAGGAACTACGGACGAGGTCTTTCCCATCCCCCATGTGCCCGAGCGGTTCCGTGCGTTCGGCTGGCATGTGGTGGAGATTGACGGTCATTCGATTGGTCAGATTCTGGATGCCATAGAGGAGAGCGACCAGAGCAGGGATTTGCCTACCTGTATCGTCGCTCATACCGTCAAAGGCAAAGGTTTCCCCTTTGCGGAGGGCAAATGCCAGTTTCACAATTCGATGTTGAGTGACGAGCAATACGAAGAGGCGAAACGGATCATCGGCAAGATGCGTAAGGAGGTCGACAATGGTTGAGAGTTTGCGTAGCGCGTATGGAAAGGCGCTCGTCGAGCTTGGAGGACAGATGGCTGAGGTGGTGGCCCTTGACGCCGATCTGGGAAAGAGTACGATGAGCTGCCTGTTCCAGCAGGCATATCCCAGGCGTTATTTCCAGATGGGCATCGCCGAACAGAACATGCTCAGCACGGCGGCGGGTCTTGCCTTGGGAGGAAAAGTTCCTTTCGTGAGTACCTTCGCCGTCTTTGCGACGGGAAGACCCTATGACCAGATCCGCTCCTCAATCGCCATCGCCGGTTTGCATGTGGTCATTTGCGGTTCATCGGCAGGATTGTCTGATTATGGTGATGGCAAGACCCATCAAAGTATCGATGATATCGCCTTGATGCGGGTGTTGCCCCACATGGAGGTCTATTGTCCTTGCGATGCCGCTTCCGTAAGGATGCTGATGCCGCTTCTCGCAAAGGGAACCGCTCCTGCGTATCTTAGGATCAGCCGTGCTGATCTTCCTCTTGTCTATCAGGGAACTGAGGATTTCTCAGTTGGCTTGCATCGCTTGCGCGATGGAAGGGATGCGGTGATTTTCGCCTGCGGGACGATGGTGCACGAGAGCTTGAAGGCGGCCGATTTGCTTGCTAAAAAGGGGATTGATGTCCGCGTGGTCGACTTGTTCCGGATCAAGCCGCTGGACAAGCAGGCGCTCATGCATGAGGCTGAGGGGATGAAGGTGGTGGTGACCGCCGAGGAGCACAATATCCATGCTGGCATGGGCTCTGCGGTGTCCGAAGTACTCGGGAATGTGGGGATGGTAGGTATCAGGGACTGTTTCGGAACCAGCGCCTCGAACTATGAGGAACTTCTAGTCCGTTACCATCTGACGGCACAGGATATAGCCGACAAGGTTGTCGAAATGGTTGGTAACGCGTAAACTTTGCCCATGGTCGAAGCACGCATTCCACTGAGGGCCACTATCAGCGCCAAAATCGAGAAGGCGATTGTGGATGGCTCCTACCGGAAGGGAGAGTTGCTGCCCAGCGAGGCGCAACTCTGCCGTCAGTATGATGTCAGCAGGATTACAATCCGCAGCGCTCTTCAAATTCTTGAGTCAAAGGGGCTTGTCCAGACACAGCGCGGTCGTGGAACTGTGGTCGCCTCGCACGGTCACGCCCCCCTGCTCTCCGGGGGAGAAATATCCAGCATGGGGCAGGTCATCCAGATTCTTGAGCTCCGCATGGTCTTTGAGAAAAGCATTGCCGGACTGGCTGCCACACGCATCACAACCCAGGAGACGACCCAGCTGGAGGAAATCTATCGGGGGATGGTGGCACACACATCCGATTTGCAGCGATTTGCAGAGGAGGATTTTGCCTTCCACGAGTTTCTTGGGGATGTGACTAAAAATCCCTATATTCAGGAAGCTTACAAGGGGATGCGGATCAACCTCTCGACAGCAATGCGGCGCATCGTCGCCTTGATGGGGACCGCCCACGGCATCCACGACCATGGCTTGCTCTTGAAAGCTATCAAGGAGCATGACAAGGATCAGTCGGAGCGGATCATGGAAGCGCACGTGCTTTCCACCATCGACGCCATCAAGAAGTGCAACTTGTAGTCAATATGCATATGCTTGTCGAGGAACCCGATTCTTCTCATCTCTTTCCTTTCTTTCCTTCTAAAAACGATGGCTTTTTAGGAGAAAAGAAAGGGATGACCCGCTCCTAAGAAAAACATTCGACCTGTGCGGATGGAAACAGCCTAAGCAAATGATGGCTTATGTCAATTTCGGCATGGTTAGGTCTCTAATCCTCGGGGGTGATGACTGAATTGATGCCACAGCAATTGACCGCCACGTTCTTGCCACTAAACCGCCCGGGGACCTTCAGCTTGGTCTTGCATGACCAGGCAAGGCGCTCACTTCATACGAATGAGCGCCTATGGATAAGAGGAAGAGCTATCTCTCTTT
>CAVESN010000115.1:0-5904 GCA_963618365.1 Bacteroides uniformis
TGATTGCATCGCACTCCTTGTCCCTCTTCTTCTGCTTGTTTTTAGCTCGTCCCTCAGCTTTAGGTAGTAGGGAGTCGGTTCAAAGTAGCAGGGATCCGCCCATTTGAGGAACTCTTTCCCTGTGTCCGGGAAAGAGTAGGGTCTTTCTTCTTCCTTGTGGGCGAGAAGCTCTTGTGGGAACAAGAGGGGAAGATCAAGCTTCTGCACGATATCTGCGTGGACGACAAAACCGTAGGCGAGGGGAATGGGGATTTGGCTCGTGAGATGGCAGCCTCCGCTTGGGGATATGGCATCCCAGATTTTAGTCATGTCACAAAATGTCGGCGATTTCATAGAACAAGGAGGGGGAGATGCCATTCTTGTGCAGTCGCATGATAATGGAGACGAAAGCCAGTTGCGCAACTCCGTATAACCACCAGCCATTTCCTTGTTCTCTCAATCTCTTTTGAGGCAAAGGGAGAGCGCTTTCTTGAGTCTCTCCCCCTCCCAGAAAAATGGACTTTCCTCCATGGGGGACGGGGTGCTGGAGCCTCTCTTTTTGATGATGGTGGGGGTGTCGACCTTCGCGCGATACTCCTCTTTTGCCTTGACGTTGTAGAGGTACACAAGCTCCCTTTGGCAAAAGACGAATGCGTTGCCCTTCTTAATTCCCGCCTCCTTGAGCGTGAAATCTGGGCCTTTTTCGCTTAAGGTCGGCCCGATACGCAACTCTTTGCACTGAAACCACCAAATTGGGTCATCACCTAGGTTGAGAGAAGGTGCGATGAGCGCCCTAAGCTGGCCGAAGGTGTTCTGGGAACCAGCCTTCACGTGAAGATAGCATCCCTTTCCGTCACTGATGGCGGTAAAAAGCTTTTCATTGTTCCAAGGCTACACTGTTTTCTCATCCGGCCATAGGAGTGTTTTGACGAGAGAACGTTTTTTCTGTCTTTCCCGCTGCAAACAGTATCGTGCTCCTCGTTGAGGAAAAGAGGATCCGGCTTTGCCAAGGCCTCCTTTTTCCGGTAAGGCTGACAGGTTATTGGTGGCGGACGGTCTTCCAGCTTTTGGTTGCCTCGTTCCACCGTGTTTCCGACCATGAACCGTCACTGTAGGTGGTTTTGTACTTGTTCTGGGCGGGGAAGTAGATGGTCTTTGCCGTGGTTCCGTCGCTGTAGGTGGTTTTCCAAGTGCCACTTGCCCTCTGGTAGGTGGTGGAGCTGTCGTTTCCGTCACTGGATGTGGTCTTGTACCGGTTAAGGAATTTCTGGTATTTGGTGATGCTTTCCGATCCATCCGTTCCACGGCTCTTGTACCTGTCCATCCCCTTTTGGTAGGTGGTGGTGTAGGTGGTGGTGGATGCGCTGGCTAAGCCCATCGAGAAAAGCACCAAGGGAAGCGCTATCTTTGCTTGGGACATGAGCTGACCTCCATAAGAAGAGTATACACAGGACAGAGGGGATCGTGGCTGTTTATTTGCCCGTAGGCTTGCATGAAGCTGAAAAGAGTCACGCTTCCCGCGAACTTGATGCCACGTCTTTTCATGTCGAGAGCCATCAAGTCGCTTTCCTTGCAGCGGGTGGCGGAACAAGGGATGAGAAGTGTCTTTCCTGAAGTGAACGACCAGAGATATGCGTCAAACGAGCCGTACTGGCTGATGAGGGAGAGGACTATCTTCGCATTCCCTATCGCTGCCAGGATTTTCGGCCGGCTACGGATAATCGACTTGTTATCCATCAATCTCTTCACGTCATCATCGCCATAGGATGCGATTTTTTCCACATCGAAGTGGTCGAAGGCCTCTCTGAAAGCTTCCCGTTTGTGGAGGATGCAGGACCAGGAGAGCCCTGCCTGGAAGAACTCGAGCAGAAAGAGCTCATAGAGCTTTGCGTCGTCATGGACAGGCCTACACCATTCCTTGTCGTGGTATTGCCTGTAAAGCGGGTCGACAAGGCAGGATTTGGGAAGGCAGGAGAGTTCTTTCATGCAAGCAGCATCAGGCTTGAGCTGCGCTTGATCTCCCAGGAGACGAAGGAGTCATATTTTGTCTTGGAAAGGTCGAATGCGAGCGTGTTGAACTCGTAGCGAGGCTTGGATGAAGTGGCAATCGGGCTGCTACGGAGAACCATGGAGTGGATATGAGACGCCAGCATGGAGGCATAGCTCTTCTCCCCTGCGTTGAATGCCCGCTTTAGGTTGCGGATCTGGGCTTCCTGCACTACGCTTTGCGTGAGACGGTCGACCAAGTCTATCGACTGAGTGAGCGAAATGGTGGAGATGGATCTCCATACCAGTTGGTCGTCACAGACCCTCCCTTCGGTGCGGAAGGCAAGGTACTCCCTGGTGGCGCGTAGTGCGTCATATGAGGTTGCGAAAGAACTCTCCGTCTCCTTTTTTCCGCTCTTCAAAAGCTCCATCCCCAGGGTTTCCAATGTCGCCTTCTGATAATCGAACTCCTCCAGGAGCTCTTTATGTCCCTTGACCTCTTTTTTCGCAAACCAGTCGTTTTTAAGCCATCTGGACAATCTCCCGCTATCAGGAAAGAGCGGGAGCATCTGGTCGAAGAAGATGTGGGTCATGGCGATGCCATAGTACCCCTCAAGGTCAATCAAATTCGGGCAGGAGAGATCCTTGGCGATCAGGGGAAGCGTGTGGCCGACTATCTTCTGGGGGAGCGAGCACTTCTCCTTCCCATCGTACACGTCGATTACCTCTTCCTTCTTTCCACGCTTGGAAAAAAGTGTGCGCCGGATCATCGACCCTTGCTGGGTGACCAATGCGAAATAGGGAACGAAGGAGCTTGCGAATGCAAGGATGGGGCGGTTGGCACTTCTTGAGCCCTTGGTGGAAAGCGTTTCCCATAACCCGAGAGGGAATTGATTGGAGATTGTCGTTTCTGCCATGCTCCTAGTATACGGGATTCCCCGTCGGGGCTACAATGGGAGAGAATGGTAATCCAAGCGACAATGTGACCTCCCTCATTGTCCCCGCTGTGCGAAAAAGGGGAATATATCAGGGAAGAAGGAACGAAATATGGCGATTGACAAGGATGTGATTTCTCGGCTCTTGCAACAGGAGATGGTGCTTGCGATGGGTTGCACAGAGCCTGCGGCGTGCGCGCTTGCAGGGGCGTGGGCTTCCCGGCTTCTGGGTGGCGTTCCCTCCTCACTCAGGGTGGAGACAACCCGGGATATCCTGAAGAACGCCATGAGCGTCTCGATTCCCGGCTTCTCAAAGAAGGGGGTGGGAGCTGCGGTCGCACTCGGCGCGGCATCCGGCGATGTGAGTCTGGGGCTTGATATCCTCTCTCTTCTTACTGATGCACAGAAGAAGGTCGCCGGGCGGTATGAGGTGCATATCGACGTGGTTGATGTGGGGACTCCCCTGTACGTAAAGGTCTTTGCCCAGAATGACGGCCATAGCGCCTCAGCCGCAATCGGGCCCACCCACACCCATGTCTGCTATAAGGAGAAGGATGGAAAGGTGCTGCTCGAGGAGGATGTAAGGAGGCCCGAGGAGAACCATATCGACACTTCCGTCCTAGAGAGAGCGACATTGGGGGAGATTCTCGATTACTCCACCCATCTTCCGGACGAGATTGAGTCATTGCTCTTTGAGGCGATGGAGACCAACATGAAGATCAGCCTTGCCTCGCTGGAGAAGCAATACGGACTTGGCGTGGGTAAGAGCTTGATGCAGGGGCGCCACTATCCGCCAACAAGCTATGAGGAGGCTCTGGAAGTCGGTGCCGCACTGGCAGCAGGAGGATCGGACGCCCGCATGGCGGGTTGCCTTCTTCCCGTCATGATCAACAGCGGAAGTGGAAATCAGGGAATCACCATGACAGTCCCTCTCTTTGTGGTGGGATCGCACCTTGGAAAGAGCCGGACCGAGATATGTCAGGCTCTCTGCATCGCTGAGCTGGTCGGACTCTCCTTGACTGCGGTCAAGGGAAGACTCAGCGCCCAGTGTGGCGCCTTCACTGCCGCCACAGCCATGGGGTGCGCCCTTGTATGGCTCAACGGAGGAGACCAGGAGGCTCTTGAGCGTGTGATCAAGAACATGGTGGGGGACCTTGCGGGAGTAATATGCGATGGTGCGAAGATGACATGCGCACTGAAGATCCACTCCTGCGTCCAAAGCGCATACCTCGCCAGCAGGTTGGCGCTGGAAGGGAAAGCGCCTTCCAGCGAGTGCGGAATCGTGGGCCCCGATGCGAAGAAGACCATCGATTACTTCTCGGTGATGACGCACGAGGGTATGGAACCCACCGACAAGACAATCTGGGAAATCATGCTGAAGAAAAATTGAACAGGTTGCCCCTCCTTTTTCGAAATATCGTATAGTATCAGAACGAGGGAGAGGGAATGACAGACAAATTGGTCCAATTGGTTACGGCTGCGAGGATGATGGGCCGGCCCGAAGGGGCCACCGTCAGACAATTGCAATCTGCCCTCGCGGTCAGCGAGAGGACTGCGTACCGATTGCTCGATAGAGTGGAAGAGTCGGGATTCCCTCTTTACTGCGACATGCCGGGACATGAGAAGATATGGCACCTCAACTGGGGCAGGAGCGGAAGATGGAACGTGCCTGTGCCTCCCGCATCCTTGAATGCGGAGGAGCGTGCCGTGCTCGGCATCATCCTCGGGCATATCGGTTCCGTTCCCTCCTTGAGCCTCTGGTCACAATCCCTTCTGAAGAAGCTGGAATATCTTGGCGCCTATGACAAAGAGCAAAGCTCTTGCATCCAGTTCAGCCAAAGTGATTTGGGCAAGATCTCGCGGGAACAGGATGCATCCTTTGTGGCAATCATCCTAAAAGCAATCAAGAGCGGGCATACCTGCACAGTTACCTACAAGAGCCCCAGGCACAAGGAGAGCAAACGCTATCCGATTTTTCCCTTGTGCTGCTTTCTTGCTTCCGGAGGCATCTACCTGTACTGTGTCACCCTGCGTGTGAAAAAGGAGGTGCTCTTCATGCTCGCGCTTGAGCGGATCCAATTTCTAAGCGATGATGGGAAGGCCGCCTTCGTGCCAATGGAGCACTATGACATTTCATCCTTGCTCGAGGACCCGTTCGGAATCATCCTGGAGAAGGATTGGATAGACACGGATGTGGTGCTAGATGAAACGCAGGGTTGGTACGAGACGCAAAAGCAATGGAAGCTTCCCTATGTCTCGTTCGAACACTTGAAGGATGGCCGCTGGCTTTTCCATATCCATACGAGAGGTTTTTTCTCGCTGCTAGTCTGGTTGTTCTCTGCATCGGGGCACGTGCTTGGGATTTCCCATCCAAGGGTGAGGGAAGCATATAGGGAAGTTTTGAGAAATCAGCTGGAAATGTTGCAAGGGTGACACATTCCGCCTGATTTTGTGGATAATGGTACGAGGAGGGAGCTATGGGGGACAAGCAAGCGTATCTGTTTGACGCTCTAGAAAGCGGGGATGTGTGCGTCTTCCCCAGCGAGGTAAGCGCACGGGGAGCCTTGATTGCATATGCCCGTAGATGTGGTGCCATCTTCAGCGATCGGGCTTTGAGCTATGATGATTTCTGCAAGCTGTTTGCACAGCCTGGAGACCGAAAACAATCTACCGACACCATCCGTTTCCTCTTCTTGGAGAATGCCCTGAAGGAGGGGAGCATCACCCTTTCGTACTTCATCCCCCAGAGGGGGAGCGAAACCAAGCGTCTTGTGCGGTATCTCTCCTCCCTTCTTCCTCAGCTGAAGCTTTTCCATGACCAGAAGGGGCAATTTTCCATAAAAAGGGAGATGGCAGGGGATTACGAGTTTCTGTACCTCGCATACAGCAGGTATCTCAAGGAAAGGAACTTGTATGAGCAGCTCTATGAAAGTCCGGCCATTCCCAAGGAGCATGGCACCTACCGAATTCTCTTTCCTTCAACGCTTCCTGGCTTTTTTCGACT
>CAVESN010000116.1:0-5866 GCA_963618365.1 Bacteroides uniformis
TGTCCGACAGGGTGTCCGACAGGGTGTCCGACAGGGTGTCCGACAGGGTGTCCGATAAGGTGTCCGATAAGGTGTCCGATAAGGTGTCCGATAAGGTGTCCGATAAGGTGTCCGATAAGGTGTCCGATAAGGTGTCCGATAAGGTGTCCGATAAGCAGAGTCTCCTCCTGCAATGTCTAAGGGAGAGACCGAATGCCACGAAAGATCAACTTGCAGAGCAACTTGGAGTCAGCAAGAAGACGATTGGAATCTATTTGGACCGCTCAAGCAAGAACACAAAATCTCCCGTGTCGGCTCTTCCCGCAAAGGATATTGGCTCATAGTGAAACAGTGATTTCATAGTGAAGTCGAGTGTAGGAGGATTCATCCACTTTGCAATTTTCTGTCAGCAAGGGCTCTGACAACCTCTTTCTCAATGACCAGCATCGCTTTCCTCTTCCTTTTTCCGATGGAGGCATGCTATAACAGCCGAAGAGGAGAGGCTCTGATGAAAGCGAAGTGCATCTTATCCCTTATGGTGGCCGTAGTGCTCTGCATGGCTTGCGACGAACCAGAGCAAAAAAGCTATGCGTATGAAACAGGCCTTACGGGAGTAGCGTCCAACACTTCCACGAGCTCGCTCAAAGGAACCTATACGGTTGCATCAAACTCCTCTTTTTTTAATGGCGAGCCTTTTGCCGTCTCCTTCTCGGAAGGTTCTTCTAAAAAGGACGAAAAAACCGGAACAATCACTGTAACGCACACGGTAAGAATTACTCCCCTCGGGACAAGTGGAATCGTAGAGGCGATCACCTATGAAGGCTCCCTTTCCTATCTGGAGGACAGCAGCGAAGCAACATTGCATTTCAGTGACGAAGACCTCAACTACAATCAGACGGGAACATATTCATTTTCTACCGGTACATTCACCCTCACAAAAGATTCTGAGATAATCTTTAAAACTACCAACAAGATTACGGACTATGAAATTGAGAACCATAGGAAGAAATTCTATGGGACTGCCCGCTTTTTGGCGAACGCAGACAATGATTTCTCCAGTGACTCCTATCAGTTCACCGATAGTAGTGGCAATGGATTTTACTTCGCCACCGACAAATTGGTCTGCCTCTCATCTGTCCCGACCAGTAGCGGGAGCACGCTCACAGGGAATTACCGCTACCTGGTGGAATCCAACAGGATTCTTGTCTACGAACAGAACGCTTTGACCTATGAGGATGATCCAATAGCCACATTCAACTACTTCATCACCTATGGAGGCTATACTGTTGCTGGATCTGATACCATGTATTCCTACTATCTTTGGGCCAACGGAAACTGGTACCAGCAGGTGACACGGCCCTGAGCTTATGAACCATTCCCATGCTTCCATCACCCAAGGGCCGATACTGCCTAGCCTCCTATCCTTCTTCTTTCCCATTCTGTTCGGAGCTTGCTTCCAGCAATTGTACGGGACTACCGATGCGATTGTCGTAGGAAGATTTGTGGGGTCGGGGGCCTTGGCCGCAGTGGGTGGAGGCACGACCACCTTCATCAACCTCATCCTAGGTTTTTTCATCGGTCTTACCAGTGGAGCAGGTGTCGTTGTCAGCCAATATGTGGGCGCGAAGCAGAAGGAATCGGCCCATCAGGCTATCGAGACGGGCATTGCCATGGCGATTCTCTTCGGCGCCATCATCACGGTCATAGGCATTCTCAGCGCTCGCTTTGTCATGAGGCTGATCGGGATGCCGGAGGATATCTTTGACCTTTCGGTGACCTACTTGCACATCTATTTCTTCGGTTCAATCCCCACCATGATCTACAACATGGGCTCTTCAATTCTCCGGTCGATGGGGGACAGCGAGAAACCTTTTTACATCCTTGTAGCGGCCTGTTTCGCAAACATCATCCTCGATTTGCTCTTCGTTGCGGTTTTCCAATGGGGGATTGCCGGAGCGGCATGGGCAACTGTCTTCTGCATGGGATTCTCCTCAATCCTGGTCTTCTTTTTCCTTTGTCGAAATCCCGAAGCGGAGCTCAGGTTCTCCTTTAGGGACATCACTCTCAACCGGAAGATGGTGAAGAAGATGCTGGGCATTGGTTTTCCCACGGGGCTGAGAGGTTCCATGTACGGCTTGAGCAACATCATCATCCAATCCGCTCTCAACACCCTGGGGACGACGGTGATTGCAGGCTACACCGCATATTCAAAGATCGACCAGGTCTTCTGGATGATCTGCAACTCGTTCGGAGTGGCCATGACGGTCTTTGCAGGGCAGAACTATGGGGCTGGGCAATACTCCCGCATCCGTAAGGCAAACTGGACAAGCTTCGCTCTGTGCAGCGCCACCACCATAATGCTCTCCCTTTTCGTCCTCTCCTTTAACAGGCACCTCAGCGCCTTGTTCACCAACGATCCCGCCGTCATCGAAGTAGCAAGCAGAATCTATTGGATCACCATTCCCGTCTACCTCACCTATATCACTCTGGAAATAATGCCGGGGACAATGGGAGGGTGCGGGCAGACCTTCTTCCCCACCATCTTCTCGGTTGTCGGCATTTGCGTGATACGCGTCTTGTGGATTCTCTTCTACTTCCCCACAAATCCCTCGATCTTCACGCTCATGGTGGTCTATCCCGTCTCCTGGATTCCCACTTCCATCGCTTTCTGGATCTACTATTTCTCGGGGAAATGGCTCAAGAAGCACAACTAATCCCGAGCGAAGAGGAACATTCTCCCCCCTCTTTTGGTGAAAGCCTTACTGGTTATCTCCTTTTGCCAGTTCCCTTTTCTCCTCTCGCAGCCGCAGCAAGAGGTCCCTGATTGCGCGGAAAGAGGGATCACATGCGATAAAAGCCCAGCTCTTGGTGCGTTTGAGCTCAAGCCCGTTAAGCACCCGCTCAACAGTGTAGAAATTCAATCCTATCCTGCTTGCGGCATAAGGGAGGAAAGCTGATGCATAGTACATGGTCTTGGACTCTCCCGGCTGGAATGTCACCAAAGTGTCCACTCCCATCAAGGTCCGTTTCTCCCTAGCTGTCTCGAGTCCCATGTCAAGCATGTTGGTGCCACAGCCCACATCTAGGCTGAAGCTACGGGAAGAACCTCCGTCATACAGCGCCTCGGGGGTCACGCCTCTACCCCCATAATTGAAGCAGAAGTTGACGAAGTTGATGGGTATGTCTCCTTCTCCCAAGCCACGGGGCCCCGGGAAGAAGGTGAACAGGAGCATTTGCTGACGGGGATTGATCACGCTGGACCAGCCCAGGTCCGCCGTCCTTGGCACTCTCCCCGAGACAAAGTCGGTTCGCCCGTTGGGTGAAGGAACAACCGTATAATCCACAGTTCTTCCCCCGCCGATGGGAATATGGGACAAATCGTCGAACTGGACACCGCAAGGGAGCATATGCCTGACTTTGCCGTCCAATGTGTCGGGGGGAGTCATCCATGTCTTGGCGCAGGAACCAAGCACACAGCCCGACTCCAGAAAAGGAGAACCCACATTGTTCTCCCAGACAACGGTCCCTTCCAGAAGGGAGGAGGCGGTGTTTGTCACCGTCGTCGCGGTATAATGGACATTCTGCCCGGGAAGCAGGAGGTCTATTTTCTCCACATGCCACTTGGACTGGCGGTTCTTCATCATGCTCAGCGCCCAGATTCCACCGGAAGAGGGATCGATTCCATACCGCTCCACCACCCAGAATTGTCCCTCCGTCCCGGTTTTCCCCTCCTCTGGCGATACATCCTTGAGTGGGAAAGGGCTAAAATTGGGAAAGCAGAAGAAGGACCCCGCCATCTGATACAAGAGCGGAGAGTGCTTCCAGAACGAGGAGTTCGGATCGTCGTAGACAGAGACTCCTCCACTGTGGAACGGGGGAATCCATGCGCTGTTCTCCAATGCGCCGAAAGCATTTCGGGCGGAAAACTCCACCCCCATGCCTCCTTGGTCCTCGAGGATGAAACGGACACAGTCATTATCCATTATGGTGGCGGGACGACCACTCCAAAGCTGCATTCTACGGATATCCATAACCGCATAGTAAACCGACATGGCCCAAAGTGAAAGTATCGGAGAAAAAAGAGACGATTGCCATTGCACTTTCTCTTGGTTGTTGCACTATGATACCCATGGAGCCAGATATGATCAGAGAAGAGAACCACCTGTTTGCACTTGATACCCAGAATGCAAGCTACCTGCTACGCGTAAATGAAACCGGACATCTCGAGCACCTCTTCTATGGAAGGAGGCTGCGGCTCAAGGCAGACGACCCGATCGCGCTGGAAGACAAGCATCGCTTCACCATAGGGGATGAACCAGCCTACGACGAGGACCATCCCACGCTCTTTCTGGAAAATCTTTGCATGGAGTACTCTTCCGAAGGGAAAGGGGACTACCGGGTCCCCATGGTGGTTCTGGACCATGACGGGGGATACACGACATTGGATTTCCTATACCAGAGCCACTCCATCACCTACGGCAAACCAATTCCCAAAACCAATGGTGCCTGTGCGTATGGAAGCGAGAAGCAGTGCATGACGCTACGCATCGAGCTCAAGGATACGCAACTGCCCATCTTCCTCACTCTCACCTATGTGGTGTTTGACAAATGCGATGTGATCCTCCGCTCGACAAGCGTCACCAACAGGAGCGAACACCACATCTACATCCGCAAGCTCGATTCCCTGCAACTTGACTTGTTTGACTCCGATTGGGACCTGATTACCTTCAATGGCGCATGGGGAAGGGAACGGATGAAGGAGCGAGAAGCATTGCGGCATGGCTGCCATGTCAACGAAAGCCGCACAGGACTCTCCTCAAGCGACCACAACCCCCTCCTCTTCCTTGCGAGAAAGGATGCGGGAGAGAAGCATGGAGAAGTAATCGGTTACAACCTGATCTACAGCGGCAACCACAAGGAGGAGATTGAAGTCTCCCCATTCGGCAAGACTAGGCTCGTCGGAGGAATCAACGAGTCCACCTTTCGATGGAAGCTTGAAAAAGGAGAGACCTTCTCCTCTCCGGAAGCCATCCTCACCTACTCCAGCGAGGGGCTTGAAGGAGCAAGCGCACATTTCCACCGTTTCGTCAACGAGCACATCATCCGTGGAATATGGAAATGGAGGGAACGACCTGTCATCTTCAACAGCTGGGAGGCGACCTATTTCAACTATGACGAGAACAAGCTGCTCGCCTTGGCAAAAAGTGCGGCAGCACTCGGCGTTGAGCTGTTTGTGGTTGATGACGGGTGGTTCGCTAGCCGCTTTGACGCGACCAGCAGTCTTGGGGACTGGTATCCCAACCCCGGGAAATTTCCCTCGGGTCTTCCCTCGCTAAGCAGCAAGATCCACCAGCTGGGGCTGATGTTCGGAATCTGGGTTGAGCCGGAGATGGTCAACAAGGAGAGTCAGCTTGCACTAGGCCATCCCGACTGGATCATCGCCATGCCCGGAAGGAAGCCCAGTGTGGGAAGGAACCAATACATCCTCGACCTTACACGAAGCGAGGTGCGGGACTATCTCTTTGATTCCATTGCAAAAGTGCTCAGGGATACCGATGCGAATTACGTGAAGTGGGATTGCAACAGGTTGTTCACCGACCTCTACACCGCCAACAATGAAGTCCGGCATATGGGTGAGTTCCTCCACCGCTATGTAAGCGGGCTCTACGAACTGCTCGGGCGGTTTGCCAAGGCTTTTCCCAACGTGCTCTTCGAGAGTTGCGCCTCCGGGGGGCAACGCTTCGATCTCGGCATGCTTTGCTTCTCCCAGCAAATCTGGACCAGCGACAACACTGATGCGCTGGACCGCATCAAGATTGTGGAAGGAACCAGCTACGGCTACCCTCTCTCCACGATAGCAAGCCATGTGTCCGGCACCCCCAACCAC
>CAVESN010000117.1:0-4446 GCA_963618365.1 Bacteroides uniformis
CACATAGAGGTCGCAAGGACCAACAGGCTCACGTTCGTGATGAGGGATGGACGAAGAATCACGAGGACATGGCTCTGCAGGACGAACAACAGCAAGTACAGGGAGGAGACGAATGGCAAGGTGCGTGACGACGATACCGGCGACGCTGGCGAAGTTCTCGTCTAGGCCGATTGAGAAGAACACCAAGAGGCGGGTCGCGGGATACGCCCGCGTATCCACCGACAACGACGAGCAGTACACGAGCTATGAGGCGCAGGTGGACTACTACACCTCGTACATCAGGAGCCATGAGGGCTGGGAGTTCGTGGATGTCTACACGGACGAGGGGATATCCGGCACGCATGCGGCTAAGCGCGCGGGCTTCCAGCGGATGATAAGGGATGCGCTTGCGGGCGGCATAGACCTCATACTCACCAAGTCCGTCCGCCGCTTCGCCCGCAACACTGTCGACAGCCTATCGACTATCAGGCAGCTCAAGGAGAAGGGGGTCGAGGTCTACTTCGAGAAGGAGAACATCTGGACGTTCGACAGCAAGGGCGAGGTGCTCCTCACGATAATGAGCAGTCTTGCGCAGGAGGAGTCGAGGTCGATATCCGAGAACGTCCTCTGGGGCATCCACAAGAGGTTCGAGGACGGCAAGGTCTCCATCTCATACAGCAACTTCCTTGGCTACGACAGGGGTGATGACGGCAACCCCGCCATAAACCCGGTGCAGGCGGAGACGGTGAAATACATATACTCGCGCTTTCTCGAGGGCAAGACCCCGTATGCAATCGCGGCGGAGCTGATGAAGCGCGGCGACAAGACGGGAACCGGCAGAAGCCACTGGGACGCGGAGGGTGTCATCAGGATACTCAGGAACGAGAAGTATGCGGGGAACGCGATCCTCCAGAAGACCTACAAGGCAGACCTCCTTGCAAAGCGGAAGACCAACAACGGCGAGGTGCAGAAGTACTTCGTCCGCGAGAGCCATGAGGCCATCATAAGCCAAGAGGAGTACGACATGGCACAGCTGGAGCTAGAGGAGAGGAAGGCGACGCTGAGGCAGCATTCCGCGAAGTCCATATTCTCGGGAAGGCTCATATGCGCCGACTGCGGGGAGTCGTTCGGGTCCAAGGTATGGCACTCTACGGACAAGTACCGCAGGACGATATGGCAGTGCAACGCCAAGTTCCATAGAGAGCACAAGTGCGCCACGCCCCATCTGACGGAGGACGAGATAAAGGCCGCCTTCGTGAAGGCCCTGAACAAGCTCATCACAAGCAAGGACGGCATTATGGAAGACCTCAAGGCCATAAGGGCGATGCTGCTTGACACATCTGAGCTTGAGAGTCAGCTTGCCGAGGCAAACGTGGAGCTAGAGGTTTCCCGGAACCTTGCGACAAGCTGCTTCAGGGGAAAGGCCATAACCGAGGAGGATGTATCCTCGGGAAGGTTCGAGTCGTATCAAGCAAGATACGTGAAGGCCAGGGAGATTGTCGAGGGGCTTGAGAGCCAGATAACCGACCGAAGGAATAGGTCGAGGAAGATGGCAAGGTTCATATCGGAGCTTGGGAAGATGGATGGGCCGATGTTCGAGTTCTCCGAGCATATGTTCACGGGGCTTGCCGACCACATAACGGTCTACTCGAAGAAGAGGCTTATGGTCGCATTCAAGTGCGGGACGGAGATTGAGGTCAGCCTGAAGGAGTAGACTTGCCTGTCTTCCTCCTGCATTGCAGTGCTCTCAAGAGAATTAAAGTCCATGTTCAACCACGGCTGTCATGGCTTTTTACAGATAGCGTTCAATGAACTCTGCAGGAAGGATGATGTTCTTGTCCTCGGGATAGTGGGCAAGGTTGCCTGTGACAAGGACTGCATTGCAGAATCTGGCTACCTCGTAGAACTTCCTGTCGGTCTCATCCCTCTCGAATGGGATGTCTTTTATTGGGTCTGGGATAACGGAAATGCCATTCTTGATGATGGGTTCAAGGACAGAGTCTATTTCGCTCTCCGTGAACTTGAACTTGGGGTAGTGGAGAACGCGCTGGTACTCCTCAATGATCCTGTAGTCGTGGCAGACTGTGAATCTTCCCATGAAGGCTGCCTCGAGTATCTTAGTAGCATTACGTCCCGGCGACCATGCTGCGGACACGAGGATATTGGTATCGAGGACAATGTTCATCAGATCCCCCGAGCTTCATTGACGAGGGCCTCAATCTCATCATCGGACTTAAAGCCTTCCCTTGCAGCCCTCTGCCTCATGCTGTTGAGGGCTATCATCGCCTTTGCCTGCCTTACAGCTTGGACGGTCTCGTCAAAGCCGCCTTCGGGAATATCTATCATGATGGCAGAAGGCCTGCCGTTATTGGTGAGGATGACCTCGTCTCCTCTGGAGAGATCCGCCCACATGCTTTTGCTTTCAGTTCTTAAATCGCGCATCGAATAGAAGTTCATATCGCACCTCCTTGATAACCATATGGTATACAAGTGTGTCCGATTCGTCAAACAAATTCGGACACGACAATAGTGCTGTTAAGTGCAGTCTATTGTAGCCTGTTTCAGTAGATTTCTTTTTTGAAGTTTTTCCTGACTTTAGGACTTCGTGTGGCATAGCCACATAAATAAACCCCGTTCCCATATAGAGAAACGAGATTTCATGGTGGCTTAAAAAATTTTAAAATTGTCCTCTTTAACAGATGGAAGAAATCCACAGGCTAAGCCTGTGGTGCGATAGGAGGTTATACCGAAAAAGAAACTCCAATGCCAGGATGTGCATGCGACCCATCGCATACAAAACTAGCAAAGGAGTGCCTATGGACGAAAGTCCTGTACGGGCAGAGCCGGAAGAGGGTCATGGCCCTGATAAGGGGACTTATGGGGAACATGGGGATAACGATAGAAGCAGGGGCCATGTGTGCTGACCACGTGCACCTAAGCTTGAGGATTCCGCCGAAGTATTCGGTAGCGAAGGTGATGGGCTACCTGAAGGGGAAAAGCTCGTTGCAGCTGTTTGACAACTACCCTGAGCTGAGGAAAGTGACGGGGAAGGACAGGACGCTCTGGGTGCGGGGATACTATGTGAGTACGGTCGGGATAAACGAGAGCGTGATAAGGAAGTACATACGCGACCAGGAGGAGGCGAGCCAATTCAACGAGTAGCGAAGGGGAGTTGTGTTGCCGCTTTGAGCGGCGGCAAGTAACAGTTCTGCGGTGGGTCGAGGTTTTACCGCAATGGAACAAATCCCCTTATAGGGGAACAAAAACCCACCAGCTAAGCTGGTGGTGTTTAAGTTTGGCTCAGGTCTGCTTTGCGGGTTGGTCACCATGCCTCTTGCCTCCCTTTGCGGGGGAGCGATGATGGCGTTCACCCCCTATGGGATATCCTTCGGGGATGTTGTGCATGGCTCGCTTCCCGTAATGGCTCTCTCCATCGCAGTTGCTTGGGGGCTATGGTTTAGTCCGAATCGCACCATCAAGATCTTTCGCGGGTTTGGGCGGGGAGTGACTGCTCTCGTCACTTTCTTCCTGGCTGTCTCTGCCTTTGAGGAGATTACGGGGAGGGTGATTCCCGGGTTTCGGATCCTTATGAAAAGGGACGCCACAGGGCTTACCGGATTGGACCATGGCCTTCTTGCCTGTGGACAGGTCACATTGGTGCTCTCCGGGGCTTTCCCGCTGGTAAGGTTCGTGCAGGTGGTCGGGAGAGCGCCGCTTGTCGCTTGGGGGAGAAGTTCGGCATGAACGAGGTACCATCGTCAGGGTTGTTGGCTTCCTGTGCGAACATAATCCCGATGTTTAGCTCCTACTCCCTTATGGATGGCAAGGGGAAGCTCCTCAATGCGGCATTCGCCGCCTCCGGGGCTTTCCTCCTAGGCGACCATCCGGGTTTTCCGCGGGAGTCAAACCAGAAATGGTTGTTCCCCTGCTCCGCGCGAAACTCTCCGGAGGTGTGAGCGCTCTTATTCTTGCCTCCTTCTTTTCCCGTACTCTTCTAGGGAGGTTGGAAGAGGAAAAGAGGTAGTGGGTGCAGTTTCGAAAGGGAAGAGGCCTGCAACCGCGAGCTACTTTCCCTGTGCGGTTATTGGATGAACTTTACTTCGGGATAGATGCGCCTTTTCGCTTCCTCTTTGCGTTTGTTGAAGGTCTGCTTGTGCTCTTCAAAGAGGTTCTTTCCCCCGGCGTCGATGGAGACGATGAGGGGGCCGAACTCCTTGACGAGACAGCACCAGAGTGTCTCGGGCATGCCGAGCTCATCCCAATGGTGTTCCCTTATGGAGAGCACTTCGTTTGCGGCGACGACAGCGCAGCCAGCTGGGAAGACGAGGTGGATGGCACCGAAATCCTTGCATGCGCGTTCGGTGTTCTCCTTCATGCCCCCTTTGCCGATGATAAGGCGTACTCCAGTCTCTTTGACAAACGCATACTCGAACTTCTCCATCCGCATGCTGGTGGTGGGTCCTATGG
>CAVESN010000117.1:4456-5829 GCA_963618365.1 Bacteroides uniformis
GTCCTATGGAGACCATCTCGTAGGCGTCTCCCTCCTTTTTCCGGACGATAGGGCCTGCATGAAAGATGGCTTTCCCCTTGAGGTCGTAGGGGATTTTCCTTCCAAATTCGACCAGCCTCCTGTGTGCGACATCGCGGCATGTCATCACCTCTCCGTCTAGCCAGATGATGTCGCCGATGGTGATGTGGGCAATGTCATCTTCGCTTACCGGTGTGACAAGAACCTTCTTTCCGTTACGTATCTCAATCATGGGTTTTCTCCTCACATCTTGAATTCGCTATGGGTGTCGCAAGAGAAATCGAGGTTCTTGCCGATTGCAAGGTGCCCTCTCCTGTGGCTCCAGCAGCCGACGTTTACGCCTACCCCTATGGTGGAGGGGTGGCGTGCGGTGTGCTCTATGTGCACGCCAAGCACGGAATGGGCTCCTCCCATTCCTTGTGGACCTAGGCCGATGTGGTTGATACCATCCTCCAAAAGCATTTCCATCTTTGCGGCGCGAGGATTCTCGCTATGGGAGCCGAGTGGCCGCAGTAGCGCTTTCTTGGAGAGCAATGCGGCTGTCTCCACGCTTGTAGCTACTCCTATCCCGACAAGGAGGGGAGGGCATGCGTTGACGCCGTAGCTTGTCATCTGCTCCAGGACGAAGTCCGTGATTCCTTCGTATCCCGCTCCCGGCATCAGCACCATGGCTTTTCCGGGGAGTGTGCATCCACCACCGGCCATGTAGGTGTAAATCTCGCAAGAATCGGAATCGGGCACGATTTCCCAGAAGATGGTGGGAGTACCCTTACCTACGTTCTTCTTGGTGTTGCATTCATCGAAGGTCTCGACCGAGTTGTGTCTTAACGGCGCCTTGCTGGTTGCTTCAATGACGGCTTCCCTCAATAGGGATTCCAGTACATCGATGAGCGGGAAACGGGTTCCGCACTTCAGCCAGAACTGGATTACGCCGGTGTCTTGGCAGCTAGGACGGTCGAGGGCGAGCGCAAGTTCCTGGTTCTTTCGCATCGTCTCGTAGATGGTTCTCGCAAGGGGTTCCTTTTCCTGGGTGCCAAGTTCCTTCAGCTTTTGCGCCACATCATCAGGCAGCACTTTGCCGGTGTAGGCGACAAAGTTGGCTACCAGATGGGTCAATTGTTTGGTTTGTGCTTCTTTTGTCATGGTAGATAGAGTGTAGGACTGGTATAAATGTTTAGTAAAATTTATAATTTTTAAAGTTCTATAAGTGAAATTTAATATGAATAACACATGTTCCTACCTTGCAGGCATTTGTTCTATGGTGATCTTTGGTTCGTTGGGAATCTTCCGGAAGTACATACCGGTCTCTTCCGTCTTGCTTAGCTGCATCCGAGGGTTGGTGGGAAGTGCTTTCC